>JANQMY010000091.1 GCA_028279895.1 Alphaproteobacteria bacterium
TTTGTTTTCCTCATCCTGAGGAGGGCCGACAGGCCCGTCTCGAAGGATGAAAATGACTTTTTCAGCAGCCTGTTAGGACGCTTCCCTCAGCGCGTCGGACTTGCTGCCTTCGATAGCTTGCGCTTTCTCGTTGTAAGCGGCGGCGGCCGACGAATTACCCCGCCGCTTTTCGATTTCGGCCAGCATGCGATAGGCCCCGTTGAATTGCGGATCTATCATGAGCGCGTCTTTCAAAATGCCTTCTGCCTTGTCGAGTTCACCATGCAGCAGATAGCCATTGGCCAAACCAAACAGCCAAAAGGCTTGGCCCGGATAGGTCGGGCTGATGCGGATGGCTTCACTCATCAATTGAAGGCCTTCGTCGAACCGGCCTTGAAGAAAGCGGCCCCAGCCCAGGGCGGCGTGGGCTTGGCCGTTGGACGGGTCGATCTTGATGGCCCGCAACAAATGCTGGATCCCCAGATCGATTTCTCCCACATCGCATAAGGCGCAACCGGCATAGCCCAAGACATCCGACGAGTAGGCATCGAGTTCCACGGCCCGCGCAGCGGTCTCGACCACCTGCCTTCTGATTTGGCCTGTTTCATCCTTGAGAATGTAGAAACGAACGCCAATACCATTGAACAACGCCAGCGAGGCGATCGCGGGGGCGTAATTGGGATCGATCTCGATCGCCTGTTTGAGGCGGCCCACCGCCTTATTGAGGCCGACAGTGTTCCATCCTTCTTGCTCGACGGTCACCCAGGCCCATTTCACATGGTCGACCGCGGTGGGGTCGGCCCCCGCCCGTTGTTCGAGCCGCCGGACTTCGGCGAAATTAATCTCCGCCCCCAGATGATTGACGATCTCGGTAATAACCGTGTTCTGCAAATCGAGTAATTCGTCCGTAGGCCGATCGAATTCAAGCGCCGCGACGCATGCGCCCGTGGACCCGTCGATGATCTGCGCAGACAGCCGAATGAGATGGCCGCTTGGACGCAACGTACCTTCGATGATGTAGGACACGCCCAACAGACGGCTAAGATCGCTAGCCGAAACGGGTTTATCCGCATACAGCGCCGATGTTTTGCGAGAAATCACAGAGAAATCCCTCACCCGCGCAAGCTGCGTGGTGAGGTCTGCATGTACCGTTTCTGCCAGCACCGTGTGCGATGGATCGGTGGAGATAAGCCGGAAGGGCAACACAACAATCGTAACCGCACTTTCTTTTCGCGCCCCTGTCGGTGGCGGCGAAGCAGAGCTTGCCCCTTCGTCAACCTCATGCACGAAGCGAAAACCGGTGCCGTGGATCGTTTTGATGAAAGCCTGTGTCTTGCCGTCATCGCCCAACGCTTTCCGGGCGGCCTTAACCCGGCTCGACACGACCGACTCAGAGATGATGCGCCCACCCCACACCGTCTCGATTAGCTCCTGGCGGTGTACCACACGATCCCGGTGTTCGATCAGAAAGCCCAGCAAGGTAAAAACCTGCGGCTCCAATGGCACAACCTTACCGGCCCGCCGGAGCTCGGCCTTCTTTTGATCGTACTCAAATGAGGCAAACCGATAAATCATGACAAGATTTTTTCAGCTAATTCAGCGGCTTACCCAATATTTTACAGGGTTTTCATGCCAAATATCACGATTGCCGCCGGATCGTGTTGGCCGCGGAGATTATACACCGGGCGAGGGTCATACAGCGGTTTGAGGGCCGGGATCAAGGGAAAATCCAACAATCTCCATGAAATCTGCAGAAACTCTTCAAGCATGGCGGCGCGGACATCCTTATCTCCCCCAGGTCACTGAGACACTTCACCGACCCAGACTTATGGAGACCCCCTATGTCCAACACCCAAACGGAAACCACGCAATTGAACGGCGTCAATGTGGGCGCCCTGCTTGACGCACGGGAAGCCCTTGAGGCCGCGCCGCAAGCCGCAGACTTCACCTTCCGCGCGACCAGCGAATGGATCGACGGCGTGCATACGCGAACCGAAATGAACGGCTTCTTCGGCCTCGGCGAAGAACAAACACGCAGCCAAACCTTCACCACGGAAACGGATCATCCGGAAGTGTTCGCCGCCCCCGATGCGGCCCCCACGCCGGTGGAAATGGTGCTGTCGGGTTTGGCCGGCTGTCTGACGGCGGGCATTGCCACCGTTGCGGAAAACCGCGGCATCAAACTGCGTTCGGTCAAGGCCACGCTGGAAGGCGAAATGAATCTGCACGGCATTCTCGGCATCGATTCCGACGTGCGTAACGGCTTCAGCGCCGTGCGCGTCAATTACGAGATCGACGCGGAGGCCAGCAAAGACGATATCGCGGCACTGGTGGCGCAATCGCAGAAGCGCTCTGCCGTCTTCGACATGATGACCAACCCGACGAACGTGTTCGTCACGGTCAAATAATCGAGCAGGCGATTAGAAGGAGCGAGTCCCATGCGTCAAGCGACCGTTATTATTCTTGGGGCAGGCCAGGCCGGTTTGGCCATGAGCCACTACTTGAATGAATTGTCGATCGACCACGTTCTGTTAGAGCGCGGCCAGGTTGCCAATGCCTGGCGCACGGAACGCTGGGACTCGCTTCGCCTGTTGACGCCGAATTGGCAAAGCCGGTTGCCGGGTTTCACCTATGACGGAGACGACCCGAACGGTTTCCGCACCATGCCGGAAACCATCGACTTTTTGACCAGCTATGCGAACCACATTGCGGCCCCGGTAAGAACCGAAACCGAAGTACAGAGCGTTTACCGCATGGACAACGGTTATGGCGTCACCACCAATATGGGCGATTGGGCCTGCCGCGCCTTTGTGATGGCAAGCGGTGCCTGCAACATTCCCCATATCCCGCGCAGCGCCCAAACCTTGCCGCTGGGCGTCGAGTCCCTGACGCCTTTCGATTACCGCAACCCCCAAGAACTTGACGAGGGCGGCGTTTTGATTGTCGGCGCCTCGGCCACAGGGGTGCAGCTTGCGAAGGAAATTCAACTCTCCGGCCGGCGGGTCATACTGGCCGCGGGCGAACATGTGCGCGTGCCACGCAGTTACCGCGGGCGGGACATCAAATGGTGGATGGATGTCACCGGCGTTCTCGATATGGGCCTCCACCAGGTGGACGATTTGAACCGGGTACGGAACGTTCCCTCGCTTCAGCTCATCGGCAGCCCGACCCATGAAACGATCAGCTTGAACAGCCTTCAGAGCATCGGCGTGCAAATCTGCGGCCGGGTGATGGGGCTGCAGGGCACACGCGTTCAGTTTTCCGGATCGCTCGCCAATATGTGTAGCTTGGCCGACCTCAAAATGAACCGGCTGCTGGACGGCATTGACGAATGGGTGACCGAAACCGGTTTCAACGAGCCCTTGGAAGTGCCCTACCGGCTGCGCCCGACGGACGTGCCCGAAAAGCCGATCGTTGATCTCGACCTCAAGCAAGCCGGCATCAAAACCATCATTTGGGCCACGGGCTTTCGGCCGGATTATTCCTGGCTGGATGTTCCCGTGCTCGACCGCAAAGGCCGGCTGCGCCATCAGGGCGGCGTGGTCGATGCGCCGGGTCTTTATGTGCTCGGCCTGCCCTTTTTACGCCGGCGCAAATCGAGCCTCATCGACGGTGTGGGCGACGATGCGCGTGACCTGTCCATGCACCTGGCGGCGCATCTGGCCCAAATCGGCAGCCGGGCAGCGTAGCAAAGAAGAGAGGACTCCATCATGGCAACGTCCGAAACCATCAAGGAAAAGCTCGAACGGGCGTCGGAAACCGTGTCCCAACGCCCGTCGATCGGCCAGCGGGTCTACCGCAACACAGCCACCATCGAAGATGGCCTCACCTGTCGCGTCAGCGAGAAAAACCACTCGGTTGTGGTGGATGTGCCGAAATCCATGGGCGGCGAAGAGGACGGGCCGAGCCCAAGCTTCCTTATTCGCGGCGCGCTCACCAGTTGTGTGGCCATTGGCCTGAAAATGTGGGCGGCCCGGCAAGGCGTCACCGTCGACCGTATCGACGTATCGGTGGAAACCGATGTGGATGCCCGCGGACAATTGGGCGTGTGCGACACGGCTGCGCCCGGATTCGAAGGCATTCGGCTGGTGGTGCAGGTGGATTCCCCGGCACCGCGGGCGATGTTGGAAGACCTGCTGGAAACCTCGCTGCGCTACAGCCCGTTGATCGACGTGGTGGGCAAACCACAAACCATCGAGACCAGCCTCGTGGTCACTGAAACAGTCTAGCGGAGGGGCAAACCGTGAAACCCGAATTGCAACGCCGCATCCAGCGATATGGCTGGGACAAAGCGGCCGACCACTATGAAGCGGGCTGGCAGGAAAGCCTTGCCCTGGTGCAAGCACGGCTGCTGAAACAGGCAGCCGCCCAACCCGGCGAGGCCGTGCTGGACATCGCCTGCGGCACGGGCCTTGTGAGCTTTCCGCTCGCCGACGCCGTCGGGCGCCGGGGCCACGTGGTCGCCACCGACATTTCCGACGCCATGGTGGACATTGTCGCGCACAGGGCTCGTCTTCAAAACACACCACAAGTGACGGCCGCGCGCGCCGACGCCGAAGCGCTGGATGGGTTCGAAGACAATCGGTTCGATCTAGTAACCTGTGCGCTGGGTCTGATGTATTTCCCGGACACGCTAAAAGCCATGCAAGAGACACGACGTGTTTTGAAGCCGGGTGGGCGGGCTGTCTTCGCGGTCTGGGGCGCGCGCCGGAATTGCGGTTGGGCCGACATTTTTCCCATTGTGGATTCCCGCGTGAAATCCGAAGTCTGCCCCATGTTCTTCCGGTTGGGCACCGGCGATACGCTGGCAGAAGAAATGCGTAAGGCCGGTTTTGACTATGTGCGGGAAGAACGCCTGGACACGGTTCTTCCGTATGCGGATTCCGACGCGGCGGCGGATGCCGCCTTCATAGGTGGCCCCGTGGCACTGGCGTACAGCCGGTTCGATGATGCAACGCGCATGGCGGCCCGCAGCGACTATCTCAGCTCCATCGAACCGTTCAAGTCCGGCCCCGGCTATGAGATACCCGGCGAATTCGTCGTGTGCGACGGGTGGAAAACGCCGCCCCCCTAATGCGTTGACCGGCGCGGCGCCGCCGGCACAAGACCGGCGGGTCGAACAGGCCAGTCTTAGCCCTTCTTCGCCGCGTCTTGCTTGGCGAATTCCGCGTAAGCTTGCGCCGTACCTTGGGCCATCTTGTCGCCGTCGAAGGGGATCGACATTTCCGGTGTGAATTCGAGAACGATCCGCTCGGGCGTATCGAGGAACCGTACGAACATGTCGGGATCGAGGCCCGAGGTAAACTCATTGCCCTCGTCTTGGCGGCCCTCGGCGGACATGCCCTTGGCAAGCAGCCGATACATCCATTGTTTGGTTTCTTCGTCGTCGCGAATGACCGTGTGCCCCTTATAGGTCACGGTTTTGCCGCCCCCCATAGGCGTGCCCTTGCTGCTGATCACGATGGACGACCGTCCGTCCCGTGCGATCGCTTTAATCCGGACACGTTCCTTCGTGGCGGTCATCCAAATCTTGCCTTTGGCCGGCACATAGGCGGTGGTCACGCCGATCGGATGGCCGGCCTTATTCGCCCAGATGAAGGTGCACTCGCCGCCGGTGACGAGCAACTCCTGCTCTCGCTCGGGATCCAGGCGATATTGTTTGACATCGTCGTAATTGGTGGCTTGTTCGGTCATGACGCTTCCTTTCTGCGCGTTATCTGTTTTGGGGCTGCTTAAAACGGATGACGGGTTTCGGCCAGCGGCACGAAACCGTCCGGATCAAAAGCGACCGGGCCCTGATAGATAATGTCCAGCTTGCGTTCGCTGAACCGCCAGATCCCGTCCTGGCAACGATAGGCATCGTCATAAACGCCTATGATCATGGAACCGACGCCGTTTTTCATGCACACGGTTTCGGTGATCTGCCAACGCCCTTGGGCGGTATCCCCGTCGATGCGCAAGATGGGCGACAGGGCCAAATGGCGTACATGTTTGGTTTGTTCCGTAAGGGAAAGGTAGAAGTTGGTGATTTGCGCCCGCCCCTTCAAATGCTGCCCCATAATGTGCCAGCTGCCATCTTCGGTCCAGCAATCCGCATAGCTTTCCCGGTCGGCGCGCAGAATTGCGTCCGTATACCGATTAGCCCGCTCCTGAATGGCCAGGCGCGCGGCGATTTCTTGGCTGTCCATATCTTCCCGCCCCACACGTTCTTTTTGCGGACGCGATCATAGACCTAATGTTTGGCGGCTCCAACGCGTTTACTGGGCCTGGCGTCATTTTGCACGGCTTTGACGTTTTGTTGTGGAATACGGCATCGTTCCCACGTCGCGGTGGGCTTTTTTTGGCCTGGGTCGTCAACATTGTGATCATCCTGACCATCTACAACACCGCCGGCTACACCCGCCTGTTGGGCTTAAGCCACATTATCGCATGGACGCCGCTATTGCCTTACCTGTTGTCGCAAAGGCGTCCGTTTACGGAGGAAAACTGGGCAGGGCGTTATCTCTATTGGTTCATGGCCGTGATTACGGTTTCGCTCATTTTCGATTATATCGACGTGGTTCGCTATTTCCTGGGAGATACGACTTGGTAGCAGCATCGCGGGCCCCATTTGGCGCACCATCCGCTACGCGATCTCCACGTCAAAGCCGCCCTTTGACGTTTTCCCGCAAATCGGGTCACATTCCCTTCAAAAGGCGGGGTGCCGCGGCACCTCCGCAAAGAACAGGGGAGACGCGCAGTGATCAAAGTCTATGGTGTGAAAGTCTCTTACTTTACAGGTAAGCTTGAGGCGTATCTGCGGTACAAGGAAATCCCGTTCGAATACTGCTCCGCCACGTCCAATTATTTTCGGAAAGTTCTGCCGGAAAAAACCGGGGCGCTGCAAGTACCGGCGGTCGAGTTGCCGGACGGGCGCTGGATGACAGACTCAAGCCCGATCATCGATTGGTTCGAAACGCAGTATCCGGACCATCCGATTTTGCCGGCCGATCCCGTGCAGGCCTACATATGCCGTTTGATCGAAGACTACGCCGACGAATATATGTGGCGTCCCGCCATGCATTACCGCTGGAGTTACCCGACAAGTTCGAAACTGCTGCGCAGGCAGATCACAGACGAAATGGCTGCGGACGTAAGCATGCCGAGATGGTTGCTTCGTATGGTCACCGAACGCCGGCAGCACACGAATTTCGTAGCCAATGACGGCGTTACAAAGGAAACCTGGGATCATGTGGAGCAAGCTTATCTCCGCCTGCTGAAGATTCTCACACCCGTGTTCGAAAACCGCGCCTTTGTCTTCGGCGCCACCCCCACCCTCGCCGACATCGGCTTGATGGGTCCGTTATTCCGGCACTTCGCCATGGACCCAGTTCCTGCGGTGATCATGCGCGAAACCGCCCCCGCCGTCATGGAATGGGTCTATCGCCTATGGAACACAAAGGCTTCCGATATGGGCGGCACCCATGTGTCCGGTGTACCGGACGACCTGCTGCCGTTGCTCAAGGAAATCGGCGAAACCCATCTGGAAAACCTCTGCGCCAACGCCCAAGCCTGGAGCCGCGGTGAAAAGGTATTCGGCGTAACGCTGCAAGGCACGGCGTACCATGATGTGCCCACATCGCGTTATCGCGTATGGTGCTTGGAGCGCCTGCAAGAGCACTTCGAGGAACTGCCGCCCCCCGCTCAGGACCAGATGATGCAGTTGCTGGACAGCCAGGGGTGTCTGGAACCGCTGCTCCGGGTCAGCAATCCCCATAGCGGCTATGACCCCGACCACCAAGCCCCCTTCGGCACCTCGATCCCGGTCTACGAAAACGTAAAGGGATAGGACACCAAACGTGTTGCAGTAGGGCTCTTCGGACGTGGAGAAAATGGGCCCGGTTGACCGCGCGCTGTGCTACCTTAGAACGTAAGGCCCGTCGCGTCTTCGGAATAACTCCATAAGGCGTCGACAGCTTCCGGGTCCTTGGCGGCATCGGTCATGCCGACTTTTACCGGATAGCCCTTTAACTCGCCCATCCCGTCCGGTCCGTAATAGTCGAGCTCGGCAGCCGCCGGATCGACCGCCGCCCGCACCTGCGGAAGTGCTCCTTGGTCGGGCCGCATGGCGCGGAACATAAATTCCAGACTACGGACAAAAAGTGAGTTTTGAGACAGGTTGGATTTGGTCATGCCCGGATGCGCCATGACAACCATGGGATCGGCCGCCCCCGTAGCGTCCAGGCGGGATTGCAAGCCACGAGCGAACAATAGGTTGGCGAGCTTCGAATCGAAGTAAGCCTGTTGAGCGTTGTACTTGCCCTTCAGATTTCCGGGATCGTCCAAATTGATCCCTTTGCTTTGTGTATGCCCCAGAGACGACACCACCACCACGCGGGAAGCGGCTTGCCGCCGCAACAGCGGAAGAAGCCGCAGCGTCAGAGCAAAATGGCCGAGATGGTTGACGCCGAACTGCATGCTTGGTGGTCGATCTGGGCGTCGCCATAACGCCGGCATTCAACATCAGACAATCTAAGGGCCGCCCTTGTCCCAACAGGTTGGACGTGGCCTTCTCAATATGGTCGAGATCCGCCAGGTCCAGTGGCAAAAAGGAAAGCAAGCTCTGTCGGACGCCGGTATTGCACAACTCTTCAATCGCTTGACTGGCTTTGGCAGCGCTACGGCAGGCCAGGATGACCTCACAGCCATTGGCGGCCAGGTGCTTCGTTGCCGCGCGGCCAAGTCCGCTATTGGCACCGGTCACAAGTGCCGTGCGACCGGCAAGGTTGGGAACGGAGTTCGCCGTGAATCTCTCTTTTGACGGCATGCTGCATCCTCTCGGCCGTGCTAAAGCGATCTGCCGGCCTGTTTGATAGCCGTTCGTATACTGATATATGTGGCACACCGGCAAAGGTTGCCGTTCATGGCGGCATCGATCTCTTCGTCGCGTGGGCGGCGGTTCTCGGCGAGCAAGGCCGCTGCGGACATCAACTGGCCGGCCTGGCAATAGCCACATTGAGGTACGTCGATATCTTCCCAAGCCCGCCGCAGGGCTTCTGCGGCCTTGCCGGAAACCCCTTCAATGGTAGTGATCTTGGCGCCTTCGAGCACGTCATGGGGCGTGCTGCAAGACCTTATCGGCACGCCGTCTACATGGACCGTGCAGGCGCCGCATTGAGCGATGCCACAACCGAATTTGGTGCCCGTCAGTTTGAGGTGGTCGCGCAGGACCCAGAGAAGCGGCGTTCCTTCAGCCGCATCTATTTCTTGATCTTCGCCGTTAATACTGAGCGTGATTGCCATATCCGCCTCCTTAGCCGTTCTGCGGGTCGTTGAGCGGCAAAAGATCTTCCTGCGCACCAAAGATGGGAAGTTTCCTGATGCGCAACCCCGTCGCGTCGAAGATCGCATTTGCAAGCGCCGGTGCGGCGGGCGGCGTCCCCGGTTCCCCGGCACCGGCAGGCGGCGCATCGGACTCGACGATTTCGATCTCCATGGATTTCGGCGCCTCGGCCATGCGCATCACGCGCCAATCCGGAAAGTTGCCCTGAACCATGGCACCGTTTTTTGCCGTCATTTCGCCGTAGAGCGCGTTGGACAGGCCGAAAAGCGTGCCGCCCTCAAACTGATCTTTCGCGTGGCGCGGATTGACGACCGTACCCGCATCGGCGGCAAGCCAGATGCCGGGAATCTCAAGCTTGCCGTCTTCGTCGACCGCCACCTCGATCACCGTTGCCACATAGGTCAGGAAGGACCGGTGCGCCGCGATGCCCAGCCCGCGACCTTTACGCATGCGGCGCCCCCAACGGGCCATCTTCGCGGCACGCTCGATCACATGGCGAAGCCGCTCCGTGTCGATGGGGTATTCCTCCGGGTCTGCGCCGTAATTGTCGTATTTGGCGCCGTCGGTGGCGGGATCCACGATGCGCGGCGCCCCGACCAGGTCCAAAAGATAATCTTTCTGGTCACGCCCCGCCGCATGAGCAAGTTCCGCCGCAAAGCTCTGTACACCGAAGGCTAGAAACGTGTTGCAGACGGATCGCAGCCAACCGATGCGGACATGTCCTTTCGCGGTGCCCGATTCAGTACGGAAGTTTGGTACATCGAACGGATTGTCGAGAACGCCCTGCGACAGCTCGCCATCGCTCATCTGGTCGAAACCGGGCACGAAGGTCGTCGTGATTGAAGGGAAGGCGGCGCGATGCAAGAAAGCGGTGCACGTCCCGTCTTCATCGAGCCCGGCCTCAAAATGCTGTGCGCTGGGCATGTGAAAAAAGTCGTGCCGTAGGTCATCTTCCCGAGTCCAGGTGACCTTGACCGGCTGCCCCATCTCTTTTGCCAAGAGAACGGCCTCTAACACAAAGTCGGGTTTGGATTTGCGGCCGAACGCGCCGCCCAGCCAAGTGGTGTGCACGGTGATGTTTTCAAGCGGGATGCCAAGCAGCTGAGAGATCGTGTTCCGAGTGGTTTGACCGTCCTGCACGCAAGCCCAGCAGACCACTTTGTCACCCTGCCATTCGGCCGTGGCGCAGACGGGTTCGATCGCGGAATGCGCATAATGCGGCGTCACATACTCAGCCACCACCTTGGTCTTCGCCGCCGCTAGAGCGGTGGTGACGTTCCCACGATCGTTCTTCACCAGCCCGGGTTCTTTTACGTTTGCCGCAAGCCCGTCGATGAAAGCCTCGGTGTCGTAACCGGCGTTGGGGCCGTCTTCCCAATCGATTTCAAGCGCGTTGCGCCCTTGAATGGCGGCCCAGGTATCTTTGGCGATCACGGCAACGCCGCCTAACGGCTTGAAGGCCGCCGGCGGTTCCATATCGGGCAGCCGGACCGTTTTGAGCACGCCCGGAACGTCGAGCGCCGCCACATCGTTCACGCGGGCCGCTTTGCCGAACAGTTGCGGCGGATGCGCAATGACCGCATAGACCATGTTCGGACGGTCCACATCGATGCCATAGGTTCCCTCCCCACGAATGATTTTCGGCGCCGTCAGAGAACGGACGGGTTTGCCCATGTACCGCCAGTCGTGTCGGGGTTTGAGCTTAACGGCATCTTCGTCCGGCAAAGGCAGCTCTGCTGCCGCCGTCGCGAGCGCTCCAAAACTCATCGTCCGGCGATCACGGGAATTGGTCACATAGCCCAGTTCGGCCCTGCAGTCCGCGGCATCGATCCCCCAGGCGTCGGCGGCGGCTTGTTCCAGCATGCCGCGCATGGCAGCACCGGCGATGCGTAATCGATGAAGATTGAACCGCACCGAGCGGGACCCATCCGTATTTTGATCGCCATATTTGGCGTCGCCTTCCGCTTGAACGATTTCCACGTCTTTCCAGTCGGCTTCCAGTTCGTCGGCGACGATCTGCGCCATCGCGGTCCAGGCTTGCTGCCCCATTTCCGCGCGATGACACGTGATGCGCACCGTGCCGTTTTCTTCGATGGCAATCCACAAGGACGGAGCTGCGTCCCCGCCCCGCACCTGCGCCAGCGGCCCCGCGCCGGCGGCATCGGCGGCGACGGCGAGTCGAGACACACCGGCCAAGGCAACGCTGATGCCAAACGCACCAGCCCCTGCCAGTACATTCCGTCTACTGATTTTCTGAGCTATCGGCCGATTGGCCGGTCGTTTCAATGTGTCAGGGCACGCACCGGATATGGGCATGACAATCCTCTTTCACTTAGCGGACCCACCATCGGGAACATGGCTGTCGAACCAGGTGAGCATGTCGCCCGGGTGATCCCCAAACCAGTTGTATCCGTCGAACCGGTGGGTGGGTTCTTCCAACCAGTACATCTCCTTTTCAACCGGGATGTTCTCGAAGAGGGCCGCGACGAAATCGAAATCTGTATTCGGGTCCTTGCGGGCCTGCACCAGCCGGGTGGGCACGTTCACGAACGTTGCGGCGTCTTGAACCGGATAATCGAGCGAAATCCCGCCGGTGTGCGCCGTGAAGTGATCTTCCACCGCATTCCATAGACCCTCCACGACTCCGGTTTTTCTGAGGAAGTCGCCATTGCGCAGCGGCTGAAGCGCCACCAAGGCGTTCACGCCCGCATGCGAAAACGCATCCGCATCTTCCGCCATGGCGTTGATGGTGGCGTTGGCCCCCATACAATAGCTGAGCAGGCCGACTGGTTTGCCGGCGGTGGCGGGGTCGGCCGCCACAAAATCGACGGCTGCCAACACATCCCAGCGTTCGTCAACGCCCCCCGTGCCGACGCCCAGACGGCTTTTTCCGCTCAGGCCGTGATTGCGCAGATCGTACATCAGCACCGCATAACCGGCATCCGTAAGCCGCTTTGCAACTTTCACGAACTCGATTTCCTTGTCATAGGGCACGCTGCCGTCCGGCTGATGTTTGAGCTGATAGCCGTAGCGGTTCGCGCGATAGCCGAAATGCGTCATGACAATAACGTTGCCGGCCGTCTCGTTCAGCAACCAGCCGGACAAGCGCACGCCATCGCGCGCCTCGAAGGACACGTCGCGATAGGCAATACCGTAATCGAGAGGCGTTTTGGGGAACGGCTGTTCCGGCGGATAGAGCATCGTATCGCCGATGTGCTTGGCCATGGCCGATTGATCTGCGGAAATCTGTTGGGTCTCGGCGGTCACCTGCGTTCCTCCAGTTGATTCAACATGACAAAATATGTCTTTTTGTCATGTTTGACAAAGTGACACAGCTTGTCAATATAAAATTATGAAAGCCAGTGAGGTCGACATTATCGAAGCCGCCATGCGGATGTTTTCGCGCTATGGCGTGAAGCGCACGACCATGAACGACATTGCCGAGGAAGTGGGCGTCGCGCGGCAAACCCTCTATTCAAGCTTTTCTACAAAGGATGACATACTGCGAGCGACCATCCGCCTGGCGGCGGAGCGCAACATCGCCGCGATCGCGACGGAATGCGACGATGCCAAAACGTTGGCGGAGAAACTCGACATTTTTTTCGCCCACCATACCGTACGGCCTTTCGAAAGGATCCGGGCATCGGCGGACCCGGAAGACCTTCTCAGCGGCTTCAATGCCGCCGGTGAAGACGAAATCGAAAAATCGAATGCCGCCTATTGCAGAGCGATGGAGGGCATTTTGAAACCCTACGACACCGCCTTGGCAAAAGCAGGTCTGGAAGCCCGCGGCATGGCCGAGTTCATTCAAGTGTCTTCCGCGGGCTTTAAACAAACCGCTAAATCGAAGAAACAGCTCTTACGGTTGCTTGAGGCGTTGAAAGGGTCGGTCCTCGCAGCGCTCGACGCCGAATAGCATTTCGCCAAAGGAGATATGAGATGACATGCACGGTCCTGATCACCGGCACATCGTCCGGATTCGGACGGTTAACGGCACAGAAGTTCCAAGGCGAAGGCTGGAACGTGGTGGCCACCATGCGTTCGCCGGAAAAGGAAACGGAGCTGTCCGCGCTTCCAAATGTGATGGTCGCCCGGCTGGATGTAACCGACATTCCATCAATTGAAAACGCGGTCTCAACAGCGATCGACCGGTTCGGCGCCCTTGACGTTCTAGTGAACAATGCGGGGCTAGGGGCCCACGGTCTTTTTGAGCAATACGACGAAAGCGAAGCGCGCGCGCTTTATGAAACCGACGTCTTCGGCACGATGAATGTCTGCCGCTGCGTTCTTCCCCACATGCGGGACCGGCGCCAGGGGCGTGTCATCACGGTCACGTCCGTTGCCGGCCTGGTCGGTGGTCCGGGCACCACTTTATACAGCGGATGCAAGTTCGCGCTGGAAGGCTTCACGGAGTCCCTCGCCGTCGAGTATGCCGCCTGGGGCATTCAGGCCCATACAGTGGCCCCCGGCGCGTTTAACACGGGCTTCAACGGTGCGGCCAATGACGCCTGGGACCGCC
>JANQMY010000113.1 GCA_028279895.1 Alphaproteobacteria bacterium
CCGACCGACAGAGGACCTTCATAGGCAACCCCCGGCTGGGCCTGCCAAAAGGACAACATCTCCTCACGCCGATTGGTGAGAAGGCCGATGTCCAATTGATGCTTAGCGAGTTCAAGAGTCATCGCTCCCTCTCATAATCCGTGCCTGTCTGAAAATAGCGCATTTTGTATTGCCTAAAACCAAATCGCAAGATAATTATATGATATCATATATAATGTGATATCATATGAAGATGGTGTTGGATACCAATGTGGTCGTCACTGCGTTACGCAGCCCCAGCGGATCATCCGCTGAGCTTTTGCGTCAAGTGCGCGCCGGTTCTGGACAGCTGCTATTGAGCACCGCGTTGGTGCTTGAGTACGAGGCCACATGTGAGTTACCGGAACACTTGTTGGCGGCGGGCCTTGAACGCAAAGAGGTTGGGCAAGTACTGGATGTTTTGGCGGCCTTGTCGACACCGGTAAAGATACATTACCGCTGGCGGCCACAATTGCATGACCCAGGAGACGAGATGGTTCTTGAAACCGCCGTCAATGGCGGCGCAGATGCAATCGTCACCTATAACAAAAAAGATTTTGGTACGGCGCCACAGAGATTTGGCATAGACCTGCTTAGCCCTCCTGAAGTACTGGCAAGGAAGGATCGATGAAACCGAATACGAAGACCTATCCGCTGCGGCTGCCTGCATCCCTTAAAGCAGCCGTCGAAAAAATCAGTAAGGAAGAAGGCACCAGTATAAATCAATTCGTCGTCATGGCCGTTGCCGAGAAGATCTCCGCGATCGACACGGCAAAGTATTTCGAGGAACGGGCGGCGCGCGCCGACTTCGATGCCTTTGATCGCATTATGAACCGTGACGGCGGTGAAGCGCCGCCGGAGGAAGACCGGCAGCCGCAAACCAAACGCAAAAAGAAAAAACGTGGTTGACGGCGGCGCCTTACCGAGGCGCCATCATCATTCATCCGCTCACGAATATTTCGGCTTGTCCCACCAAGGGAAATAGCCGGGCATGTCTTTGGCCGGACTCATCTTGAAGTCGGCCGGCCGCTTTTCGAGGAAAGACTGAACGCCTTCGTTCGCGTCCGCCGATTTGCCCATGTAATAGACGCCCCGGCTGTCGAGCTTGTGGGCTTCCATCGGGTGATCGGCGCCCAGACATTTCCACATCATGTGGCGGGTCAGGGTGACGGATACGGCGGAGGTGTTATCCGCAATGTCCTTTGCGATCGCGCGCGCTGCCGGGATCAACTCGTCCGGCTTGTGGAGCGAGCGCACCAGCCCCGCGTCGAACGCTTCCTGTGCGGGGAACACGCGTCCGGAATAGGTCCATTCCAACGCTTTCTGGATGCCCACGGCGCGCGGCAGGAACCAACTGGAGCACGCCTCCGGCACGATGCCGCGGCGGGCAAAGACAAAACCGAAACGGGCTTCTTCGGACGCCAGCCGGATGTCCATCGCAAGCTGCATGGTGGCCCCGACCCCCACGGCCGGACCGTTGACGGCGGCAATGACCGGTTTGAGAGACTCATAAATCCGCAGGGTAAGGCGCCCGCCGCCATCGCGGATCGCTTCGTCGCTCCAGTCATATTCGCCGCCCCGGTTAAAGGTGCCGCCGCCGCTGGCACTGAGATCGGCGCCGGCACAGAAGCCCCGGCCCTCGCCTGTCACAATGATGGCCCGCACATCGTCGTCCGCATCCGCCCGGTCGAAGGCATCGATCATTTCCTCCATCATTTGGCCGGTGAACGCGTTGAGCTTATCCGGCCGATGGAGCGTGATGGTGAGGATCCGATCCTCCACGTCGTATTTGATAGTTTCGTATGCCTTTGTCATGGGCTTGCCTCCGATGTGTGATGAAATGGGAATGACGTGTTGCGGCGCAGTCTACGGGGGAAACCGCCCCCGTCAACTTGTGCCGCGCCTAAGTTGTTTCCCGCAAGGGAACCTGATAGATCCAGGGCCATAAGAATATCATCGGATCGAAAAGCTGGAGGCGCGCCCATGCACCCGTACATGCACGCGGAAAAATCACCGGACAAACCTGCCATCATCATGGCCTCGACAGGCAAGACGTTGACGTATGGGCAGCTTGAGGATTTGTCTAATCAAGGCGCGCAATTGTTCCGCAAGCTCGGCCTGCAGACCGGCGACGGCATCGCGATCTTCATGGACAATGTGGAGCTCTATTTGCCGATCTGCTGGGCGGCCCAACGATCGGGGCTCTACTTTACATGCATCAGCTCGCGCCTGACCGCGCCGGAGATCGAGTACATTGTCAAAGACAGCAACTCTAAACTCTTCATTGCCTCCAGCGCGCTGTCATCCGTGGCGGAAGAGCTGGTCGACGGCCTGCCCACCGTAGAGAACAAGTTTATGGTCGGCGGGACGATCCCGGGCTACCAGTCGTGGGAAGAAGCGTCCGCCGCCATGCCGACAGACCGCATCGCGGACGAAGCCGCGGGCACGGACATGCTTTATTCCTCCGGCACGACGGGCCGTCCGAAAGGCGTGCGCCGCCCGCTTTCCGACGAACCTTTGGACGCCACAGAGCCGTTCCTTCTCTTCATCGGCGCCCTTTATGGCCTCAACGAAGAGTCCGTCTACCTGTCGCCCGCGCCGCTCTATCACGCGGCGCCGTTGCGCTACAACATGTCGGTTCAGCGCTTGGGCGGCACGACAGTGGTGATGGAGCACTTCGATGCCGAAGAAGCGTTGAAATGCATCGAAAAGTACAAAGCCAACAGCAGCCAGTGGGTACCCACCATGTTCGTCCGCATGCTGAAACTGCCGGACGAGGTGCGGACAAAGTATGATGTGTCGTCCATGAAATGCGCCATCCATGCCGCTGCGCCCTGCCCGGTCGATGTGAAACACAAAATGATTGAATGGTGGGGGCCGGTGATCAACGAATATTATGCAGGCACCGAGGGCAACGGCATTTGCGCCATCAATGCGGAAGAATGGCTGGCCCATCCCGGATCGGTCGGAAAACCCATCCTGGGCGAACTGCATATTGTGGGTGAAGACGGCAACGATGTGCCGGTCGGCGAAGAAGGAACGATTTTCTTCGCGGGCGGACCGGAGTTCGAGTACCACAACGATCCGGAGAAGACGAAGGAAAGCCAAAACGCGAAGGGTTGGAGCACGCTGGGCGATGTGGGCCGGGTGGACGAAGAAGGCTATCTTTACCTGACCGACCGCAAGGCATTCATGATTATCTCCGGCGGCGTCAATATTTATCCCCAGGAAGCTGAGAATGTTTTGATCGGTCACCCGAAAGTGATGGACGTCGCCGTCATCGGCGTGCCCAACGAGGATTTCGGCGAAGAAGTCAAAGCCGTGGTCCAACCGATGAACTGGAGCGATGCGGGAGCGGATTTAGCCGAAGAATTGATGGCCTATGCCAAGGACAATCTTTCCGCCATCAAATGTCCGCGATCCATCAATTTCGACCAGGAACTGCCGCGGCACCCGACCGGCAAACTCTATAAGCGGCTCATTCGTGACCGTTATTGGGGCAATAAAGAGTCGAAAATTGTGTAACCCAAAATCATATACTTCATCTAAAGGAGAAAACGATGCGCGTATTTGAAACGATTGATGACATGAGCGCCTGTGTCGGTGAGGAAATCGGCGTGTCCGATTGGGTTGAAATCGACCAGGACCGGGTCAACCTGTTCGCGGATGCCACGGGCGATCACCAATGGATCCATGTGGACGTGGAACGCGCGAAAAAGGAGCTGCCGACCGGCGGCCCGATTGCGCACGGCTACCTGACCTTGTCGCTGATCCCGTGGCTTGGCGGCCAGATCAGCACGATCAAGCAAGTGTCGCGCGGCATCAATTACGGCTCCAACAAAGTACGTTTCACCAATATGGTGCCGGTCGGTTCCAAGGTCCGCGCCAAATCCAAACTCTTGAGTGCAGAACCCAAAGCGGGCGGCACGCAACTGATCAGTGAAGTGACGATCGAAATCGAAGGTCAGGATCGCCCGGCCTGCGTCGCTGAAACGATCAGCATCGTTTACCCATAGGCGGCTTTCCTTCAGGAAAGTCGGCCTCAGTAAAAGCGAGGACCAGATGAACGATCAGACGACCAAAGTCAAAAAAGTCGTCAAGACCGACGACGAATGGCGTCAGCAACTGACGCCGGAGCAGTACTACGTGACCCGCGAGCATGGGACGGAGCGCGCCTTTACGGGCCCCTACCATGACTCGAAGGAAGACGGCGTTTACCGCTGCGTCTGCTGCGGCACGCCGCTTTTCAAGTCGGACACGAAATATGATTCCGGCACCGGATGGCCCAGCTTCTACCAGCCCATCGACAAGGACGCGGTCACCGAAAAGGAAGACCGCAGCCTTTTCATGCGGCGCACCGAAGTGCTGTGTGCCACCTGCGACGCCCATTTGGGACATGTCTTCCCGGACGGGCCTCACCCTACGGGCTTGCGCTATTGCATGAACGGCACGGCGCTGAAACTGGAAAAGGATGAAGAGTAGATCTTCAAACCGTCATCCCGTGCGCAATGCAGCACTAAGTGCTGCGTTGCCGACACGGGATCCAATTCTTCGCCCATTTCCATGTGAACAGACCTGATGTAGATCCCGGGTCCACACAGCATCGGTTCGCGCTGCCGTGTGCCCGGGATGACAATCAACACAAAGACTTCACCCCCATTTCTCCGCGTATAACTCCGATCAGAGTAAGTCTATGCCCATACCGCCCATTGCCGAAAAACGGTCTCATACTCTGGAGCAGCACGGACAGAAGCGGGACGACCCGTATTACTGGCTGCGCGACGAAAACTGGCAGCAAGTGATGCGAGACCCTGACGTGCTGCAGGCCGACATTCGCGCCTATCTGGAAGCGGAAAACGCCTATACGGCGGACATCATGGCCACGACGGAAGCGCTTCAATCCGCGCTGTTCGAAGAGATGAAAGGGCGGATCAAGGAAGACGATTCCACCGTGCCGTCGCCCCACGGGCCCTATGATTATTTCACGCGCTATGAAACCGGGGGCCAGCACCCGATCTTTTGCCGCCGCCCACGCGGTTCTGAAGATGCTGCGTCGGAAACCCTGCTGCATGGCGATCGCGAAGCCAAGAACCACGCCTATTTTCAGATCGGCGGCTTCGAACACAGCTCCGATCATTCGAAGATCGCGTTTTCGCTCGATACCAACGGATCCGAGTTCTACACCATCTTCGTGCGCGACATTGCCTCGGGTGAGCAACTGGCCGACGAGCTGCCGAACGGCCATGGCGATTTCGTTTGGACCGCGGACGGCAAAGGCCTCTTCTATACGATCCTGGACGACAACCATCGCCCCGTGAAGGTGCTGCACCATGTTCTGGGGACGGATGTTTCGGCCGACCGCGTGGTGTATGAGGAAAAAGACCCGTCCTTTTTCGTTTCCGTGGATGAAACCGAAAGCCGCCGGTTCATCGTCATCACGGCCCATGATCACACCACGTCCGAGGTGCATCTCATCCCGCAGGATGCGCCCGAAACAGCGCCACGTCTCGTATCGGCGCGGGAAACCGGCCATGAATATGATGTCAGCGATTGGGGCGATCTGCTGCTGATCCACACCAATTGCGACGGTGCCGAAGATTTCAAACTGATGACGGCCCCGTTGGCCAATTCGGCACGGGAGAGCTGGTCCGACTGGCTGCCCCATGAGCCCGGAACGCTCCTGTTGAGCATGCTGGTCTTCAAAGACTTTATTGTCACCATGGAACGCGTGGACGCCCTGCCCCGCTTGGTGATCCGGCAGGTTGGCGACGGCTTGAAAATCACCGACTCCCATCTGATCGATTTCCCCGAGGAAGCGTACGATTTAGGAGCGTCGTCCGGATATGAATTCGACACCGCCAATCTGCGCTTCTCCTATAGCTCGCCCACCACACCGGCGCAGATTTTCGACTACAACATGGCAAGCCGAGGCCGCGCCCTGCGGAAAACCCAGGAAGTGCCCAGCGGCCACAATCCGGACGATTATGTCACCCGTCGCATTGCGGCGCCCGCGCGCGATGGCGAAACCGTGCCCGTCACCCTGCTCTATCGGAAATCCACAGCCCTCGACGGGACAGCTCCTTTGCTGCTCTATGGGTATGGCAGCTATGGCATCTCGATGCCCGCCTCGTTTGCCACCACGCGCCTTAGCCTGGTGGACCGCGGGTTCATCTACGCCATCGCGCATATTCGCGGCGGCAAGGACAAAGGCTATCGATGGTACACGGACGGTAAGCTGGACAAAAAGCAAAATACGTTCACGGATTTTATCGACTGTGCCGAACATCTGATTTCCGAAAACTATACCCAACCGCGCGACATCATCGCCCATGGCGGCAGCGCCGGCGGCTTGCTCATGGGCGCAGTGGCCAATATGGCCCCCCATTTGTTCGGCGGCATCATCGCGGAAGTGCCGTTTGTGGACGTGCTGACGACAATTTGCGACGACACGCTGCCGCTGACGCCGCCGGAATGGGGCGAATGGGGCAACCCGATTACTAGCGAACAGGCATTCGAGACCATCCAATCCTACAGCCCCTACGACAATGTATCGGTGCAAGATTACCCCGCCATTTTGGCGCTGGCCGGCCTGACCGACCCGCGCGTGACCTATTGGGAACCGGCAAAGTGGATCGCCAAGCTGCGCACGCTCAACACCAGCGACGCAACCATCCTGCTGAAGACCAATATGGAAGCGGGCCATGGCGGCGCCTCCGGACGCTTCGACCGCCTAAAGGAAGTGGCGCTTTCTTACGCCTTTGCGCTGCATCTGGCCGGTAAAGGTTAACGCCTTCATTCCGCCTACCGACATTCCTTCGTTTTCAAGGCAACTCAGCCCATGTATACTTTCCGTATACAAAACGATATGGGATGAAACGCTATGGAAACCCTTCCGTATACGACCATCACAACCGTCTTGGTGATCGGCTATACTTTTTGGCTGTCTTTTCAGGCCGGATCGAAGCGCGGTAAGGCCGACCTTTCCCCACCGGCGATGAGCGGCAATGCCGATTTCGAAATCGCCAACCGCATCCACTGCAATTCCAATGAACAACTTATTCTGCTGCTGCCGCTGGTTTGGCTGACGGCGTGGCAAATCGGCGACGTGTGGGGCGCCGTGGCTTGCGTGGTTTGGCTGATCGGCCGGGTGCTCTATCGGCAGGCCATGCTGTCCGACCCGTCGAAGCGCGGCACCGGCATGTTGATCACCATCGCGCCCACCGTCGTCATGGCGATTGCCTTGCTGGTGATGACGGGCCTGTCGCTCGCCAACATGGCTTAGCGGGGCGCTTCGTTCAAACGCGCCGACAGTTTGCCCAGGGTGACCATGTTGCGCACCAGTGCCTCGAACAGTCCTTTGTTCGTGACGTCTTTCGCGGCGCCGATAAAGTTTTGATCGGCGTCCAACGCATACACGAAGGTTTGCCCGGTCGCTAATTGGTGCTGCCAAAGCTGTTTGCGGAAATTGGGCGATCTGGCATCGAGCATCTTGATCAGAAGCTCGGCGGTTTCATAGGTCAGCAGACCTTCGGCATACATTTTGTCGAGCCGTCGGCGCACGCCTTTATCGGTCATGATGTCGCTGGAAAGCCGGGCCTGGCCCGTTTTCGTTTCGGCGATCAGCACGTCGGAAAAAGCACCGGGCTGGGTACGGCGGACGAACACCCCATCGAGCCCGTTATTGCGGTTGTATTGGGACGGGAGCTGCACATAGCCCTGAGCCGTCACCATCACGGCGGTCAGCAACTCGCCGAAATCCCCCTGCTGACGGGTGTCGCGGAACTGCAGCACGCCCAAATAGGTTTCATAACCATGGCGTCCCGGTTTGCGCTGGGGCCGGTTGGCCGGCCCCGGACGCTGGCGCAGATAGCTCACGCTGGGGGTACCGGTGCGCGCCTCCAAATAGCGGAACTGACGGCGGCGGTGTTGCGCCCGCCGGTCGAGCACGGGCATGATGGCCAGCACCAGCAAAAGTGCGCCCAGCAAGCCAAGAATGATGACGCTTTCTTTCATGTACTGCAGTCCCCCAGATCGCATTACTTTAGCGGCGCTTTCAGCCTGCCGCTAGCATTGCCGGGGGTTTAAGAGACGGCCCGAGACGCTTTTATTGCCTTCCCTAATCGACCGCTCGCAATCCGCCTGCCGCTTTGCCGCCGGGCGCGCTTAGCCGCCACATGTGTTCGAATTCGTCCCGAAACTGCTGATAGAGGGGCGATGCGCTGTTGCCGCTGAGCAGGGGGGACTCAGTGGTGGAGCGCGCGGACAGATAGGGGATCACGATCAATTGATCTTCGCTGATCAGCAATTGCTGATGAGGGCACGCATCCTTGAGCTGCCGGTATTCGATGCCTTCATGCTGTTGGGCCAAGTCGGCAAAGTTCGCCTCCGCGCTTCGAATTTCGGCCCGGACCGTATCGAGATATTCTTTCACATCGACTTTTGTGATGTAAGACAAAGAGCCGTTATCCGGATGCATTGTCAGAATACGGATTTTGCATCCTTCATTCGCGCGCTTCAAAAACATATCCCGGAAGTCCGGATACTTCGTCCACGCCTGCAACGCAATGCCCGAAATATCGAAATTTTCCCGGGCATTTCTGAACGCATCGATCCAAGCCCGCGAGCCGCCGAAGTCATAGGAGTATTGAAACACCTGAAGGCTTTTGTCCGTCGCGCCCAAGGGGCTTAGGTCTTTCCCGAACGGCACTTCGACTTTGAAATCCGAATTCTCGATTTCTTTTACGAAGTTGAGGATTTGATCCACATACACATGGTCGCGAAGCGGCCGCGGTTTGAGGTCATAGGGAACGGCCCGCAGATCTTTCACATCGAACGGCATGGCCGATCCTTTGTGCATCAGAATGATGATGGGCCGGCCGGCACTCTGCGCCACCGCCAGCTCGTAGAAGACATTCGGGTTCGCCTCGTTCAGAACGGCAAGGCAGATGTCGTCTTCCAGGATTGCATTAAAAATCTGATCCGTGATCTTACCGGGTTTCGCCAAATGGTCCCCGCGGTGAACCTGGTAACCCGCCGTTTCCATGGCCGGCTTGATGATGAAATCGAACACATCGTCCGAATGCTCGCGCGTGGCCGAGCCTTCTTCTCCAATCGGCGAAATGACAAAACAACGGCGCATGGTGCAACCCTCCTGGGTTCAGGTCGCTGGCTTATAGCGTTTCCAGGTGAAGCATGCCCTGGGGCTTGACCCGATGGGTGGACTCCGGTCCAGCGCCCAAAGTTTACTGGCGGAAACGCGCAAAACTAAAGAGTCTGGAGCCGTTTTGTGTTTCAATTAAAACCAAAACGGCTCTAGATCCGCCATACTCTAAGCGAATTGTCCGTATTTGTAGAATCGCGGGCCGATCTGAGAACCCGCTCCAGGCTACGCCTATTGCGGCGCGTTCAGAATCCACGGCGCTGTTTGGGAACGCCGGGGCGCCGGAGCCGGTTCAGCCGCTTCTTCTTGGGGCGCAGCGGCCGGCGCCGGTTGCTGCGCAGCCGGCACCTCGTTCCGGTTTTGCATCACAATGCTGTTGATCGACCAAGCGGAAACGCCCATGAAAAATAGAGTCAGCAGCGCCGTGAACCCGGTTTGCAGCCGCGCGAAAAGCCGCCTGCGCCGTTGACGCCGGTCTTCCGCCTGAAACACGCTCTCGCTTGCCATGTGCACCCCGCTCACAGCCCCTAGCCGAGGCCATCATGGGACTTCCGGGATGATTGGCAAGTGAAAATGCGGCGTGCAAAAGAGTTCGCAACAAGCTCCAGACGAAACGGGTCGCATCGCGCCGCCGCATTTGATCGTCTTAGCCACGCACTAGGTCAGCACCTCTACCGTCAACGAACAGTGGTCCGACAAGTCGCGCAAGAACGCGTTGCGTTCCGGCTTGTTTTTGTCCACCCAACCGGCCACTTGAACCGGAAAGTCGATATCGATGCCGTTTTTGGACCGCTGCCCCAGTGTTTTGAGCTTCACCACATCGCTTGCCATCACATGGTCTAAGTCTGACGTCATCGAGCCCTTCGACTGCCGCCAGGTCAGGTCATGGCTTTTTTCGAACAAGGTCATTTTGTTTTTGCCGGCGAAATCGGACAGCGATCCGATCTCCTTTTCTTCCTTCACAATCTTATCGGCCACACGCCGGGACGGATAATTGAGGCCCATCGTGTTGTAATCGCCCAGCACGATCAACCGTTCGCGCCGATTGGCCACTTTTCTGTCGAGAGTCTTGCGAAGGCTCCACACCTTTTCGAACATTTCGAAGCGGTTCCCGAAATCACGTGCCTCGGTGCCACTATCCGTATGCAGAAATAACATGTTGTACCAATTGCCGTTCTGCTTCACCGACAAGAGGGCGCCGGGACGCAGATAAGGGTTGTACAAACGGAATTGCCGCTTCTGCGAAAAGACCGCCTGGTCGAATTTGTCCTTGTGCCAGCCAACCAAAATTTCCTTATTGTTGCGGTCTTGACCGTCTTGGCCATCCGTAAACCCGAAATCGAAATTGGGAAATTCATCTTCCATCAAATCGAGGATATTGATGGATTCGATTTCCATCAGGCCGAAGACATCGGGAGTCTGGCCCCGGATGTGGGCGGCCACCGCCTTGACCCGCTTCTTCAGCGCCGCTGCACTTTTTGGTTTTTTTCCGAATTCTTTGATGTTCCAAGATGTAACCCGAAACGACATGCGCACCTCCCTTGAGCATGAAGCGATCCGCTAATCACACCCTTTAAGGGCGCGACTGCCTCTCATCATCTTTGGATTGTATCTGGTTTCGGCGGATGTGTAGAGAGTGTTTGTTCCGTGCACCCGGAATGGACCTAACCTATGTGTCCGGTATGGACCCTGATGAAACTGGTCGGGGCGAGTGGATTCGAACCACCGACCCCCTCGTCCCGAACGAGGTGCGCTACCAGGCTGCGCCACGCCCCGACCTTTTGAGAAGAGCAGGGTTATACCCGCCCCGAGCCGGCTCTGCAATGTCCGAATACCGCCAATTCCGCAGCATCTGGGCGGCCACACCCGATCCATGTTAGGCTTCTTGCTGAAGGGGCAAGCTACATCAGGCGGGGAGGAACACCCATGCTGCGCACGGTGTTGTTAGGGGTTGTGGGACTGGTCGCCGTGGCGGCCGCCTATTTGCTGTTGTGGCCCACAGGTCTCGAACCGGTGGCTTGGACGCCCAAACCCAACCCCGGCACATCCGGCGTCTATGCCGCGAACGAACGGTTAACCGCCGCCACCCTGCACGATCTGTCCGGCGGCCATGGGCCCGAAGACGTAACCGTGGGACCCGACGGCCTCATCTATACCGGTCTTCATGACGGCTGGGTGGTCCGGCTCTTGGAAGACGGCACGGTCGACCGGGTGGCCGACACGGGTGGGCGGCCCCTGGGCATGCAATTCGATGCCAACGGCCTGCTCATCGTGGCCGACGCCAAAAAAGGGCTCATCAGCATCGATCCGTATACCAGCGAGATGACGGTATTGGCCGCAACCCATGACGGGGAGCCCATGCTGTTCGTCGACGATCTGGACATTGCCGCCGACGGCACCATCTGGTTTTCGGACGCTTCCACCCGGTTTCCCATCGAACAAAACCAAATGGACTTTTGGGAGGGTCAGCCCACGGGCCGCTTGATGTCTTACAATCCGTATACGGAATTGGTGACACTTCACCTGGATGGTTTGCGCTTTGCCAATGGTGTGGCACTCGGGCCGGGCGATGCCTATGTACTGGTGAACGAGACCATGGGGCATCGCGTGACCCGGCTATGGCTGACCGGCGACAAAGCGGGCACGTCGGACACGTTCATCGACGGACTGCCGGGCTATCCCGACAACATCTCGTTCAACGGCCGGGACCGGTTTTGGATCGCCCTGGTCACTGCCCGCAATGACTTTACGGACGGGCTGTGGGAAAACACGTTTCAACGCACCGTATTGGTGCGTCTGCAAAATCTGATCGGGGCGCAAGATCTGATCGAGCCATATGGTTGGACCATCGGCACCGACCTGCAGGGCCAGGTGACCGACAATCTGCAGGACCCCACCGGCAAGATCTATGCGGTCACCAGCACAAACGAGATAGACGGTACACTTTACGTCGGCAGCCTGGTCATGCCGGCATTGATGACCCTGCCTGCGCCTTAGACGGCTTTAGGCGCCGGCGCATTTTAGGAGTACACTTGTACGAGGCGGACGCGTACCGCACCGATTGACTGCGCCAATTGTGTCAGAGGGGGGCATAAACGGCATGGCGACCGATCGACACTCATCCGACCAAAGTGCCGTTAAAGTCTTCGTGTCCTATGCCCGCGCCGATCTGGACTTTGCGGATCAGCTTGTGCTCGCCCTCACCTCTTTCGGCTACGAGCCGATTATCGACCGGCAGGAAATCGCACCGGGTGAAGAGTGGCAAAAGCGCCTGGGCGATCTGATCCTGGCCGCGGACACGGTGGCATTTGTGCTGTCGCCGGAATCCGCCGCCTCGTCCACCTGTGCCTGGGAGGTGGCGGAAGCCGAAAAGCTCGGCAAGCGGCTGATACCGGTGGTATGCCGCAGTGTGCAGGGGCTCGACGTTCCGCAGCAGCTTCAGAACCTCAATTACATCTTCTTCTATCC
>JANQMY010000165.1 GCA_028279895.1 Alphaproteobacteria bacterium
GGTTGGGCGGTTGATCCGACTTCAGACGAATACCAAGCGGCTGATTGCAGGTGCGCAAGCTTTCACGGTCTTGCTGCCACCGTTCGAGGCTGACGATAATGCTGCATTCCGACGGCAGCGGTGCATCGTCGGCGACGCTGGTCCAGGAATCGTCCGTGACGCGGCCATCCTTAACCAGTGGCATAAAGCGTCTCCTTGAAGGGCTGCAAGCCCACACGGCGGTAGGTTTCCAGGAACTTCTCGCCGTCGTTCCGCTGGTCGATATAGGTGTCGACAATGGTTTCGATGGCGTCAATCACCTTGTCTTCGGTAAAGGCCGGTCCGACGATGTCCCCCAGCGAGGCGTTTTCGTCAGCCGATCCGCCCAAGGTGATCTGGTAGAACTCGGTACCTTTTTTGTCGACGCCCAGAATGCCGATATGGCCCACATGGTGGTGTCCGCAGGCATTGATGCAGCCGGAAATTTTGATCTTCAGCTCGCCGATCGCATCGGCCCGCTCGCCCGTGCCGAACCGCTCGCTGATTTCTTGCGCCAACGGAATGGAGCGGGCATTGGCCAAGTTGCAATAGTCGAGGCCCGGGCAGGCGATAATATCCGTGATCTGACTGATATTCGCCGTGGCCAAGTCCTGCGTTTTGAGCGCTTGCCACAGCGCATAAAGATCGCCTTGCTCCACATAGGGCAAGGTCAGATTTTGTTCATGGGTCACGCGGATCTCGTCCATGCTGTATCGCTGCATCAGATCCGCAATGGCATCCATCTGATCGGCCGAGGCGTCACCCGGAATGCCGCCGATGGGCTTCAATGAGATATTGACGATCGCATAGCCCGGTATCTTGTGCTCGGCCACATTGTTGTTCACCCAGGCCGCAAATTCCGGGTTGGCCTGTTTCTTTGCAATGAAGTCTTCGGAGACGGTGGGCAGTTCTTTGTAAGACGGATCGGCGAAATAGGCGGTGATGCGGTCGATTTCGTCGTTCGGCAGGTTCAGCTCGCCGGTTTTGTCGATCTTGCCGAATTCTTCTTCCACCATTGCGGCAAATTTTTCGGCGCCGGTCTGATGGACCAGGATCTTGATGCGCGCCTTATACAGATTATCGCGGCGCCCCAACTCGTTATAAACCCGCAGGATCGCTTCCAGATAGGCCAGCAACTCGTTCTTGGGCAAGAATTCGCGGATACACGGGCCGACCATGGGGGTCCGGCCCTGGCCGCCGCCCACATAGACCTCGAAGCCCACTTCGCCTTGGTCGTTCTTCACGATAATCAGGCCGATATCGTGCACCTTGATGGCGGCCCGGTCATGCGGCGATCCCGTCACCGCGATTTTGAACTTGCGCGGCAGGAACGAGAACTCGGGATGCAGGGTCGACCATTGGCGGATGATTTCGCTGGCGATCCGCGGATCTTCTATTTCGTCGGCGGCGACGCCGGCATATTGATCGGACGTTACGTTGCGGATGCAATTGCCGCTCGTTTGAATGGCATGCATTTCCACCGTGGCCAGATCTTCCAGAATGTCGGGCACGTCGCCCAGTTTCGGCCAATTGTATTGAATGTTCTGGCGTGTGGTGAAGTGGCCGTAGTCCCGGTCATATTTGCGTGCAATGTGCGCCAGCATGCGCATTTGCTTGGACGACAGGGTGCCATAGGGAATAGCCACCCGCAGCATGTAGGCGTGTAGCTGCAGATAAAGCCCGTTCATCAAACGCAGCGGTTTGAATTCGTCCTCTTCCAATTCGCCGGAAAGACGGCGCGCCACTTGGCCACGGAATTGCTCTACCCGTTCATTGACCAGTTGCTGGTCAAATTCATCATAGCGATACATGACGTATACTTCTTGTCTGAGTTTTCAGCGCGGCCGGACGCAACGCAAAGAGGCGATCAGGACGCCTTTTTGAACTGCACCTCGGGAACGTCGGCTTGCTTGCCGAGATCAAGCCGCACCGTCGGACCGTTCGCGCGGATATATTCGCGCTTTTTTACAGGCGTTGCCACGCCGTTTTCCAACTGCACGTCAAAAAGATAGGGATCCAGCACCACCCGTTCGGCAACGGATTTCTCACCCACGGCCAAAAGCTGTGACGCTTCTTCTTTGTCCGTGACGAATTTGCTGTCTTCCAGGGATTCAGCCCAATTTCCTGCCGCATCCAGGTAGACCACTTCGCCGTCGTCCAACCGGTTCGCCGTAACTGCTTGTGCGGGTGTTGCCATCCGTAGATCTCGCTTCTTCAAAGAAAATACCCGCGCCCGAAAGCACGGTCGAGTTATTAACGGGAAATATGGGGGATCACCAATTAAACGTCAATATTTGTGTGAATAATAAATAATTACACTAAAATAGTGTAGTTAATAAAAATGTAGCATAGAAACTGACACACCCTTTCGCAAACTGCGACAAAATAGTAAGATTGCAACCATTGATGAAATTGGTCGGGTGGGCTCCCACCGTCCGGCTGTAATTATGGGGAATTCGTCCCATGCCAACTGGCACAGTTAAATGGTTTAATGCCCAAAAGGGCTATGGCTTTATTATCCCGGAAGACGGCACTCAGGATGTATTTGTTCACATTTCCGATGTTGAACAAGCGGGCATGTCGGCGCTGACCGAAGGGCAAAAGTTGTCGTACGAGATTGCGGACAATCGAGGCAAACAGAAGGCCGTTAGTTTGGCTCAAGTGGCCGATTAACGGGCGTTCTGGTCGATCGCACTCTCATGCCAACGGCGGAGCAAGTAGTGCTCCAGCCAGCTCAGCAAGAAGAAAATAGCAACCCCTAGCATCGACAGCAGAAGCAAGGCGGCGAACATTTTCGGAATTTGCAGGCGATTGCCTGCCTCTACGATGCGCCAGGCAAGCCCTGTGGCTGCGCCCGATCCGGCGACGAACTCTGCTACGACCGCCCCAATCAATGCCAATCCGCCCGAAATCTTCATGCCGGCCAGAATGTAGGGCAGGGCATTGGGCAGTTGCAGGCGCGTGAGCACTTGCCACCGGCTTGCGCCGTAAAGGGCAAACAGCTCCCGAAGATTGGGATCGGTGGATTTCAAGCCAAGGGTGGTGTTGGACAGGATCGGAAAGAACGCCACGATCCACGCCAAGATCAGCAGTGCGGTTTCCACCCGGTCGAGCCCCACCCAGATCAAGATCAGCGGGGCAATGGCCACAACCGGGGTGACCTGCAAAACGACCGCATAGGGGAACAAGGCCAATTCGAGCACGCGGCTTTGAGTAAACAGCACGGCCAGTCCGACGCCGCCGATAAGGGCCAGCAAAAACGCCAATGCCGTAATGCGCAAGGTTACCCACGCTGCTGCCCATAGGTTGGACCAATTCTCTATCAGGGCCGATCCGATGGCCGATGGGGCCGGCAGCACGAAGGGTTTGATGTCGAACGCCATTACCAGGGCTTCCCAGCCACCCAGGAAGCCAAGGCCAAGCAGGACCGGCAGGGCGATCTTCAGCGTGCGTGGTGCCTGCGGGGTATCGGATGTTTGCGTCATGGCGCCGCTCCGCCGCTCCGCAGGGCGGCCGATACGGTGCGGCAATAGTCGGCATACTGAGTTGACAGCCGGAATTCCTGTCCGCGGGGGTAGGCCGCGCCGATCGGGATATCCGCTATAATGCGGGCCGGGCGTTCGCTCAGCACGATGATGCGCTCCGACAGATAGACGGATTCATAAACGCTGTGAGTGACGAAAACGACGGAACAGGATTGCTGCTGCCAGATGCGCAACAGATCGTCGTTGAGCCTTTCCCGTGTGATCTCGTCAAGCGCGGCGAAGGGTTCGTCCATCAACAGCAGCATGGGATTGGTCACCAATGCCCGGGCGATGGAGGCGCGCATTTTCATCCCGCCGGAAAGCTCACGGGGATAGGCCTGCTCGAAACCGGAGAGTTCCACCAGCTCCAACAAGGTCGCCAGCCTCGGCGCAATTTCCGCCGCCGGCGTGGACGCCAACTCAAGCGGCAGGCTTACATTCTTCTGAAGTGTGGCCCAGGGCATCAGTGTCGGTTCCTGAAAAACGAACCCGATTTTGTCGTGTCTCCGCGTATCGGTGTCGAACGCCCAGGAAATCTGTCCACCGGTCGTCGGCGTCAGTCGGGCCATGGCACGCAGCAAAGTGCTTTTTCCGCACCCGGACGGCCCGAGGATGGAGGTGAACGACCCCGGCGCGATATCGAGAGACAGATTGTCGAAGGCCGTGATGCCGTTTGGGAACCGTTTGGACGCCCGATCGACGGAAACTAAGGAAGCTTGGACATCCATCATCGGATTGCTACTGATCGCCGTCCCGCTTG
>JANQMY010000186.1 GCA_028279895.1 Alphaproteobacteria bacterium
GTGCTCCTGAGAATTTTTCCCCATTGACGAAAAACGTAGGCGTTGACGTGATCCCGAGACTACGGCCGCTCTCCTGCACTGTCTTGATGCGTTCATATAACGATTCGTCATCCATACATGAGTCGAATTGCGCGCGGCCAATACCAGCCTTGCGGGCAATTGCGGCAAGGGCATCTCTGCGATTTTCCGGGCGGGCTGCGATCCAGGTGGTTTGCTCTTCGAACAATAGGCCGATGGCCGCGTAATAGTTATCTTCTCCCAAGCAATGGGCGGTCACAAATGCAGCGGCTGCATAAGAGTCCAGTGGGAACTCGCGCAAGACGTAGCGGACTTTCCCCGTTTCAATGTAGTTTTCTTTCAGGTGCGGATAGGTCTGTGTGTGGAATGTGGCACAGTGACCGCAGGTCATGGACGCATATTCGATGATGGTGATCGGGGCGTCGGCGCTGCCCTGGACGATGTCACTTTCTTCGACGACCGGCCCGGCCTCGGCCGGCGCCGTCTGGGCCACGTCGGTGTTTTCGCCACAGCCACCCAAAATCAATGCGGCGGCCAACGACAGAACAAGTGGAACGGCTTTAAGTGGCGAAGGCGTTGTCATCACGAACGGGTCTCTCTTACTAGGGGGCAAAGGCGGTGCAGTATAAGCGTGGCGACCGGTGGGCTCAACGACCCTGTTTCCGTCTCAATGATGCCTGGCGTACGCGCTCTCCAAGGCTCTGAATGGCCGCCCGCAGCGATTGGTTTTCGATAGATTTGGTCGATTCCGACACCTGTTTCTTGGCCTCGGCCGAGATATCGGGCAGCGGGCTGGGCGGCGGTTGGTCCAAATTATCCGTTGGCCCTTGAACCAGCTTGAGTCGGCTGACCGCCCGACCGCCCAAATAGGTGTTGAGGCGTTCCAACAGTTGCGGTGTGGCATATTCCACGTCCAGCGCCCGATGTCCTGCAACTCGAATTACCAGCGTCGACCCGGCTTGTGCCGACCGGCTGCGGGACAAACGAAGCGGCACACAGTCCTGCGCCAGCTCATCGCCGACGATGTCTGCCCAGTGTTCGAATATGTGGAATTCATGAAATCCGTGTTTTTTCAGTGCAGGGCGCGCAATTGGCCCCACCAGCCTGTCTATCCGGCGGGCAAAGGCCGGGCGCGATGTTCTTGCTTCGCGATCGAACTTGGACATATTTCCTCTTAAAGCTTGGCTGGCGCTCTGTCCAATACGCCGCCGGGCCATTGCTGAAATTCCCTGCCGTCACGGAGACTTATGACTGGATCACCTAGACGCGCGCACAAGCCCCGCCGGCTCGACGCACTCAGCAAAGATTTGCTCGCCTGGTACGATGCTCATCGGCGCACCTTACCGTGGCGGTATGACCCTGGAGATACCCCCGACCCCTATCGGGTTTGGTTGTCGGAAATCATGCTTCAGCAGACGACGGTTGCGACGGTGATCCCCTATTTCGAGAAGTTCTTGGCGGAATGGCCCACGGTGGACGCCCTAGCGGATGCACCCTTGGATGATGTGCTGCTGGCCTGGGCCGGCCTTGGGTATTACGCACGGGCACGGAATCTCCACAAATGCGCAAAGGTCGTGCGTGACCGGCATGGCAGCGAATTTCCCGCTGACGAAGACGCGTTACGCGCACTCCCGGGGATCGGTCCGTACACGGCAGCGGCCATTGCATCGATCGCTTTCGATCTCAAAGCCACGCCGGTAGACGGAAACATCGAACGGGTAATGGCCCGACTGCATCGAATCGAGACGCCGCTGCCGGATGCGAAAAAGGAACTCACTCAACTCGCTGTCGGTCATACACCCAATGCACGGCCGGGGGATTACGCCCAAGCTCTCATGGATCTCGGCGCCACGATCTGTACGCCGAAACGCCCGGACTGCGGTATTTGTCCGTGCCATGAGCATTGCAAAGCTTTTACCGCAGGGGGCGCCGAGCAACTGCCAAAGAAACGGCCGAAACCGGAGAAACCGGTGCGTCGAGGCACCGTTTATTGGTTGGAATGGCCGAAAGGGACCGTTTTGATCAGACGTCGTCCCGAGAAAGGGCTTCTTGGCGGCATGTGGGAGATACCCTCAACGGAATGGCACTCCGCTGGGAATGGGCGTTCGCATGGTCCCGAGGATGCTTTGGGCGTGGGCATTCCAGCATCGATTAAGTGGGCGATACTGCCCATGACGGTGAAGCACACATTCACCCATTTCCATCTCGAGCTGCAGATTGTTCAGAGTATCGCTGCCGGTCGAAAGAAACCCAAAGGGCAATGGGTCAGGCTGGAAGAGCTCGAAAAATATGCCCTTCCCACGGTCATGAAAAAAGTGGTCACGCAAGTTCGCGCAGACGCCGGGCCGCTTTTTGCGGAGACCAAGAAGCGCTAGAGCGGTGCACGCCGCTCTAATGGATCTCTTGCCGCAACTGTTGGCGCAGCAGATCGATTGGCGCGAGTTTGCCCTTGTGCTCAAAATGCCAGAACGTCCATCCATTACAAGCATCCAGGCCTTGGAGGCTTGCAGCTACTTTGTGGATCGAGCCTGATGCATCCGCTGCTGCTAGGCTGCCGTCGGCACGGATCTTCGCCGCATGGCGGCGGGCCGGTCCGTACAGCGTTGCTCCCGGTTTTAGCATGCCACGCTCGACCAACCAGCCGAAGGGAATGCGCGGCTGTTGTTTTTTGGGCGGGGTGACCGCTATTTCTGCGTCGCTCGGTTTCGCAACCGCTGCAATCCGTTGATAAGCATGCTTGAGATAAGGCTTGTGGCGTTCGATGCCAATGAAACGCCGACCTAAGCTTTTGGCGACAGCACCGGTTGTCCCGGTGCCAAAAAATGGGTCCAGAATGACGTCGCCTGGATTGCTGGAGGCCAAGATCACACGATGCAGCAATGCTTCAGGCTTCTGAGTGGGGTGGGCCTTGTTCCCGTCCTCATCCTTCAGCCGTTCTTGCCCGGTGCAGATTGGCAACAGCCAATCCGATCTCATTTGAAGGTCTTCGTTCAGGGCCTTCATGGAATCGTAGTTGAACGTGTACTTCTTTTGATTGGCATCGCGGGCGGCCCAAATCATCGTTTCATGGGCATTGGTGAAGCGGCGTCCTTTGAAGTTCGGCATGGGATTGCTCTTGCGCCAAATCACATCGTTCAAGATCCAGAACTGTAGATCTTGCAGCGCATTCCCGACCCGGAAAATGTTATGGTAGCTGCCGATCACCCAAAGCGCGCCATGGGGCTTCAAGATCCGCTTCGCCGCTGACAGCCAAGCGCGGGTGAAATCGTCGTATTCCGCGAAACTGGAAAACTTGTCCCACGCATCGTCCACGCCATCGACCCGGCTGTTGTCCGGCCGGTGTAGTTCTTTTTCCAGCTGCAGGTAATAGGGTGGGTCGGCAAATACCAAATCCACACTGTTGGCGGGCAGGTCGTTCATCACGCTGATGCAATCGCCTTCAATGATGCGATCCAACGGTAGTTGTTGCTTCGTAGGTGATTTGCCCTTGGCTCTTGCCATGCCGCGCCCCAGTCTTGCTTCTACAAATGGTTGAGGCGCGATCCTGAGTCAGCGGGAGTCTCAGGTCAATAGTATTTTTTGAATCAAAGGGTTAACGACGAGTCTTCGCTCAATATCTTGTGTATGGGGGCAAACGAACGGCGATGATGTGGTGTGACACCGAGGCGCGCAAGGCCCTCGATGTGCTGTCTTGTCCCATAGCCCTTGTTGGTTTCCCAGCCATAGCCGGCAAACTCTTGAGCAAGGTTCGCCATCAGCCGGTCCCGGTCGACTTTCGCCACTATCGAAGCGGCTGCAATGGAGGCGGAAACGGAATCGCCTTTCACGACGGTACGCGTCCGACAGTCGAGTTCGGGAGACTTGTTCCCGTCCACCAGGGCCAGATCGATATGCACAGGCAGATTTTCGACAGCACGCCGCATGGCTAAGAAAGTCGCCTGCAAAATATTCAGGGTATCGATCTCTTCGACCGTGGCGGTGCCCAGGCTCACATGAGATTGCTGCCGGATGCGCCCAGACAACTCTTCTCGGCGAGCGGCGGTGAGCTTTTTGGAATCCCGAATGCCGTCAACGTCAAAACCTTCCAGCGGTACTACAGCCGCCGCAATGACCGGGCCAGCCCAAGGGCCACGCCCAACTTCATCGACGCCGGCAATCGTCAACTTGCGGCCCGCTTTTGCTCGTTCGTCTTCCTCGATCGAAAAATCCACCATCAGCCGAGCATAAGCGATTCTGCAAAGTCATATTCAAAGCAAGCGCAGCTGATTGTCGATGATGGGCGGCGCTGAGAACTTACCGAGATCCAGCCGATGGGGCTCCATTCTGAAGCCGAGCTTTCGGCGCGTAAGATGAAAGCGTTTTGAGATCAGCTCTGCAAAGGGGCCGTCGCCGGTCATGCGTCGGTGCCATTGGGGGTCATAGTCGAGACCGCCTCGCATCTGCCGCATGATCGATATCACCCGGGAGGCACGGTCGGGAAATTCTTCTTCCAACCATTCGCGAAACAGATCCTTGATTTCCAGGGGTAACCGAAGCATCACATAGCCCGCTTCAAGGGCGTCTCGCTGCCGCGCTTCCTCCAAAATAGCCTCGATTTCTTGGTCGTTAATTGCGGGCACGATCGGGGCGACCATGACAGCCGTGGGGATGCCTGCGTCTCGGAGTTTGGAAATCGCCTCCAACCGTTTGGTGGGTGTCGACGCGCGAGGTTCCATTTTGCGGGCGATTTTTCGATCGAGGGTGGTCACGGAAATGGCCACCTTCACCAAATTCTCTTCCGCGAGCTTCTCAAGTACGTCCAAGTCTTTAAGGATAAGATCGGATTTGGTGACAATCGATACCGGGTGGTGAAAGCGTGCCATTACCTCCAATACCTGGCGTGTGATCCCAAAGTGGCGCTCGATCGGCTGATAAGGGTCCGTGTTGGTGCCCATCGCAATCACACGGGGCCGATAGCTGGGTCGCCGCAGCTCTTTCGCCAGGAGTTCGGCGGCTTTGGGTTTTGCGAAAAGTCGGCTTTCGAAATCAAGACCGGGCGACAGGCCGAGATAGGCGTGGGTAGGTCGGGCGAAGCAATAAATGCACCCATGCTCGCACCCTCGGTATGGGTTTATCGACCTGTCGAACGGGATGTCGGGGGACTGGTTTCGGGCGATTATCGACCTGGTCGCATCGATGGAGATCGAAGTGCGCAATGGCGTCGGCTCAAGCGGGTGCCAGCCATCGTCGACTGCTTCCTTTGTTGAAGGTTCGTATCTGCCGGACCGATTTGTGACCGCTCCGCGCCCTCGGCGTTCTTCCTCGCGCACGAACGGCGTGGTGTCGGACGCATCCGGGCGCCGATCTGTGTCTTTCATGTCGCAAGCATAGTGATCCTTTGTGAACAAAACAAGAACATTGTGACACCTAATATGTAATGTTTCTAAATTCGATTATATTGCAGTGCATGATCAGCGTAATTATCCCAACCCTGAATTCAGAGCGTTCGCTGCCGCGTACGCTGGCCTGCCTCATCCCGCCGACGGTGAACGGTGTTGTGCGCGAGGTCATTATTGTCGACGGCGGCTCCGTTGACGGAACCGCCAGCGTGGCGGAAGTTACCGGCGCAAAATTCGTGTCAGCGCCTAGGGGCCGCGGCCACCAAATGCGTGTGGGGGGCCAACTGGCAAAAAGCGATTGGCTTTTGTTTCTGCACAGCGACACGGTCTTGACACAGGAATGGAGCGACGAGGTTGAAGCATTCGTCGAACGGGTGGAGCGGGCATTTGACGGCACGCGGGAATCCCGCGAGGTCGCAGGCGTCTTTAAGTTCTCGTTGGACGATTTTCGGCCCGCGGCTCGGCGTTTGGAATGGTGGGTCGCCTTGAGGTGCCGGTTCGCTGGTCTGCCTTATGGGGATCAGGGGCTCCTCATCAGCCGCGAGTTCTACGACCGTATCGGCGGTTTCTCGGACATACCGCTAATGGAAGATGTGGATATCGTCCGTCGTATCGGCCGGAAGCGTTTGATGTTCTTCCGCTCGGAGGCGGTGACAAGTGCCGAACGATACCGCCGCGAGGGCTATTTTATGCGCCCACTGAGAAATATCGTTTGTCTCGCCCTGTACTACATGGGTGTGCCGACCCGTTTGATATCGCGCCTCTACGGATAAAACGCGACGTCCGTGCCACGCCACGTCATCATATTTGCCAAGGCGCCGGTCCTCGGTACCGTTAAGACACGCTTAGCTGCCGGTATCGGTTCGGTGATGGCCACATGCCTATACCGAACGTGGAGCGCGCGGGTAATCAGGCGCCTTGCGGCCGATACGAGGTGGCATACGGCGCTGGCTCTGTCGCCGGACAGTTATGCAAACGGTAGCCAAAGTTGGCCGGCCTGTTGGCCGCATCATATCGATCATATGGCTCAAGGGTCGGGAGATTTGGGTCGGCGCATGAGTGGCCGTTTCAAAGGGCTGCCGCCGGGAGATGCAGTCATCGTTGGAAGCGATATTCCGGACCTTGAGCCCAGACACATTGCTGCGGCATTTAAAGCGCTTGGCCGGTGTGATGCGGTCTTCGGTCCCGCCTCGGATGGCGGTTATTGGTTGATCGGCCTTACCAATCGATTAAGGCAGCGCGCTTCTTTTGAGGGCGTTCGTTGGTCTACGGAGCATGCACAAGCCGATACGATCCGGAAGCTGGGTGCAGATAAGAATGTCTGCATCTTGACCGAACAGCTTGCCGATATCGATACCGTGGATGATTTGAACGCTTGGAAGCGCCAACGACGCTAGCAGGCTGCTGAAAAAGTCATCCAGGCCCTTCGAGACGGGCCTATCGGCCCTCCTCAGGGTGAGGAAATCTAACGAAAGCCTCATGGTGAGGAGGCGCAATAGCGCCGTCTCGAACCATGGAGAACCAAAGCGATGACTTTTTCAGCAGCTTGCTAGAGCCGTTTTGATTTTCTTTGAAACCCAAAACAGCTCCTGATTCTTTGTTTTGCGCGTTTCCGCCAATAGACTTTGGGCGCTGAACCGGATTCCACCCATCGGGTCAAGCCCGAGGACATGCTTCACCTGGAAACGCTATAGGCCGTTTTTGTGCTCTTCCAAACGTGGCAGGATCTCAACGAAATTGCACGGGCGGTGACGGGAATCGAGCTGGTATTGAAAAATGCCGTCCCAGGCATCTTTGCAAGCGCCGGGTGACCCGGGCACCGCGAAGAGGATTGTCCCCCCGGCAATGCCGGCGCAGGCGCGTGACTGCATCGTCGATGTCGCGACGGTTTGATAGCTGACCATATGAAAGACGGCTGAAAAGCCGTCGATCTCTTTTTCGAAGACGGACCGGAACGCTTCCGGCGTCACATCTCGACCGGTAAGGCCGGTGCCCCCGGTGGAAATAACCACATCCACGTCAGGGTTTTCGATCCATTGCTTCAGCTTAGCGACGATTTCCGGGATCTCGTCTTTCACAATGGCGCGGTCTGCTAGCTTGTGGCCGGCATTTTCCAGCCGACCGACAAGGATCGATCCCGACTCGTCATCTTCTGCGTGGCGCGAATCGGACACGGTCATGATCGCGATGCGAATTGGCGTGAACGTTCTGCTTTCGTCGATACCAGCCACAGGTGCCATTCTCACGGTTTAGTTTTTCAGCGCGACAGGGACTTCAACCGTATCAAGGGGGACATAGCTTGGCCAGTCGTTAGCGGCGGCTGCGTCGAGCGATGGCGAAGGCTGACCGAATCGGTGGCGATAGATCCAGTAATTCATCAGTACATGTTCGATGTAACCGCGCGTCTCCCGCGCCGGAATGCTTTCAATGAAAAGCAACGGGTCATTCTGAAAGTCGGTTTTGCGGATCCACTTTTTGAGGTTTCCCGGGCCGGCATTGTACGCCACCAGCAGCATGTACAAATTGTTGTCGGTGCCCAGCGTGTCCATCAGGCGGCGCACATATTTTTGGCCCAAAGCAATATTAAAGCCTGGGTCCAGCAAGCGATCCCGTCTTGAGCGGGCGAGCGACCGGTCGCGGGCGATATAGCTTGCCGTACGCGGCATGATTTGCATCAACCCGCGGGCGCCGGCCCTGCTTTTTGCTCTCGCCTTGAAACGGCTTTCTTGGCGCATGAGTGCGTAAATCAACGCCCGATCAACGGTGTAACCGCCGTCTGGTTTGTAGTGGGGGACCGGATACCGTGCGACGTCAATAGACCGGCTTTTTACCTTTTCAGCGATTTGAACCTGTGCGGCAGGCAACTTCATTTTCGCGGCCAGGGCTACAAGCGCCGGGTCTAAGGTTTCCGGAATACGCCCGTGGGACCGGAGGATCTCTTGGTCGGCGGAATGGGTCTGCCCCACCTCGGCCAAGGCAACGGCCCGTTGAATTGGTGGGAATTGCATCAGAGCGTCCAGAGACGGTTGGTCGAGCGACGGCTCCGACCAGTCGAGGGGCAGCGAACGGCCCAACTGCCGTGTCGCTAAGACGCCGTAAAACGAATGCGGGTCGCGAGCTGCAACCTCCAGCATGTCAATCACCCGCGCCGGCTGACCTTCAACAAGGTAGGCGCGGGCGGCCCAGAATGCACCGGCGGCACGGGTCGGTTGGGAAATCACTTGCGAGTTTGCCAGATGCTCAAAGTGTTGTGCTGCAACGGCGTGATTACCAAGCCGCCAGTTCGCTAATCCAGCGGTCCAGTCGGCCAACGGCACTTCAGACCGGTTCCGGTCTGCCACCTTCTGGGCAAGTACAGCGGCTTTGCGGTCAACTCCTTCCCGGTAATAGGAGGCGGCGATCCACGTAAGCGCATCGTCAAATTCGTTGCGGCGCAAGTCCTTACTGGTGCGCTTCTCGTGGAGATAGTTGTAGGCAGCCGTCGGCCGTCCGCGGCGGTTCAAGGTTTTGATATGTCGGTTGATCGCCCGGATACGGCGGGTGTTCCGGCGCGGTGATGTCTTGGCAACTGAGACCGTCTGGCTCTCGCGGTAGGATCGGCGCACCGGGCGCTCAGGGCGCCGGGCCCCCGATGGGCGGCGCTTCATGGCCAATCGGAATATGCGCGATGCGCCGGGATGGTCCGCATACTGCCCCATCCACTTTCTCAATTCTGAATATCGCGACCGGTAGGCGGTGGGATGTAAATAACGCTGGTGGTGGACGTGTCCCATTAAGATACGGTTTTCGAGTTTCTTGATGTGTTTATCGGCGGTCTTCCAATGACCTTTTTCTTGGACTTGAAAGATCTTCCGGTAATGAGCGATGTCCGAATTGCTCAGCACGCTCGGCTTTACGTCTGCCACCGGGACCGCCACATCCGCTTGAGAGGTGAGGGGCGTTCTGCCTTCGCTTGCGACAGCGGTTGCTGCCCAAACCGGCGCGGCCAACAGGCACAACAGCCAAGTAATCCGGCGCCTGCCCACACGACGCGCCGCAGCGAAACACTGACCCATATTCGTTCCCTTTGAGCCTCACTCGGGCGCGACCATAATGTCCTTTTTCCGCACCTCGCAAGACACAACCTACTGATTAGGACTTTATGCTTGATAAATGAGGGCGAAAATTGGTCACAGCGCGTCTAGCGACCGGAGTTTTTGCTTAAGCGAAAGTAAATCCTGCCAAGCGAGCCGCTTTTGTGCCGGTTGCCGCAACAAATAGGCGGGATGAAACATGGGCAACAACGGTACGTCCTGATCGCCCACGGCGATCTGTTTCCATTTGCCACGCAGCCGCATGATGCCGTCGGTCGTGTCCAATAGCTGTTTGGCCGAGACGCCTCCCAACGCAATTACCGCGATCGGAGAGATTAGCTCCAGGTGCCGGTCCAGGAACGGAATACACATCGCCGTTTCTTCCGAAGTCGGATTGCGATTGCCGGGGGGGCGCCATGGAATGATGTTTGTGATGTAGGATGACGTGCGGTCCAGACCAATAGCGGCCAGCATTCGGTCAAGCAATTGACCGGAACGGCCGACAAATGGCAGCCCCTGAATGTCCTCGTCGCGGCCGGGTGCTTCGCCGACAAACACAATCCGAGAGGTGGGGGCGCCGTCTCCGAAAACCAAATTCTTTGCGGTCCGCTTAAGCGAGCACTCGTCAAACTGTGAGAGCGCTTCCCTTAGTGCTTCCAAGGTGGGAGCGGACGCTGCCAGCCGGCGGGCATGGCTCACCATTTGATCCGCGCCTATATCGGGATTTAGTGCAGCCCCAGTGGGCTTCCCGGTCTCCGGAGGGACCGCCGCGATTGCTTTGGGCGCGGGTGCCGTAGGCACGTCAGCAGTTGGCGCTTTACGCCGATCAAGCGCGATTGTGCCGATTGTCTCATCGACACCGCTGTCCACATACCACCGCAGAAGATCGCGCGCTGCGCGTGTCATTTCATGCATGATTTCCGATGACGTAGGGGAACCGCCCTCAAATTGCACTCGCATTCTGATCGATTTGGGGTATTTAACACGATTAGCGATGTTCTAATATGCGTTTCGTTCCGCTTCACGCGCGTCTCATGGTGGGTCAAAGGGTTGCGTTGACGTTCGGTAAGTGCGCTTTAAATAAAGGCCAAATCGCCGATCAAGCGAAACGTATCAAGCACTAAAGCTGGGCACAGAAGGATAAAGCATGTCAGAGGCAACGGTTGAACGCGAGTCGATGGAATATGACGTGGTCATTATTGGCGCAGGGCCGGCCGGTCTGTCCGCGGCGATTCGGTTAAAGCAGCGCGCGGCCGAAAACGGCTCCGAGATCAGCGTCGCCGTGCTTGAGAAAGGCTCCGAAGTGGGGGCCCATATTCTTTCCGGTGCCGTGATCGATCCTATTGCGTTGGATCAGCTCATCCCGGATTGGAAAGAAAAGGGGGCGCCGCTGAACACCGCCGTGACGGATGACCGTTTCCTGTATCTCGGTGCGGCAGGTTCACTCCGTATACCGAATATCATGATCCCGCCGCTGATGAACAATCATGGCAATTACATTGTCAGTCTCGGCAATGTGTGTCGCTGGCTAGCAGGTCAGGCCGAGGAACTCGGCGTGGAAATCTATCCGGGCTTTGCCGCAGCTGAAATCGTTTATAACAGCGATGGCAGCGTCAAAGGCGTCGCGACCGGCGACCTGGGGATCGGCCGCGACGGAGGCCAAAAGGATACCTACACGCCAGGCATAGAACTGCACGCCAAATACACCTTCAT
>JANQMY010000192.1 GCA_028279895.1 Alphaproteobacteria bacterium
TACCGCAGACCACCGCCGCCACCACAAACAATGGCAGCGCGCCGGTTTGCGACAACAGAAACAGCCCCACCGCATAAGCGCCCAAAGACGCAAGGGCCACCGGGCGATGCCCGACGCGATCCGGCAGATCGCCCGCGCCGACCCGCAAGACAATCGCGGTTCCGGTGTAGATCGTGAAGAACAGACCGATGGAGCCGATTTGAGTGAGACCGACCCAGGTTTTCAGGAAAACAAACACGCTGATCATTGAAAAAAAGAAGGCGCCGGCCAGTACCCAAACGCCGATCAGGGATGGCGATGCCAAAGTACTGAACCAGCCGACAGGGCTTTGATCTTGTTCGTCATCCGACTCGCGCGCCTCGCCCAAGCCGTACACAAGAGCGGCACCGACAACCGACAGCCCCATGCTGGACAAGAAAATGGCATCGTAACCGCCGACTCCGATGGCTACATCGCCAAGTGCCGCGCCCAGCCCCACGGCGCCAATGCCGGAAATGCCGAACACTGCAAACCCTTGGGAACGCCGTGCCGCGGGAATCACGTCCGACGCATAAGTGAAGAATGCCACGTTCAAAACGGTTTCAACCGCCCCATGGAGGACGCGGAAGCCAAAGGCGGCCGCCAAGCCGGGTACCAAAAGGAATCCGGCACACAGGCCCACATTTAAGACCGAGGCGCCCACCAAAACCTGACGTCGTCCGCGCAGGTCGAGCCAGCGCCCCACAAAGGGCGCCACCGCAATCGACGCCACTTCGGTAACCGCGACCAGCCAGCCGATCCATTGTTCCCCCGCCCCCATGGCCGCCACGTGACCGGGGAAATGAAGGAACAAATAGAACGACGTCATCTGGGCGAGATTGGCCAGAAAACACAGGACAAAGGCCTTGGAGCGAAAGAGGTCCAGCATGGTCTCGAAACTGTCCTTAAAGGCGGCCGTCGTTAAGCCTTGAATCCCGCCCGATCTATTGACATATTGAATGCCAATAGATCGGGCGGTGCAGAATCAACGAGGAATCATATGTCCATTCAAGAAACTGACGAACTGGGATTCGAAGCCCCCGCCCCGCTTGGCCATCCGGGACGGGCCGGTCTGCCGGCCGGCGCCTCCACAGGCCCCGGCATCGGCGACCGCCTGCCGGACTTCGACCTCCCGGATGCGCAGGGCCGGCGCATCGATTTCCATACGGATCGCGCGGGCGCCAAAGCGGCGGTCGTATTTTACCGGTCGGCGGTGTGGTGACCGCCCTGCATGACGCAGCTCGTGGAGCTGCAAGAAGGGTACCGCAAATTCAAAAAACACGGCATCAAGCTTTACGCCATTTCGTATGACGATCAGGAAGTGCTTTCGGCATTTGCCGAGGCGTACAACATCGAGTACGCGCTGCTGTCCGACATGGACTCCGCCGTCATCAAGAAATTCGGCATACTGAATACCCAAATCGAACCGGGCGATGCAGTGCTGTACGGCATTCCCTATCCGGGCACCTACATCACCGACGAAGACGGCACCGTCATTCAGAAGTTCTTTCACGACACCTATAAGCGCCGTGAAGGACCCGACTTGCTGATCGATGCGGCACTGGGCCGTGTTGTGCTGGACGAAGCCGCCCCCGCCGCGGGAGGCACGGACGACGAGGGCATTCGCGTTTCCGCCACGCTGCATGGCGGGACCATCAAGCAAGGGGCACAACGCGAAGTGGTCGTGCGCTTCGACCTGCCGGATGGTCTGCACATTTACGGAGAGCCGGTGCCCGAGGGCATGATTCCCACAAAGGTGACAGTCACCGGACCGGAGGGCCTTGCCGTCGACGCAGCGATTTATCCGCCGACGGAGCCTCTGCGGCTTGAGAGTTTAGACTTGGAACTGCCGGTCTGGTCCGGCCGGGTGGATATTCGCGTACCCGTCTATGCTTTGTCCGCTCTGCAATCGGAATGCCGCCCGCTCGATCAGGACTCCATCGACATCGCCGTCTCCGTGCGTTATCAGGCGTGCGACGACACGGTGTGCCTGTTGCCGAAGACCGAAACCTTCACCCTCACGGTTCCGATGGAAACCATTCATGTGCAGTCGATTGCCCTGCATATGGGCCACGGCCAGCAAGAAGCGTCGTTCGACGGCAGCCCTCATCTGCGCCGGCTGCTGTTGCGCAAGATCCGCCAGAGTCCGCGGGGCTTCATTCGGTATCTCTTCAAGGAAAGGGCCTTGCGCCGCGCAGCAAAAAGGCGGATGAAGGGGTAGAGCGTTTCTGGCGCAAAGGGGGGGATGGCCATGGCCGGAAGGACAGTCTTCCACATACCACGGTGGGTGTTCGCCGCTATGTTTTTCGTGTCGGCGCTTCCTGCCTATGGGGCGGAACAATCGCCCAGCGGCTTGATGGGCACCTGGGCGGGGCCCGGCATTCAATTCGACAGCACCGCCACGCGCGGCGGCGAATTCTCCGTATGGGCGGTCAACCTGACCATCGGGCCGGACGCTGTGTCCATCACCTATCCATCCTTGGAATGCGGCTGCTTCTGGACCCTGGAACGCATAACGGACCACGCCGCCTATTATCGCGAGACGCTCACCTATGGTCAGTCCCAGTGCATCGACCAGGGGTTGGCCGTGGTGTCCCCCATGGACGGGCCGAAGCTGCGGGTTGAGTTTTATCACCCTGACACGGTTTTCTTGGCGGTCGGCCATCTCGACCGGGTGGAATAAGCCTGCCGGGGCGGTCAATCCAATTCCGGCACCAGGGGAAACACAGTGCCATTCTTTTTGGCGCGGATGGCACGCACCAGGGAACGCCAGTCCACCTCCACCGCGCCCGCGGCAAGCGCTTGCTTATGGGCCCGTTCGTTGAGGTCGAAATGTTCCCGCGGCGTGCCCGGCTTCTGAACCCATTTGCGCTTCAGGCCGATTTTTTCAACGAACGCCGCCAGTTCGGCAGACCCTTCCTCCCCCGGCAGTGTACTGATCAGGTGAGACGAGGGCCCATGATGCCATCCCCAATCGCGCAACTGGTCAACGATGATCAACTGTCTATATCCCTATCCGATCGGGCCGGTTTACGCGTCCGCCCCCCGCGCTTATGGTTCGCCCCACAACACAATGAGGAACGCATTATGTCAGATATGACCAACCGTCCCGTCAACCGCAAGATTGTCTTGGTGGAGCATGTCAAAGGCCAGGTAAAACCGGAGCATTTCCGGCTTGAAGAAGAAGAGGCCCGCGCCCCGGACGACGGCGAAGTTTTGATTGCCGTGGACACGATTTCGATCGATGCGTTTATCCGCACCTCGCTCAACGATTGGGAAGGGCTGCACACCCAAACGCCCATCGGCGGCGTGGTCGGCACCTTGAATGTAGGGCGCGTGGTGGAAAGCAATTCCGACGCTCTGGCCGTCGGCGACGCCGTGACCGGCGGACTTGGATCGCAAACCTACGCAACCGTCCCCGCCGCAACCGTTCAAAAAATCGACGACAGCCTGCCGCTTTCTACCTATTTGGGGGCGTTGGGCCTGACCACAGGACTGACGGCCTATTTCGGCATGCTGCAGGTGGGCCAAGTCAAAGAGGGCGAAACGGTGCTCGTCTCGGGCGCTGCCGGCGCAGTAGGGTCTGTGGCCGGACAAATTGCGAAGATCGCCGGCGCCAAGAAAGTCATCGGCATTGCCGGCGGCAAAGAGAAATGTGAGTTCCTCACCGGTACGCTCGGTTTTGATGGCGCGATCGACTACAAGAATGAAAATGTGGACGCCCGCATCAAGGAACTCGCGCCCGACGGTATCGACGTGTTCTTCGACAATGTGGGCGGCGAGATCCTGGATTTCGCGCTGGATAACATCCGCGAACGCGGCCGCGTAGCCATTTGTGGCGCCATTTCTCAGTATGATGACCATCTCAACGTCAAGGGGCCGAGCCTTTATTTGCGGCTGGCCGAACGGTATGCCCGCATGGAAGGCTTCACCGTGATGCATTTCATGGACCAATACGGCAAAGCCTATGCCGATCTTTCCGAGTGGCTGAAAAACGGTAAACTCAAAGTCGTCGAGCATGTGGAAGAAGGCATTGAGTCCTTCCCGATCGCCCTTCAGAAGCTGTTCACCGGCGGCCATATGGGCAAAATGCTTGTGAAGGTCTGACGCCTCCCCTCTACCGTCATCCCCTGCCTGGTGCCACTACTGTCCGGTTAAAGTTATTGGACATTGCGCATGACGTTGATTCTACTTGGTTTCAGACGTGTAGCAGCGTTTGAGACACAAGACGGAGACAAC
>JANQMY010000197.1 GCA_028279895.1 Alphaproteobacteria bacterium
CCAGTACTTGATCGCCCTTGCTGACTCCGATCAGATTGCCGCCCTCACGGATTTTTCTAGAAATCCCGGCATGTCCTTCTTCGCAAAAGAAGCGGCTGATCTCCCTGTCTCGGCCGGAAGTGGAGAGGAGATACTGTCTCTTGACCCGGACCTCATCATTTTAAGCCCCTATCGCCGCCTGGAAACGCGCGCGTTGATTTCCCAGTTCAATTTCCCAATTCTCGAGATCGGTACCGCGCGCAGTTTCGAGGAGATCGCGCGACAAACGAGAGAAATCGCAACTGCGATCGGACATCCCGAACGAGGGGCGAAGCTCATCCAAAAAATGCGCCGTGAGCTGGAAGCGCTGCAAAAATCAGCGTCTGATGAACGCTCCACCGCGCTACACTATCAGCGACGGGGGTTTCTGACCGGTGAGAAATCACTGATGACCGAAATCATGCAGCGTGCTGGCCTAATCAATTTGGCCGCTCAGGTCAGCTCTGGTGCTGCGATCAAACGCGTATCTCTGGAGACCCTTCTGAATGCCCGGCCAGACTTTATTGTGACGACAGAGCTACCGGGCACCGTAAAAGATATTGGGACCGAGCTTTTGGAGCACCCGTCCCTTAAAAAATTCTATGGCACGGCTCGAAGGCTCTACATACCTGAACATCTAACAGTTTGCGGTGGACCTTATTTCCCGAAAGCTGTTTCAACACTTCGTGCACAAATTGAAAATCAAACGCCCTCTATCACACATAGCGCAAAATAATTGTCAGGCCGGATTAAGCAGTCGGCTGTTTAGAATTGGGTTTCTTGTTGATGGCGCCATGGCCTTTGCGATCGCCAAAACCGCAAGATCTGCCAACGGCTCCAACAAGATGACAACTAAGTACGCGCTGCAAAAAGAAGCGATGGCAACCACGTTTTCAGAACCAATTCCATGTCCGTAAAACGCCCAAAATGCTACCCAACAAATTATTCCCCCCTGATAAGCCGCGGACATAGTCAAGACTTGCCAGTAATTGACGTCTACATAGGCGGTGTTCGCCGGGATGATCCTTTTTGCGAGAATGCTAATGCCCCAAAGCGGCACGAGAAGTGTTGTTACATTCATACCGTATTGCGGTAAATCGGCTGGCGCCAAAAAGAGGCCTTGAACCAATAACCCCGCGGCGAGACCAATGGCTGCAGGGCCGGCGCCAAACAAAAAATATAGTGTCGTACCCAGAATAAAGTGAACCTCGGAAACACCGACGGGATAGTGCGGCAGGACCTCGAAGAAAAAGAAGACGAGGCAGGTGGCCATCGCACTGCGTATTAAAAACGCCTGCAAACCACCGTCGTGACGTATTGTGTCGTAAGCCATTTTCGCTGCCAGGCCGAGCGACCCAGTGGCCGTTGCATAGCTTAGTACCAGCTTTGCGCCGTTTACGACTCCAGGTTCAATATGCATTCGATAGCTCCCATCAAGCGGCTAAAAGACATCTTAAAATTCCACACCCTCTTGTGCCTTGATTCCACTGCGGAAAGGATGCTTGATAAGCTGCATTTCGGTGACAAGGTCCGCAGCTTCAATGAGCCCCTCCGGCGCATTGCGGCCGGTAAGGATAACATGGGTCCCGTCTGGCTTTTCCCGCAACACCCTAAGCACCTCGTCCAACGGAAGATAGTCGTAACGCAATGCGACATTAATCTCATCGCACAACACCATCTTATAGTCCGGGTCGAGGATCATTTTTTTTGCGGCCTCCCAGGCACCGCGCGCGGCCGCAACGTCTCGATCTCTATCCTGAGTATCCCATGTGAAGCCTTCGCCCATGGCATGCATGGCGACAAGATCCGGAAAAGCGTCGAACACTTTCTTTTCGCCGGTGGCCCAAGCGCCCTTGATAAACTGGATGACACCGGTTTTCATGCCGTGCCCGATGGAACGGCAGACCATACCCATGGCGGCCGTTGTTTTGCCTTTGCCCTTGCCCGTATGAACGATAATGAGTCCTTTCTCGTCGGTCTTGGTCGCCATGATCTTGTCACGAGACGCTTTCTTCTTTCGCATCTTCTCATTGTGACGCTCGCTATCCATAGGGGCTTTTTTCCGAGTTTCACTCATCGGCTCATTCCTTGCCTTGTTTCGCTAGTTTTTCAAGATCACCGCGGACACTATTGCGGCGCGCCTGCCAAATTCCTCGATCAAAGGCCTCCAGAAGCCGCTGCGACATTTCCTGGAGCGCCGCCGGATTGTGTTCCTGAATAAAGGACCGGACACGCTGGTCCTCTAGGTAAGCTTCATAGAGCAGATCAAAATGATGGTCCTTGACGAGGCTAGTCGTTGCCGCAAACGCAAAAAGATAGTCCAACGTCGCCGCCATTTCGAAGGCACCCTTGTACCCATGCCGCATCACCCCCTCGATCCATTTGGGATTTACCGCGCGCGCCCGAACGACCCGCCCAATCTCGTCATTTAGAAGGCGTATCTTTGGTGTTTCGGGACGGGAGTGATCGTTATGATAGATGGTCGGGTCTTGCTCGCGAAGTGAGGATACCGTCGCCGCAAGACCGCCTTCGAATTGATAGTAATCGTCCGAGTCCAGAATATCATGTTCACGATTATCTTGGTTCTGGATAATTGCTTCGACCTGCCGCAATCGTGCCTCAAACTGCGAGCGCGCCGACTGCCCTTCACGGCCTTTGCCATATGCATAGGCACCCCATGCTAAATAACTCTCGGCGAAATCCTGGCGCGTCTCCCAGACGCCTTCGTCGATAAGTGCCTGAATACCGGCGCCGTAAGCTCCCGGTTTTGATCCGAAAACCCGAGATCCCGCTTCAAGGGCCGCGGCCTCTCTCTCAAGTCCCTGTGCTTCCAGATCCCGCATCTCCCGGCGATACCGGTCCGCCAGAGGGTTTTCATCTGCGCCTTCATCCAGTGACATGATCGCACGTGCCGCACTATCGACGAGGTCGATCTGCGCCGGAAACGCGTCTCGGAAAAAGCCGGATATCCGAAATGTCACATCGACCCGTGGGCGCCCCAGCATTGCCAATGGAAGAATTTCAAAGCCCGTTACACGGCGAGACGACCGGTCCCAAGTCGGGCGCGCGCCCATAAGTGCAAGCGCTTGTGCAACATCGTCACCGCCGGTGCGCATGTTAGATGTGCCCCAGGCCGACAGCGCCATCGCTTTTGGCCACATGCCATGGCGTTGCCGATAGTCTTCCACCAAGAGCTGCGCGGACGCCCAGCCCAAATGCCACGCCGTCTCGGTAGGCACCGACCGTGTGTCGACGGAATAAAAGTTCCGGCCTGTGGGAAGCACTTCCGGGCGTCCGCGCGTGGGGGCGCCGGATGGACCAGGATCCACAAACTTCGCCTCAAGCCCTGTAAGAAGGGCCTCTAATTCCGAGTCGCCACATGCTCTAATCTTTGGGCGGATTATCTCTTCGATCTCTAAGAGCACTGATTTGGTGTCCGTCCACTCTTGGGCAACTTCCACACCGCCTGAAACCAACGCGTGCGCGAGCAGTTCCAGACGTTCCACCGTATCGCCACAACTGCGCCAAGGACCGGCGTCTATTCGATTTAGGGGAGCAGGACGTGGGCCGTGCCATGGATCACCCATCGTGCAATCAAGAGGGTCAAATTCCGCCAAGCCAAGATCGGTAGATATGGCGCGCAGCAGTGACTGATCTCTCCCTTCCCCGGCCGATCGTGGTACTCGCGCAATGGCCACAATCAAGTCGGTGAGCAATCGCCCGTGCGGGGCTTCTCCCATAATGTGCAGCCCATCCCGGATCTGCATTTCTTTTAGTTCACACAGATAGTTGTCGAGGGCGGAGATTGCGGCGTCCTCATCATTGGGATCACCGATACCCACATCTCTGTCTAAGCCGGACTGAGCGGCCAAATCCAAAATCGCGCGCCGCAAAACGGGGATGCGTCGCGCATCGACGCCCGCGGCTTCGTAATATTCATCGACCAGACCTTCAAGATCCTTCAAAGCACCATAGCTTTCTGCCCGCGTGAGGGGAGGCGTTAAATGATCGATGATCACCGCACTGGTGCGCCGTTTTGCTTGCGTTCCTTCCCCTGGATCGTTGACGATAAAGGGGTAGAAATGCGGCAGTGGCCCCAATGCTGCTTCCGGAAAACATGTGCCAGACAAGGCCAAGGCCTTACCCGGTAACCACTCGAGATTTCCGTGTTTTCCCAAATGAACGACTGCATGGGCGCCGAAGGTTCCCCGCAACCAGGCATAGAACGCCAGATAACCGTGGGGAGGAACCAGATCAGCGTCGTGATAGGTTCCTTCAGGATCGATATTGTATCCCCGTGCCGGTTGAATCGCCACGGCGACATTGCCGAAGCAGTGGATAGCCAATTCAAACCCCGACCTGTTTTCACAGGAAACAAAGAATGGATCGGCCTCTGGCGCCCCCCAACGGTCCGTCACCCTCTTCTGCAGGCTTTGCGGCAAAGTTTCGAAAAATCGTTGATAGTCTGTGCCGGGAAGAAATACGCCAGCAAATTGCCGATCGTTCTGAGGCCTTCTCGCGTTTGTCGGACCGCCCCTTAACTGCGTCATCAAACGCTTAGCATCAGCCGGTAAATCGGCAACGGCGTAGCCCGCGTTCTTTAAGGCATGCATTACCATGACTGTGCTGGCCGGTGTGTCGAGCCCAACACCGTTGGCAAGGCGGCCATCTTTGTTGGGATAGTTCGCGAGGATCAACGCAATGCGCCGTTCCGGCACTGCCGAGCGACGCAACCGTACATATTGGGCCGCTTGTTCGGCGACAAACTCAACCCGATCACGGCGGGGTTCATGTCGAACAACCGCGTGCTGGGAGGGCCCCATTTCAGTATCTACGTTTTTAAATGCAATCGCGCGGGTGAGAATTCGGCCGTCCACCTCCGGCAGAGCGACACTCATCGCAATATCCCGGGCGCCAAGCCCTTTCAGCCCAGCCTCCCAGTCCTCTTCGGAAAGGCTGGCCAGAACAGTTTGGAGGACCGGGCAATCTGCCTGTTCAAGGACCGACGCGACGCGCTTTTCCCCTGGAACAGATACGGCAAAGCCCGTGGTATTGAGAATGATGTCGGGATTGCTGGCTTCAAGGGCGTCGCTAACAAATTTGGCCGAGCGCTGGTCCTTGAGACTGTGCACAAAGATCGGCAAAGGATTGAGCCCTTTATTTTGCAGCGCGTTGATCAAAGCATCGATGGACTTGGTCGCGCCGGAAAGGGCCAGAGCGCGGTAGAAAATCAACGGCGCAACAGGACGTTCGTTCGGCCAATGTTGTTTGACGTCATTCAGGGTGATGGGTGTTTCGCCAAGCCAATAATACCCACATGGAGACAGCACTTCCGGTTCCGGAGCTTCCAAGGCCTCATACCCCGCAAGGCGTGCCGCACACGCCCAGAACCCTCGCAGATTTGCAGTCCCGCCATATATCAAATATTGGCTGAGACGGTCATAGTCGGCCTTTGAAACGCTAGATAAGGATTGTAATTCGGGATCGCGTTTCTCATCACCCGATAACAGGGCTAGGGGAATTTTCCGTTCACGGCAAACAGCGCAAATTTCTTCCAGACCATATGGCCAGTAGGCTTTTCCGCCAAGGATTCGTACACAAACGAATCTTGCGTGGGACACGACCGCCTCAATATAGAGATCGACAGAGTAATTGTGCTGTAGGCGGAGAAAATTGGCCATTCGCGCGGCGGGAAACGCTTCGGGAAAGCTTGCAAGCGCATCATCAAGAGCCAATAGCTCCGTATCAGCGGCCGATAGAACAACGATGTCGCCCCCTGTTTGGCCGAGATCAATTGGCTCTGTACCATCATCGACCCTGCCGGACGCTATGTTGAGCAGATGCATTAGGCTTGGCCTACATTGAGCGCCTTTGAAATAGCAAGTCGATCCAGACCACTGCACCCAATGACCACAAGGCGGCTTTTCCGAGGTTCATCGGACCGCCAGGCACGATCAAAATGATGGGCCACCCGTGGTCCGACCGCCTGAACCTGAAGGCGCATGTCCTTGTCCTTCACAGCAATGAACCCTTTGATACGGAGAACATTGTGATCTGTCGCCGTTTTGCGAATGCGCGCCGCCAGCGCGTCGGGGTCGTCACATTCGTCCAGCTCCAACACAAAACTGTCGAAATCATCATGGTCATGGTCGCCTTCGTGATCGTGGTGCGAATGGCGTTCGTCAATTTGGCCCTCAACCGCCAGGTCCAACCCAAGTAAGGCTTCGGGCGAAATACCCCCCTGTACCGCCTGCAAGAAATGAACACCAGGACGCGTTTGCGTCCGTAAGTCAGCTTCAATCCGGTCTGTCTGTCCCTGTTCTATCAAATCAGTCTTGGTGAGAACGATGAGGTCGGCACACTGAAGCTGATCTTCAAATAGTTCTTCAATGGGGCTTTCGTGATCCAGGGCGTCGTCTTGTGCGCGCTGATGTGCAAGCGCATCTTCGTCGCCCACAAAGCGGCCTTGCGACATCGCGTCAGCATCCACCAAAGTCACGACGCCATCGACGGTGACACGTGTGCGAATTTCCGGCCAATTAAAGGCTTGCACCAACGGTTTTGGAAGGGCGAGGCCCGACGTTTCAATAATAATGTGATCGGGCGGGCTTGGCCGATCAATCAGCTGTTTCATCGTTGGCAAAAAGTCATCGGCCACAGTGCAGCAGATGCACCCATTCGCCAGCTCGACAATGTCTTCTTCGGTACAGTCTTCGCTTCCGCACGCCTTGAGCACGTCACCGTCAACACCCACATCACCGAATTCATTGATGATCAATGCTAAGCGTTTGCCGCGAGCATTGTTGATCAAGCTTCGAATGAGAGTGGACTTACCGGCACCGAGAAAGCCCGTAACGACAGTTGCAGGTATTTTTGACGCGGGAGTATTCGACAATGTGTTTCCGGCCATTCAAACGCCTCTTTCGCTAAGTAGCGACGGGGTTCGGACGGAAGCACTAATCTGAGCGCCCTCACAGTGGAGACACTCTGAACGTTATGCTGCCTCCCGGTGCACCCCGCCCAGGATCGTGCTCATTTGTGCGCAGTGGGCCGGTCTCCTGGCTTATGCCCTTTCTTTTACCGGACGTCGCATCCAGCCTTCCCAGAAATCTCCAGTGGCAATAGACAATGCGCGATAAAATTCGCCGGTAAGGGCATTTACAGTTGCGGGGGCAGCTGCGGCTTTGTTGGAGAGGCCTCTGTCGCCCAACCTACGTACCGCATTCCCGATGGGCTATTGCCCACCCACTCCACATACGTGTAACTATTGCACAGACATGCGACGGGTCAAGAGGGGCCTGATGAGACCTGAAGAATGTAAGGGTGTTTTCGTGCCTAAGCATAAGAAAATCTATGGTGCCTAGTTTCACCAACTCCTCAACTTGCCGGAAAACTTGCATTGCATGCGGCAAGAGTTTTCTATGTGGGCCTGGCACTTCGACGAAACACTCGGGATGCTGGTGCGAGGATCTTCCGCCATTGATGGCTTTAAAAGCTGACTCCGATTGCCTCTGCCACCTTTGTCTCGAAACCGAAGTCACACGACACGGCAGAGTTCCCGTCAATCGTCCTTCCCCCAAAACACCTTGAAAAGAGATGAATGAGATCGTTTCAAGTCGCTTGGAGTTCCTCCAGGTTCGGTTTGGTGGCACTAAAATTGACGTCTCGATTAAAAAGCCTGTACTGAAAACCTCGGGCTAAAAGTACGTCAATCTGAAGCGCGCAGGCGGTTGACCTCGCGTATTAGACATGGGGCCTCAGTTATCGGAAAGCCAAAAGGCCTTGTTATCTCGTTGAGACCGGAGTGTGACCTCGAAAAGCTTGAGAATGCGCTTCTTGGTATCGATAAAGCGTTATTGGAGATCTCGAAGCGCCCGCTCAGTCCAAAACATGTGCAGAAGATTCTGGGGATCACCAATCAAGAACGGCTGAGGTGGACCAAGGACGGACGCCTCCCGACACAGGGCAAAGCCTTCATTCAAAAGGGGCAATTGATCAGCATAGCTCTATATTCGACTGACGCGATCGCTTTCTCTGGCCACGACCCACTACTGTCCGGTTAAAGTTATTGGACATTGCGCATGACGTTGATTCTACTTGGTTTCAGACGTGTAGCAGCGTTTGAGACACAAGACGGAGACAAC
>JANQMY010000224.1 GCA_028279895.1 Alphaproteobacteria bacterium
ACGGCGCCCGCTGATCCTCATGGTCCGCGAGACGCCCTTTCACCTTGGACATTTGAGAACCATGACAAGCCTTGCGGAGATGGGCGCCGTTCCTTGAGCATGACGTCCGCCGCGCGGGTAAGCAGCGAGGAGGTCACGCCGGTAGCGATCTCCGCCATAGTGCGCACCGAACACGGCGCGACGATCATGCCCAAGGTCTTGAAGGACCCCGACGCGATTGCCGCGCCCACATCGGCGGCCCCGTACGATGTATGGGCGAGGGCCGCCACATCCTTGGGTTTCATGTCCGATTCGTAGCCGATGGTCATCTCGCCCGCGCGCGAGATCACAAGATGGCTTTCCACGTCCATCCCGCGCAAAACCTCGAGCAACCGGATGCCGTATTGGACGCCCGAAGCCCCGGAAATTCCCACGATTACGCGGCGCTGTCCCACTCCGGTTGGTTCCTTTTCCTGGCTGCTGCCGATTCCCGCTGACAAGTCCACATAATGCTGGTTTAATTGATGTCCATATTACCCAAGGAGACGACTATGGCGGTAGAGGACCGGATCGCTGAACTCACACAACGTCATGCGAAACTGGAACAACATCTTTCCGACGAACTTAGCCATCCCTCTACCGACGATATCGTGATTACCCAGCTCAAGCGACAGAAACTCCGAATCAAGGAAGAAATCGAGCGACTTAGACGCGAACCGGCCTAGACCGGCCCTACCAGGAGGGGTCCAGCCGTTAGGTTCGGACCACTTTCTGGAGATCTTCAAGTATTTCTTGCGCATGTTCGGTGGCGGGCTCCAGCAGCCGCTCGTATAGCTCTTTGGCTGTCGATCTTGCCTTGTATCCTGGCCAATGCGCCGGCAATAGCGAGACGGGCAGATCAGGGTCGTTCCATGCGGTCCGCAGTATTTCCATAACGATGTAGTAGCGGACTTGAAAGGCCACTTGATTATCGGCATTGGCAATGAGACTCTCCACCTTTCTTGCGTTTGCGAGAAAGGCGCGAAACTGCTTTGCAAGGTCGGCCAGATCCCACAGCTCCTTCACGAGCCTTTTGTCATCTTCAGGGTTCAACTGCCGTGACCTGAAAATACGAACATTTTTGGTGAGCCCATTCTCCCGAACCACTTCGTTGATGGCATTGGAATGGTCCTGAGGGTGAATAAACAAACCGGTCCCAAGTGGTGCGAATCCAATGAGACCAAGTATGGATCGGATGCGTTCCCTGTCGTTTCGATCGTCACCATCAAACGAGTACTGCACCATGGTCCATAGCCGATCCCATTCCTGGGGGGCAGGCAGGAAAATCTTTTCCAGACCAACGGCAATCTCCTTCCGCATATAGCTACTGGAAGAATAGATCTTCTGGCGGCCGGACTTTCGCGCGACAAGCTCGCCTTGCCTTGTCAGGCGAAAAAGCGTCTGGCGAATGGCATTCGGCGAATGCCCCAGTTCCGAAAGAGCCCTGACAAACCAACCGCCCGGCAGTTCACCGCCCCCCAAATGTGCAAAGGCTGACATTGAGGAATAAACCAGATTGCTGGTTGGGTAGTTTTTAATACTTGACAGAATTGCTGCGTGCATCGCTAAATTAGTAACAGAGGATTTGGCCCGATGCAACACGGGCTGGCGTATTCAAAGGGTGGACTTACTCCATGCAAACTCTGCACAAACATGCTCCTTTCCTTCTGATCTCAATCATTTTGGCGGCGACCTTTGCGATTGCTTACGGCGCCAGCGGCTCGACTGATGAGATGGATAAAACAGCTCACTACAGCGTTCGCTTTGATGCGCTGGACACCCGCATCGCCCACGTTCAAGCAGAAATGACCCTTCAGCGCGGGACCATCAAAATGCTTGCCTGGGGACACCCTTGGCTACCAGAAGGATGGGCGACGTTCGTAGAAAACCTCGTGGTGACCGACCTCGAAGGAAATCCGCTCAACATTTCCCCTATAACGGAAGATGGTTGGGGCTCGTGGACCGTTGATGCGGAAGACGGGACGCGCTTGTCGCTCTCCTATGACGTTCGGTTCAATCACGACCAGTATGACTGGTTCGCCGCTGGTGGTCAGGATTCAAGGCCATCCTACAGCAACGGCGGTTTGTATCTTGTGTCGAGAGCCTTGTTCTTCTACTCGCCTTACGCGATTGACGATGCTTCGGTCGAGTTTTTGATCCCGGAAGATTGGGAAATCTCCACGCCGTGGCCTCTGATCGATGACCAACCCAATACCTATTTCGTGGAGAGCTGGTCGAGCCTTGTGTCTAACATGATTGTTGTTGGCAATCATTTGCGGCAAGTGGTCAATGTCGACAACATGGACGTGATTTTGGCTGTTGATCCGTCATTGGAACAGCATCTCGGTGATTTTGAGGACACACTGAGGCTTCAATTGGGAAGCTACAGTCAGATGTTTGGCGGTGCGCCCTCGGTAATCTATTTGATCGCCATCCGCGAGGCTGATGAGATTGAAGGCGAGTCTTTTCACAACAGCTTCTCGCAGATTGTGATTGGCGATCGCCTAAATCAGCGCAGGTTGATTTGGGCCAATGTGTTCGGGCACGAACTTTTTCATTTCTGGAATGGTGCGAACACACTGATCGGCATCGAGAAGTCGCGTGTGGAGTGGTTTGGCGAAGGCTTTACCGAGTACTACGCGAGCCTCACATCGTTTCGCACGGGTATTCTTAGTGAAGACATCTATCACAACAAGTTGGCCCGCTATTTTGCGCGGTACCATATTTCAAAACACAGGTGGCCCGCTGAGCCGATAAGCCTTGTCGAAGCCGGAAACGACAAGCCCACCAATTGGCTGTACCTCTATGGTGGAGGGGCGACGATCGCGCTGATCCTGGATGTTGAAATCAGGGACCTGACAAATACCGAGTGCGGTCTCAACGATGTCATGCATCTGATGGTGCGGCGGTTTGGAGACACGAACACGCGATTTGACGTGGACGATGTACTGGACGCCGTGAACCAAGTAAGCGGATCGGATTTCTCCGACTTCTTCGACCGGTATATCTATGGCGCAGAGGAGATGCCGGACATTGCCGCCACGCTTTCCAAGGCGGGACTTGTCGTCGACCAATACGGTGACGAGTTCTATGTCCGGAGAAATCCCAATCCGACGGTTGAGCAAGAGGCGATCTACAATGCCATCTTTGTTCGGGAATGGTAGGTCCATTAAACAGGACCATCTGCCAATCCGTTCCTCCAATTAGCTTTGCGTGTCGTGGGAGTTGGCTAGATCGCCGCTGCCTGATCGCGGAGTTTGAACTTCTGAATCTTGCCCGTGGAGGTCTTGGGCAACGGCCCAAACACCACGATACGCGGACATTTATATCCAGCCAGATGCTCCCGGCAGTAGGCCGTTACCTCTTCGGGGGTAAGGCCCTCGTGCCCCGGTTTCAGCTCAATGAAGGCGACCGGCGTCTCCCCCCATTTATCGTCCTGCTTGGCGACCACGGCGCAGGCTGAAATGGCGCTGTGCTTGTAAAGGACGTCCTCCACTTCGATGGAGGAAATGTTCTCGCCGCCGGAAATGATGATGTCTTTTGAACGGTCCTTGAGCTGGATGTAGTTGTCCTCGTGCCAGACGCCCAAGTCCCCTGAATGAAACCAGCCCCCGGCGAAGGCATCCGCCGTGGCTTTAGGGTTCTTGAGATAACCTTTCATCACCACATTGCCGCGGAACATGACCTCGCCCATGGCCGTGCCGTTGCGCGGTACCTCTTCCATGGTTTCCGGATCGCGCACCGACAGCGCTTCAAGCACGTTGTAGCGCACCCCTTGCCGTGCCTTGATGGCCGCGCGCGCGTCCGCAGGCAAACCGTCCCATTCATCGTGCCAGGCATTCACGACCGAGGGACCGTAAGTTTCCGTAAGCCCATAAAGGTGTGTGACCTTGAACCCCGCTTCCTCCATGTCGGCAAGCACCGCGGCGGGCGGCGGGGCGGCGGCGGTGAAAAACTCAACGGGCCCCGTAAGCTCGCGGCGTTCCTCGTTGCTTGCGTTGATCAAGAAACTCATGACCACGGGCGCGCCGCACATGTGCGTCACGTTGTATGTGGCAAGGCTTTCGTAGATCTCGCCCGCGTTCACCCGCCGCAGGCACACATGGGTGCCCGCTTGAACGGAGACCGACCAGGTAAAGCACCAGCCGTTGCAATGAAACATGGGCAGCGTCCAAAGATAGCGCGGGTGGCGCGGCATGGACGCGGTCACCACATTGCCCATGGCGAGCAGGTATGCGCCGCGGTGATGATAGACGACGCCCTTGGGGTTTCCGGTGGTGCCGGAAGTGTAATTGAGCGCGATGGCGTCCCATTCATCATCGGGCATCGCCCAGGCAAATTCAGGATCGCCGCCCGCGATGAAGTCTTCGTAGGTCACTTCGCCAATGCGCTCGCTGGGCCCGTCATACTCCTCGTCTTCAATATCGATGACGAAAGGCTTGGCGTCGCAAAGGGAAAGCGCCTCTTTGCAGAGCGCGGAAAACTCCGGATCGACAATCAGCACCTTCGCTTCGCCGTGATCCAGGATGAACGCGATCTCTTTCGCCGAGAGGCGGAAGTTGATGGTGTTGACGACGGCTTTTGTCATGGGCACGCCGTAATGGGCCTCGAGCATCGGCGGCGTGTTTGCCGAAACGATAGCGACCGTATCGCCCTTGCCGATGCTGCGCGCGTCGAGCGCTGATCCCAGCCGCCGGCACCGCGCATAGAACTCCGCATAGGTGAAAACCTTCGCCCCGTGACGCACGGCGGGGTGGTCCGGGTAGGTGGCGGCGGAGCGTTCGAGAAACGTGAGCGGCGTCAGCGGCTGATAATTTGCCGGATTTTTTTCAAGATCGCGGTCATAAGGACTGCTCACGGCGCTTTCTCCTTTACGATAATGCGGTGAGGGCTTGTGCGGGCTTGCGCTCGAAGCTAGCGCCGCCTGTCCCGTTTCGGCAAGCTTACCGTTAACTAAAAAAGAAAGGCGAATGGTAATCGATTTTGGTTGAAATCCATCCTAGTCAGAAAGCTGAAAGGCCAAACCGATGACTGCCTCGCTCGCTCCCGTGGCCCCGCTCGCCACCGCCGAAGAACGTTCATTCCCTCTCGCCACGTATATTTTGATGCTCCTTGGCGTTGTCACTGGCGTGACGGCCGCGCTTGCATTGATCATGGCCTTAACCGCCCGCCGGGATGCTTCGGAGATAGCGCAGTCGCATTACGATTTT
>JANQMY010000225.1 GCA_028279895.1 Alphaproteobacteria bacterium
GGCAAACACCGTAGGCGATTTCAAGCGATCGATATGGCGGCAAAAAAGAAAACCCGCGCCGGGTGGGAAAAACTAAAAAAATTCGCGCTGGCGCTCGACCTGCCCGGCGTGGAAGAAACCACGAGCTGGGGGGAACCCTGCCTGAAGGCCCACAAGAAATTGTGGGTGTGGTGGAGCCCCCACGAAGACGCACCCGTCTTTAAGCTGCCCAAGGAAGAACGCGAAGTGCTGATCGACGCGGAACCCGACACGTTCTTCTGTACACCCCATTATCAAAGTCACAATTTGATCCTGGTGCGTCCCGACAGGCTGGACATGGACTGGGCCCGGCACAATCTCATGCGCACCTGGCGCGCCCAGGCCCCCAAGCGCTTACTCAAAGCCTATGACGAGGCCCAAGACGCACCGTCCAAAACAAAGGCATAACGCCATGGCCCAGATCACAGAAACTGAAAGAGGGCGTTAGCGTGTCATCGCAGGGCGAAAACATCTCCAAATCCCTCGAATTGGTGGCCGAGCTGCATGGCGACCCGACCGAGCGCATTTACGGGGCATTGTTCGGGGCGCGGCCGGAACTGGAAGAGCTGTTCATTCTGGATGTGGATAGCGGGGTGCGCGGGTCCATGGTGCAATATCTTTTCGATTGCATCGACGATTATGTGGGCGACCAGAACTTTGTCGCCAATTTCATGATCTCGACCCGCAGCCAGCATGACGGCTATGGTGTGCCGGACGACTTATTCGACGAGTTTTTCGTGGTCGTCCGCGACACCTTCAAATCCATTTTGGGCGCCCGCTGGACCGACGATATGAACGCCGCATGGGACGCCATGCTGGACGATTTCGCCAAAATGGCGTGACAGCGGAACCGGGCGGCCCCACCGTCACCCGCAGGGCAATCGCATATGTGGCGACAGCTCCATTACCGCTCATCCCGGTCGCGCCCAAAAGAATGGGGCGAGAACCGGGATCTATGAGTGCCATGCGTGAGATTCCTGCGTTCGCAGGAATGAGCGGGATAATGCGGTCTCAGTGAAGTCGACATATGCGTTTCCCCTGCCCTCACCCGGGAATGAAAGTCTCGCCCAACGCCTTTTCCGTCAGTGTCCAGAGCTTTGCGCCATTGCCTGCGTCCACCGCATAGGGGACAACGCCTTCGCTCGTGCCGAAGCCGCCTTCCGTCACCTCCGCCACATGGCAGTCTTCCAAATAGAGACCGCCGCGGCCTTCCAGATCGGGCGACGTGGCCGCCCAAGTGCTGGTGGCGGCGCCGGCGGGCACGGTTTTGAAATCGAATTCGCCGCCGCCGCTGACCTGGCTCATCAACGCTTCGATGTCTTCGGGTGACAGATGCCGGCCGAGATCCGTCTGGATGCCGCCGGGATGGACCGCATTGGCGGTTACGCCCTGACCGCTGAGCCGTTTATTGAGTTCCACGGAAAACAATACATTGGCCGTCTTCGCCTGGCCGTAGGCGGCCCATTTGTCGTAGTCGCGGTTTTCATAATGGGGGTCGTCGAAATCCACCGGGCTCAGCCGGTGCCCGGCGGACGACAGATTGACCACCCGCGCGGGCGCGCCGTTCTTCAGGGCGGGCGCCAGCAAGCAGGTGAACAAGAAATGGCCGAAATGGTTGGTGGCAAGCTGCAATTCCCACCCTTCCGGCGTGCGAGTGAGCGGACAGGCCATGACGCCCGCATTATTGATCAGAATGTTCAGCGCATCGTAGCGGGACAGATACTCCGCCGCGGCCTGGCGCACCCGGTCCGGTATGGACAGTTCGAGGTCCAACACATCGACGGCGTCATTGCCGGTGGACTGCTTGATCTTGTCCGCTACGCCTTGCGCTTTGGCAAGATCGCGCGCGCCGATGGTGACCGCGGCGCCTTTAGATGCCAGTGCCCGCGCCGTTTCTTCGCCCAGGCCGCCGGACGCGCCGGTGACAAGCGCCCGCTTGCCGGTGAGATCGATCCCCTCCAGCACTTCGTCGGTGGTGGTGTCGTGTCCGAAGGTCATGGTGTGTTTCCTCTCTGCGATTTTGGCCGGCACGGGCCGCTATTCTTCGGCGCCAGTGTAACGGCGGCCTTGCACGCCCGAAAGAGGGGGGCCGATAGATAAAAAGGATAAAAAGGGGTCAGAGCCCTTTTTGGAGGCACCGGTCAAGACCACCCCGTAAGACGTGTGGTATACTTCAATAGCGAGGGAGGCACGAGATGGAGTGCCTCGCATGGCGGATCGGTGCGTTCGCAAACTGTTAACCATAAGGGCCCGGCGGCATTCGGCGTTGGGCCCTTTTGTTTACCCCGCCGTCGAGGGGGACCGTTCCAAAAACCGGGATCTACCCCATGCGCCCATCGTTTACGAACTTCACCGTCCCACTCCCCCGGCCCAGCCACCCGAGCGAGGGTACCCTTGGGGTGGTTGGGACGGGGGAGAGGGCCGGCTTGGTGCTCGAGACGTCGATCTACCCCATGCGCCCATTGATTATGGGCATCACCTGCCCGCGCCCCGACTACCGACCACAACCATAAGAGACAGCGCCATTGACGGGATCGCGCCCAGAGGGTTTAGTGACCGTATTCATAAGCAGGCTTATCATAAGAAGGCTTATATGGACGACCCAACCCGCGCCGCGCTGGACCCGGAAGCGCTCAACCGCAACATCATGCTGCTGCTGTATGACGCCGCACGCCTGATCCGCAAAGACTTCGACCGCCGCGCCAAATCGGTGGGCCTGACCACCCGCGCCCAATACGCGGTGCTGGCGCATCTGAGCTACAATGAAGGCATCAACCAAAACGCCCTCGCCGACATTTTGGACATCGAGCCCATCACGCTGGCCCGCCAACTGGACCGGCTGGAAGAAGCGGGCATGGTGGAACGGCGCCCTGACCCAAACGACCGGCGCGCCCGCACCCTGTATCTCACAGACAAGGCCTGGCCGGTGCTGGATCAAATCCGCGTGCTGGGCGAGCAAACCCGCGACCGGGCAACAAAGAATTTGGATGAAACCGCCCAAGACAGGCTGATCAACCTATTACTCCATATACGGAATAATCTCTCCGACAAACCCGACCAGCCCGCCGGCACCAGCGGCAGTGGAGGCGGCGCGTGAGCGGCGATACCCAGACATGGGCGGAATGGTTCAACGCCATGCCTACCAGCCGCAAGCGTTCATTGCTCTTGGTCGGCGTGCCGGCCGTTGTTGTCGCCGTGGCCGTCAGCCTCTGGGCCACGGGCGGGCGCTATGTGGGCACCGACAATGCCTATGTTAAAGCGAGCCGTGTGCAGATCAGCGCGGATATTGCGGGCCGCGTGGTAGCCGTTCATGTGGACGAAAACGCTCAGGTGGAGCGCGGCGCGCCCTTGTTTCAACTCGACCCGGAACCGCTGGAGATCGCCGTGCGCGCGGCCGAAGCGGACCTTGCGGATGCCCGTTCGCAAATTGAGGTGCAGCAAGCCCATGCGCGGCAAAAGCAAGAGGAACTGCTGCGCGCCATTGCCGATGCCAATTTTCGAGAACGCGAACGCGACCGCCAGGAAGCCTTGGCCCGCCGAAAAGTGGCTTCTGCCGCGACGCTCGATGCCGCCCGCAATGCGCAAGATGCCGCCAATCAACGGGTGGAAGAGCTGCGCCAGGAACTGGCCGCTCTGTTGGCCGCCATTGGCGGCAGAATCGACCGGGCCGTCCACAAGCATCCC
>JANQMY010000229.1 GCA_028279895.1 Alphaproteobacteria bacterium
GATGAGGAAAACAAACAAAAACCTCATGGTGAGGAGGCGCGATAGCGCCGTCTCGAACCATGGGTTCCTAAGACCATGACTTTTTCAGCAGCCTGCTAGTGCCTGTCGCGCTTAACCTGATTCATGCGGCAGGCTTTAGGTCTTTGTCTTGTCGCATGTCTTTTGCGCATAACCGGTTCCCACTTATGCGCGACACGCTTTAGGAGGCCGCCCTTTTTGGAAGTCTGCACAATCGCCGGGAAATAATCAATGCGTGTCATGTCATGCCTGCCAAAACCAAGGCGCGAAGGCGCGGCAGGGTGCCAGGCACTAAAGATATGGGGCCGTCAACATGCCCGTGCCCTCGGTAAAGCCGATAAAGGTCGCTGGGCCCGAGGGCGGAAAGGGCGCCGACAGATCCCCCGGCAGGCCGAATAAATCAAGCGTCACCGACCCTTCGGCGTCCCGCCATTTACCGGTGCCGGCCTTAAACTTGATTTGGCCCTTATCTTGATCGCCTTCCATGAACCAATCGATGTCGGCCAGCAGCGTATCGCCGTCCTGATCCTGAAAGGCGCAATGGCCAAAGCCCGCCGGAACCGCACCGTCAGGCGTGATGTCATCGACGCCGGCAATATCCACCTTCAGATAGATCTTTCGGTCATTGTTGAGCGTCAGGCGCACCGCCCCTTGGGTGAAATAGGCAAAGGCTGACCGGGTGGCGTCCTTAGGAACCGGCGCGCCCCATTGGGCGACACCGCCGCTGTCAAAGCTGATGGAATAGATGGTCATCCGGCAACTCCTTTTCCGGTTTGTGCCCGCTGCGCTAAACGCGCCAGAGCGATCATGGACGAGACGGCCCAAACGCCTTCCAGAATGACGAACGGCCAAAACGGGATGAGCGCGGCGGAAAGGCACGCCAATGCAGCACCGATGGCGTTCATCCCAAGATAAACCACGCCTTCCTTGTCCAGGCGTTCCAACTGCAACAGCAGGAACGCGCCAAGAAGCAAGGTGACGCCGATGGCGCCCATCAGTTCTGCAGGCGTCAGAATCATGCCGGCACCTGCGCGCCGAGGCGTTCGAGGATCCAGCCATGGTGTTCCCAGATCGCCCGCTCCAGCAGGCTCAGCCGGCCCGGCGCCGCCGTCGCACTCATCAGCCCCTTTTGCGCCCCTTCACAGGCAATGATGTCTTCCTCGTGAATGACCCGCGCCATATCTTGCATGCCGGTCAATGTGTCCGCCCGGGCCGGATCGTCCTTGGTGCCCTTAGGCGCCAGCAAGAAGATCTTCAGATTGAAGCGGTCGACGCTTTTCAGTTCGAACTGATACCACGCCGCATAATCCGGAAAGACCGCAAACAGATGATTCGGATACAGATTAAAGACGCTGAATTCGCGCCGCTGCCGGTCGGTCAGCCCCTCAACCACCGGAAAGGTCGTCTCCATCGGCGAACCGTCACGGGTGGGAATGCGCAGCACGGAATAGGGTTCTTCCACCGGATCTACATAGGTCAGCTTCGCCGGATGGGGCGGCTCAAACGTCTCGGCATGGATCGCCAGATGGTGATAGCCCTCCATGAAATTGTCGACGAGGACCTTCCAGTTGAAGGGCGAGTCGTATTCGATGGGGCCGACCACATCCATTTCCTCGATGTGCCAGGGCGCCAGTTCCGCGGTCAGCGTCGGCACCCGCGCGGCCAGCGATGTCGCCGCCGGGTCCATGGAAACGAAGATCCAGCCATGCCAAAGCTCCAGCGCATAGGTGGGCAGACGGCAAGCCTTCGGATCAAAATCTTCGGCCCCCTCCATCAGCGGCGCGGCCATGAGCTGACCGTCCAGCGCATAGGTCCAACGGTGATAGGGGCAGCTCAGTGTCTTCGTGTTGCCCGCCCCGTCGATGACCGGCATCCAGCGGTGGCGGCAGACCGCCGACAAGGCATGCACCTGACCGTCCCGGTCCCGGGTGATCACAATCGGTTCTTCGAACAGATCGGTGGTGAAATAATCTCCCACATTGGGGATCTGGCCCACATGGCCGACGCACAGCCATTCTTTCTTAAAGATGTCTTCGACCTCTCGGGCGTAAAATGCCGGGTCCGTAAAGCAGGCGGGCGGCAGGGTGGACGCCTGCTCCATGGTCGGGCCCAGGGTCTCCTGCGCCTGAGCCAAAAATTCCTCCGGGTTCGATCTGAGCGCTGTTTGTGGCACGGCTTGCTCCTTTTCTATCGTTCGGTAGAAATATAATTCTACCGGTCGGTCGAAATGTCAACAAAAAAATCAATAGACTATAGCATCGGGCGATTCATCCAAATCGTCCGATGCTACGGATTCTTTGATGGTCGCGCCGGTAACGCGAAAAACCGGATTCCACTTTTTCGCCCGGCGCTCTAAACCGCCGATTTCGCGACTTGTTTTACGAGAGCCTGGCCCTGTTCCCGCACATCCGCCAAATCTTCCGGCCGCTTCAGGGTTGCCCGTAAGGCGAAGTCGGCAACAAAACCGGCAATGGAATCAGGGGATTCCCCGCTGCCGGCACTCCAATTCACGGCATACTCATCTAGGCTTAGAATAGCCCTGGCGGCCACGGCAGGATCGCTTTCGCTGAACACGCCGTCGGCGCCGCCTTCCCGCAGGCGGTCTTCGATCCATCGCAACAACTCCGTGCGTTCGTCCCAAAAGAATTGGAACCGGCCAGAGCGGGTCTCGGAGACCACCAAAAACCAGGTGTAGTCAAAAGGCGCCAGGCAGAGCTGGCGGGTATCCACAAACAGATAGGCCCACAGCTTGGCCGCAGGTGAGGCCGCAATCGGTTCCGCACGCCGAATGAAGGTTAAGGCAGGGGCCATCACCTCTTCGATCATGGCCACCAGCATGTCATCCTTGCTTTTGAAATAATAATACAGCGACGCTTTGCGCAGCCCCGCCTCTTCGCCGATTTCGCGCAACGACGTGCCCGCAAACCCTTTCTGACGAAACAGCTTGCCCGCCGCCATGAGGATGTCCCGGCGGGAATCGCCGCTGGTTTCCTTGCCGCTCGCCCGCGGCCGGCCCACGTGAACCGCTCCGTTCCCCGATGGTTTCGGAGATTGCGCCATGCCCGATCCTTTCAATTTCTACCGATCGGAAGATATAAGGGAGCCGGTGCCGACTGTAAAGTCGCCTTGTCCGCAATGAAGGCCGTTTCCCGAACGAGCCAGTATTCTCCGTAAACGGAGCGATACCGGACAAAACCCGCCTGTAGAGATAAAAACACTACCGAGCAACGCATCCGATACACGCAAATTTTAACGCGGTTGGGCGAAATTACCCCTTGGCCGATCTTGCTAAGATAGTATGCTCACCAAAAAAGAAATGGGGAGGTTCATGCAGATCAATGGCATCGCACATGTCTATTTGACGGTGCAGAACTTTAAGCGCTGTCTGCCCTTCTACAAGAAGCTGCTCGACTTCTGGGAAATGACATGCCTTATCGAAACAGGCGATCTTTACTATTGCATCGGCGGCCGCACGGGAATCGGTATTCGCGCCGCAAGTGACGAGCATAAATTCACACCGTTCGATCAGTATCGCGCAGGGCTGCACCATTTATGCATTCGCGCCCGGACGCGCGAAGACATCGACACGCTGTACGAGTTCGTCAAAGAGCTAGGCGCCACCATTGTCCATCCGCCGCAGGAAGATGAATGGGCACCGGGTTATTATTCCGTCTTGTTCGAAGATCCGGACGGACTGCGCATAGAGATGAATTTCGTGCCCGGCAAGGGACACTTGGATCCATCGGCCTCCACCCCTCTGCCCAATGAAAAACAGGCGAAGCTAAGGAAACCATAGGCTCTTTCGCATCAAAAGGTGACGGCAGCGTCAATCAGTGGCGGCCGCCTAGCTTATAACGAATATAGAGCTGCGCCATGCGAAAGAACACCGACAGGCCGGCAAAGGATTGGCCGGGATTCGCCAGGGTAACGATCCCGTTCGGCGTATCGAGAACGAGGCTGAGCCACGACGGTCCACGAAGGACGGCAATATCGATGCCAAGCACTTGGTGAACAGCGTTCATTTCATCCGCTAACGGATGAGATAACTCAAAGCCGGACAATCGAACGGAGTGGTCGGCGTGGTCGCGCTGCGCCCGGTGGCGCCATTCAATGACGCAGGGGCGTTCGCTCAGAAAGCCTGGCCCCACAATGCCGCGCTTATAGGCGACGCGCGCGCCGTGTCGTTCGAAGTCTATGGTTTCGACACGCTCGATCGGCACGCCCGCCGCGTTCGCACGACCGGCCAGTGCATCGAAATCATCCGTCGCCACATACCAGAAGAGCAATTGCGGTTCATCAAAGCCTAAAATCAGCTGCTTGAGAGGGTGAAACCCTCGATGAGCGGGATTGGGTCCGAGAACTTCAAGGAAACTGTCCTCACCGAGCGGCAAGCCCCCGCTCCAATACCATTGCCCGGGCTCGGCTTCCGTCGTAAACGGCTGCGCACCCGTCTTTTTCTGAAGCCATGCAAGCGACTGTTCCGTGTCGCGGCCCGCCAGCGCGATATGATCCAACTGCAGGCCGTGACTGCGCGTTAGAATTTGCCCCGGCATCGTCTCCCGTCCTCATGAGCCTCCGAATTGATACGTCGCGGACAAACGTATACTGCGTCCCGGTTGACGGATCACCGACGGGAAAACAGAAAACTCCGCATCGTTGATATTATCCAGATTGAGCGCGAACGTCGCCCCCTCCAAGGCGCCTTCCGTCGGCGACCACACGCCGTACAGATCGACCGTTTGGTACCCTAAGCCGGGTTCCACATCCGCCGGCACATCGGTGCGGTCGAACGTGGCCACCACCTTCACACCGGTGCGCACGCCATAATCCGTCCAACGCCACTCCGCACGCGATGAAATACGGTTTTGCAGGATCGATCCCAAACCTTCGCCGGTCGCGTCGTTTTCACCGTTCACCAGATGGCCGCTGATCGTGAGCAGGAGCTGATCCGTGGCGTATCTCGCTTCGCCTTCAAAGCCGTCAATGGTTGCATCCACATTATTGTTGATGGTGAGACCCGGAAACACGAGAGGTCCGAACGGCGGAATGAAAGTGGGCGGACCACTGATGAAGATCACCTGTTGATCGACAAAATCGTCTACCTCGGAATTGAAGTACCCGCCGGAAATCTGAAGGGCATCCCCCGGCAGAATAAGGCCTTCCCCGCGAATACGCGCTCCGGCTTCAAAGGTGGTCGACTTTTCCGGCCTCAGGTCCGGGCTCGGCACAAACTCGTTGATGACAATCTGACCGGGCATTAACGGTGCCGTGAAATGCACCCCATCCACGAACAACTCGGTCAGGCTGGGGGCCCGGAACGCTTCCGCCCAACTGCCCCATATGTACAATCCCTCGAAAGGCTGAACGCCTACGGATACGCGCGGGCTAAGCTCGCCCTCCGACCGATCGCCGGCGCCGGTTTCGCTTTCGATCCGAAAGTGGTCAAACCGGATGCCAGGGATGATGTCGATCAGATCGCCAAACAGGTCGATTTCGGCCTGTCCGTAGCCCGCCGCAAAAAACCGCTCCGCATCCGGAAACTGCGTCCGGACGGCGCCATCGCGCGTACCGCTTTGGGAGTCTTCAAACACTTCCGCGCCGACCGTGAGGTTAACGGCAACCCCATTGGCATCGAATAGTGACGCCGTGTTTTTAAGATCCACGCCCCAACTTTGGAAGTCGGACTCGTCGAAACGCGCATCAATGAAGCGATTTTCTTGAACATTGATGTCGGTGAAATAGCCGACCAGGCTGAGATTCAGCCAATCATTGTCTTTGGGCGCCAGCGTATAGGCGATCCGGCCGTCATAAACGCGGGTATCCCGGTCGACGACCGTGGACGGTGTGGATACGGCTTCCGCGTTTGTCGGGTTTTCGCCATCACTCTGGAAAGCATCAAAAAAGAATTCAACCCGTTGCGCAGGGTCGATTTGATAGCCCAGTTTGAAGATACCGTTCAATATACGGTCCTGAGTGTCCAAAATGGGATCGTCATTGCCGTCCTCAAAGTCCTCCGTTACCTGACGATAGACAAATTGAGCAAGCGCATCCAAGTCTCCGTGTGTCCCGAAAAGACCTGCACTGATGAAAGGCTCGCTGCCGTTGGTTTGGTACCCACCTTTAAGGCGCGCACCCCAGCTTTCTCCAGGGCGCAGAAGATCGGCGGCATCCACGGTTTCTACATCGATCGCACCGCCTAGCCCGCCGGATCCGTAAAGTGTCGATGCCGCGCCGCGTACAACC
>JANQMY010000242.1 GCA_028279895.1 Alphaproteobacteria bacterium
GAAATCGGTAAAACCATTGCGTTTTCGCGGGAAAGCACCAACAAAACTCTCAAACAATGGCAAAAAATGGGGCTTGTCACCCATGCCGAAGGCAAGATCACCATCCACGACCCGGAACGCCTTGCGGATCTGATTGAGGGGAGCGATTAGCCCCGCCACACCACCTGTGCTTCCGGAATGACCAGCGTGGCGCGCGTACCGCCCAGGGGCAGCCGCTCCAAGTGGATTTCGGCCGGTTCCTCGACCGCGCCTCCCCGCCAGAACGGTGTATTCGGAGTCGCTTTTACACCGTCCTCGGCATCGTCGGCATTCAGCGGCCGCACGATCTCCTCCATCGGGAGGCCCCCGAAATCGCCCAAAGGAGATACAACTGAAACGTGAACGCGGCGTTCGCCGGTGACCAGAAAAGTCAGAATCAAGGAATCCCGATCACAGGTCTCCCGAGCCGCCGTCTCAAGCAATTGGCTTAAAGAGCGGGTAAGCTGCCCGTTTGGGTAGCGGAACCCCAGAATCTGATGTGAAAAAAGAATCTCGCAATCGTTCGGTGTTGCCCCATCCGGATCGTTTAAGAATGAGACCGATTCACCCAGTAAATATTCAATGGAACGCAGGGGAATCGCTACATTTTTGTCGTTTTGCATCACCCAGCCACCTCCAGCCCCGCGGTCAGATTGAGATTTTACGCCAACAATGCGGCCAAATAATCTTACTGCGATGCTCATCCTAGGTTTGTGAATTCCTTCACACGTCGGTAAAATGGAGCAGTTATGGTAATCGCAACAGGAAATTGTATAGTCCTGCGCAATAAATTACTCACGACAAGCAAAAGACTATCCACTTCATAAGCCGGCTCCGTTTCTGTCGGGGTGTATGCGGCATCAGGGCAAAATTTTGAGGTATCATGAAACACTTAGACGACAACGAAGGACCTAATCCTGTCGATATTCATGTAGGTCAGCGTATTCGCATGCGTCGCCTAATGGTTGGGGTAACCCAAACCCAACTCGCCGATGAACTTGGGCTTACATTTCAGCAAGTTCAGAAATACGAAAAAGGGACAAACCGGGTTAGCGCCAGCAAGCTCTACGCCATTTGCAAAGTACTGTCGGTGCCGCCGGAATATTTCTTCGAAGGCCTGCCGAAAATTGGCGAACCGTCACGCAAACAACAAAAAGTCGCGGATGAAGCTCACATATTGAGCACAGCGGACGGTATCGAGCTGATGCGGTGTTTCAAAAAAATCGAGCAGAAGCCGATCCGGCGACACATTGTGGGTTTGGTCAAATCGCTCGCTGCAGAACTAGAGGATTGAGGACGACGACACCGGTCAGATATCCGACAACCGCATCGTGGAATGTGGTGATGGGTTGTGTCGGCCTGTGTCGCGGCATCTTCCGAACGACTGCAGCATGTCATATGCCGCTTAGTATATGGGTGCGCAATTTGACCCCGTTTAGGAACGGCAATTCATGGAAATAAGCGGCGCGACTTTCCTGATTGGCCTGCTGATCATCCTTGCCATTGGTGTCATCGGACTGCGCTATATCGTGTCCGATGACGACGGGCCAGATCACATTATCTAGCCAACAAACCCGGGAGCATGAGTGTGACACCAGGGATTGCGCTGCCTTTCGACGATCTCCGGCGGCGGCGTATCTATCTGATGCGTCATGCCGAAGCCGACTACTTCGATGAAGCCGGCCGGCGGCGCCCAGACCCACGGGTGGTACCGCTCACAGCCCATGGCCGCCAAGAGGCTGCCGCCATGGCAGATCTTTTGTCCAAGGCGACGTTTGACCGCGCCGTTTGCTCCGGCCTGCCCCGCACAAGAGAGACCGCACAGACCGTGTTGGGCGCACGAGACGTGACGTTGGAAGTGGTTTCCGATCTGGAAGAAATCCGCGGTGGCTCCTTGGACCAGCGGGAAAGTATGGCGCCCGGCGACTACGCCTACACCATGTTCAAAGCCCACGAGCCGGACGCCAAATGGGCGCTCGGCGAACGGTTTGTCGATTTCGAAGCGCGCGTATTGCCGGCATTCCAAGGCATTCTGTCGGAAGGGAACTGGACCAACTTGCTGCTGGTCTGCCATGGCGGCGTCAACCGCGCCATATTAAACAGCCTGCTCGGTACCGGCCTGAAGGGCTATGGCTTCTTCGAGCAGGACTCTTGCTGCTTGAATGTGGTCGACTTGGACATGGATCCGGAAATCGGCCGGATCGAGCGCACCATTTTTCGTGGAATCAACATTACCGCATCCGATCCGGCGCGCGTCGACAGCACCCATTTGTCGGTCGAGCGCCTCGCCCTGCGCCAGCCTGACGGTACCGGTCAGAAGTCATAGACCAACGAAAGCCGCGTCGTCGTATCAATCTCTTCGTTCCCAACCGGCGCATCGCTATTGTAGCGGAATTGATATGATAGCTGTCCCGAGATCCGCTGCGTAATACGCGCGACAATCGCTGCTGTCGTATCCACGGTAAGACCACCGTCGCGGATAGTTTCGACTTCATGCAGGAACTCGGCGAACTCTGAGAACTGCCATGCAAATTCGCTGAAGGCGCGCATCGCGGGGGTGACCCGCACATTGCCGGAATCCTCGAAACTGTCGATCCGGGCACCTGGGCCCCCTTCAACCGACCAAGTCAGATGGGGGCGCATCAAAACACGGTAGCCGACACCACCACCCGATGTAATGCGGTAATTGAAGCCGCTGAACTCGTCGTCTTCATATTCTGCAACAGCAAAGGCATAAAGCCGCTGCGTGATATCATAGTCGACCGCAGTATCGATCACAAAGCGCTGTTGTGTTGTCACACTATCAGTTCGCTGAATATCGAACGCGGTTTTGAGGTCGTAGGTCCACGGACCATCCTTGCGATTAAGACCAAGCGCAAGCGCAAGGCTTTCATCTTCGGTGTTCCCTGTGTTGACGGCGCCGCCGAGCTCAAGTTTACCGGTGAATTTGCGCAGTGAGAAAAAGCCGACAGGTTCTTCGACACTTTTTAGTGGTGCCGCCCCCTCAGCGGTGTCGGCTGCCGTGGCCTTGGGTGTTTGGTCAGCCGCAGGCGCTGCAACGGCCGGCGCGCCATCGGTCGGACCGTCAAGCGCAAGCCGAACATCGCCGACCCGGTTTGGCGCGTAGAGAACGATCAACTGGCGTATTTCGTCTTCGTGTTCCGGGACAGCCGCAATAGCCATCTTGACCGTTGCCACCAAATGTTGTCCGCCCTCCATGGTAATGGACTGCACCAGCATGTGCTTGACGGCTTCTGGAAGGTCGTTGGTTTGCGCTTGGGCCGGGTTGGTCGCGACGGACGACAAGGACAGGACGGCGACCGCCAAAACGGCAATGACACTCGGGAAAACACGGCGTAAAGACATAAAACCTCATTCTGCTTACGGCAGTCCGTTTGCAGCGGACGCCTTGGGCCTCCGCCTAATCCGATCATGGTTAACGAGATGTTAAAGGTGGAGCGGGCGCCGCATCAGGACACAGCGGACGGCTTGCACATTTCCTCCACGCTCTGAGACTGACCCGGCATGGTGACGATACGGCAGTGTTCCCGCCTTAACAGGCGCGGTTCGGCAGCCCCACAGGAATGAGCGATCGTGCCCACCTCATGGACCACGTTTTCTACATACTGCTTCACCCGTACCGCCTTATTCCGCGGGTCAAGACCGCGCTGAAGGCTCTTCTTATGGGTGGTCACCCCTGTCGGGCAGGTGTTCTTATTGCAATGGAGGGCCTGGATACACCCCAGAGCAAACATGAAGCCGCGGGCGGAGTTGACAAAATCAGCACCCGTGCACAGAGCCCACGCCACTTCACCCGGCGTAATCAGCTTACCCGAGGCGACCACGCGAATACGCTCCCGCAGGCCATGGTCTTCAAGCGCATCCACCACCAGAGACAGACTTTCCTTGATCGGCATTCCCACATAGTCGATCAGACTCATGGGGGCAGCGCCGGTGCCCCCATCTGCACTGTCGACCGTCATGAAGTCGGGTGCCGAAGCCTCTCCCCGTGCGACAATGGCCGTACACAGATCATTTATCCAGCAGGGTTCGCCGGCGACGAATTTGATGCCCGTTGGCTTTTCGGTCACGCCACGTATATGCGCAATGAAGTCGAGCAACTGATCGATATTGCCGATTTCCCGAAACCGATTAGGACTAATCGAGTCTTTGTTGTGGGCAATGCCGCGAATGCGGGCAATCTCGCGATTGACCTTTGCCGCCGGCAACAAGCCCCCCTTTCCCGGCTTGGCCCCCTGGCTCAACTTAATCTCGATCATCTTAACTTGGGGATGCGCGGCCACCTCGCGCAGCTTGTCGTCATCGAGCGCGCCATCGGGCGTCCGCACCCCATATTTTGCCGTCCCGATCTGAAAGACCAGATCGCAATTGCCTTCCAGGTGATAGGGCGACAACCCGCCCTCACCGGTGTTCAGCCAACACCCGGCCATTCCCGCGCCACGCGACAATGCCTGCACCGCCGGTTTGGAAATAGCGCCATAACTCATGGCGGAAATATTGAAAAAGCTCCGGGCAATGTAGGGGTGTTTACACTGTGGCCCGACCACCATCGGCGACGCTTCCACCGCATCTTTTTCCAGGGTCGGAAAGGCCGTGTTGACGAAGGTGATCGTTCCGGGCGGCCGTAAATCCCGCGTTGAACCGAACGGAACCGTATTGTCCAAATTTTTGGCGGCCCGATAGACCCAACTGCGCTGTTCGCGGTTGAACGGCATTTCTTCGCGGTCCATCGCGAAAAAATATTGACGCAGAAACTTCCCCAGAGATTCCAAGAGGTAGCGCAGGTGGCCGATCACCGGATAGTTGCGCCGGATCGCATGCTTGGTCTGGCTGACATCCAGGATGTAAACAATCAACAAGATCGGAACCAGCGATCCGACAACCAAAACAAACAGGACCGTGAGGTAAAGCCCCCCGGTAGACAGGAAATCAATCAACAACGCTACGCCCCTCTCGTAAGACAGCCTGTGCGCCGAAATACTAGCCGAATGAAGGCGGGTGTCTAATCAAACTGCCGCCACCCGACCGCCCGTAAAGATGTCAGCCGTTTGAAAAGTTCACTTTTAATACCCAGTGTGAACCGCAAACGCGGATGGCCGGTCCGGCCGTCACAAACACGCCAACAAAGGTGCGCCTGCCGAAGCAGTGCCTATCGAGAGGAGAACCACATGTCCAATCCAGTTTGTTTGGTGACAGGTGTCGGTCCGGGAACGGGAGCCGCGATGGCCCGAAGGTTTGCCGCCGGCGGATACCAAGTCGCCATGTTGGCGCGCGACGAAGATCGATTGGCCCAGCTCAGTGACGAACTTCCGAACGGCCATGCTTATACTTGCGAGGTGTCCAACGCGGATGCCGTCAAGGATACCGTTGCGAAAGTGACATCAGATCTTGGGGCGCCCGACGTCGTGATCCACAACGCCGTGCGCGGCACACGCGGCACTGTGCTCGAGATTTCACCGCGCGACCTGCAGAGAAATTTCGAGGTGAATGTCCTTGGGCTGCTCTATCTCACCCAGGCTATGGCACCGGCGATGGTGGACAAGGGTAAGGGCGCGATCCTCGTGACCGGCAACACGGCAGCTCGCCGTGGCAAAGACTTTTTCGCAGCCTTTGCGCCCACCAAAGCGGCACAGCGCATCTTGTGCGAGTCCATGGCCCGAGACCTCGGCCCGAAAGGTATCCATGTGGCCTTCATCATGATCGATGCGGTCATCGATGTGCCTTGGACGCGAGAGGCTTTTGCCGGACAGCCGGACGACTTTTACATCAAACCCTCAGCCATCGCCGACGAAGCCTGGCACTTGGCCCATCAGGACAAATCTAGCTGGGCCTTCGAAGTCGAGATCCGGCCATTCGGGGAGACTTGGTAACATGGCCTGCTGAACCGGCATTGCCCTTGCCTCGGACAGTGTCCCCGCAGCAACCGGGGCCACGACCATCCATTCGTCAAGGACGACTCATTTCATTGTCCGATAAACCCACACGCCTGCTCGAAGACTCATGATACTGAGGTATTCGACTCCTTTTTTGAGCTCTTAAAAGTGGCGGATCCGCATTCGCTCGCGCCATAGGTCTGGCAGAAACTTCTAAGTTCCATGCGGCTAACACTTTTGTGGAGTTTGCCTTAGAATACCCACGATGGAGAGAAGCCTGGGCAACCGATCGTCCGGCCGACAGGGGAGAAGCTTGATGAAAAAACATGCTCTCGTATTCGGTGCGTTAGTTTCCGCAACTTTTGCCGCATCCGCTGCGGCCGACACAACCCGCAACAACCCGGAAGACTTGTTAAATCCGGCCTACATGGCGGGAGCACTTTGCGGCCCGAGTGGTCAGAAACACGGCGCCTTCTTCAAGCTTTCCGAAACGACGACAGCATTGAATTGGAAGTTTTGGAAACGCAACGAGCAAATCGCGCCCGCCGACGGACCGCCCCTGTGGGATAATCTGGGGGACTATTCCTATCCCATCTCGACCGACAGCGAGCTTGCGCAAAAATACTTTGATCAAGGTCTGCGTCTGACTTACGGCTTCAATCACGCGGAAGCGATCCGCGCATTCAAGAAAGCGCAAGAACTGGATCCTAGCTGCGCGATGTGTTTCTGGGGTGAAGCCTTTGCGTGGGGATCGAACATCAATCTGCCCATGCTGCCAGATGCGGTAGAACCGGCATATGTGGCGGTCACCCGGGCACGGGAGTTATCTGAATCCGCAACCGACAAAGAAAAAGCGCTAATCCGCGCGTTGGCGGGGCGCTATTCCCCGGATCCTAATGCGGATCGGGCAGCGCTGAACACGGCGTTTGCCGATGCGATGGCTGAGGCGGCCGCCGCCTATCCCGACGACGTCGATGTGGCATCGATTTACGCCGATTCACTGATGAACCTGTCACCTTGGGATTATTGGGAGCGGGATCAGGTTACGCCCAAGGGCCGCCAAGGCGGCTCCGTTGCGGTGCTGGAAAAAGCATTGGCCGTCAATCCGGATCATCCCGGCGCCATTCATCTCTATATTCATGCCGTCGAGGCCTCCACGACACCGGAACGGGCCGAACCTTACGCCGACCGGTTGGCATCTTTAATGCCCGGCTCCGGGCATCTGGTTCATATGCCGTCGCACATCTATTACCGCGTGGGACGTTTCAAAGACTCGATCAAAACGAACGCCGATGCGGTAGAAGCGGACGAAGCCTATTTCGAGCAGGTGGATGCGGACGGGATTTATCCCTTTGTCTACTATCCGCACAATGTGCACTTCTTGATGGCCTCAGCGCTTATGGCGGGGGACAGTAAGCGGAGCCTGCGTGCCGCCGACAAACTTGCGGCCCTTATCCCGGACGAGTTTGCCAAGCTTGAGCCCACGGCCCAACCCATCAAGCTGGCGCCGTATTATGCGATGGCCCGTTTCAGCGATCCGCAAGACGTTCTTGCCCTGGAAAAACCGTCCGAGGAACTGCCCCTGATCATGGCCATTTGGCACTATGCCCGGGGCGAGGCCTTCGTGAAGCTCGGTGATCTGGAAAGCGCAGAGCAGGAAGGCGCCGCAATCCAAACCATTCAGGATTCGGGCGAACTCGAAAAGCTCGTTGAGCGGCTGGTGCCGGGACCCGGCATTGCAGACATAGCAGTCAATGTGCTCGCGGCGCGCATTGCCCAACAAAATGGCGATCAGGACGAAGCCGTGGAGTTCTTTGAGAAGGCGGTCGCAGCCCAAGATGAACTGAATTATACGGAACCGCCTTACTGGTATTATCCGGTCCGGCAATCGCTCGGCGCGGCTCTGATTGCGGCGGGCCGGTCCGATGACGCCAAGCGGACCCTTTCCGACAGCCTCATCAACTACCCCAACAATGCCTGGGCCCTGTTTGCGCTGTCCCAAGCTCAAAAGGCAACCGGCGACGTTTCTGGAGCCAAAGTGACCGAACGGCTGTTCCGCAAAGCTTGGGCGGGGCGTGGTTCGGTCATCGAACTTGGGGAAATCTAGGTGAAACGGGCACGCCCTTAACTATAGCGCGCCCGGTTTCCAAGTAATCGGCCAAATTGCCCAGTATTCGCGCTGGGCAGACCCGCGCTATTTTGTTAAAACATAGCCAAACGAAAAGAAACGCCGCAACTGCGGTGGTGTTTTGGTGCTATTGAGCGCGCGTATTCGTGGGGCATTTGCATGACACGTTGGTTAGCCGGAACATTATTGGCCGTTTTGCTGGTTGCACCAGCCGCGCACGCTGCTGATGTGCGCTCTTTCGACTTCCGTGGGATCAAAATCGGTATGTCCGTGGAAGAGGTAAAAGCCGTGGTCGGCGGTGACCACATCACCAAAACCGACACCAAATACGGCTTCGTCAAAGGCCATGAACTCTCCATTAAGGAAGAAGACGAATCCGGCACCTCGAACCTGCTGGTGGTATTCGACGCCAGTGGCAAGGCCTATCAAGTGAATTCCACGCAATACATCAATGAACGTAGGAATTTACGCCGGCTATTTAATGTCATTTTCGACAAGTATGGGCTCGATCCGGCGACTGAAAAAGGCAAGATCATCGACGACGCCAGCACTCGTGAGAACCGCAAATGGGTACAGGATGCCTGTGCCTGCGCCGAGATGATCATTGATACGGAAGTGCTGCGCAGTCAGGAGCGCACGCGCATCACCGTTGTCCTGATCGATACCGATATGCGGGACGACAACGAAAAAGCTAACCGCACCAAATATTTGGATCTGGAAGCTCAACGGGTTCAGGAGTTGAAGGGCGGCGAAGGCGTGAAGCTGTAGGCCCCCAACGCCACGCAGCCAAAACAGCACCCCCTCAAAAAAGCGCCCACGTCGGGCGCAAGCCCCTATGAATCCCGGGTTGAGAAGACCGCCAAAGGTGCGCTCCTATCCGGATGGTCTGCTCGAACGCGATTTTTTCTCATCAGTAAAACGTTACGGCCGGCAATACATTCCGCCTCTCCTCATAATGTCCTGCTCCCTAAAGGCTCGACCAAAAGTAGAGCGCTCTTGCAAACTTTACCTATCGTAAATCATGGCGCGCCAGAATACTTCCTTCAGTAAGCGGGGAGTATCCACCAAAGTATTTTCATTACGACGGTTCCAATTAGGCGCGTTGTCCCGGCCTTTTGATGCGGGGTCTTAGCTAATCGGTCTGTTTCCAATCCCCGTTGCCACGTGTGAAACGAAAACGGGCTCATTTGGCCCTTTGCTAGGGGTGTGCTTCCGATGCAGCGCCACAGTTTTATTCGCCGGGCCGCAATTACGAGCAGATTCGCCGCGGCGTGCGCATTGACTTTGCTTCTTCCAACTCAAGTCAACAGCAGCCATCATGCAACGAAGCCGGAACTCGAAGAGACGAGCGCCACGACTCGCGGAGGCGTATCTTCTTCCGGCGACGCGCCAGGGATCCATGGGCCCGCCGATCCCTCACAAAATGTGCGCCAGTTCGAGAACGCCAAAGTGTTGTTCGGCCTTCTGATGCCGCCGGACGACCTTGACCCGAAAATGATCCGGTTAGGGAAACAACTCTTTCACGACCCTATCCTTTCTGAAGACAAGACCATTAGCTGCGCCTCCTGCCACAACCTCTCAGAAGGCGGCGACGACAACATTGCCCGGTCGATCGGCATTACGGGCCGTCCGGTTGCGAGAAACAGTCCCACGGTTTTTAACCTGGCGGGTCAAATCGGTTACTTTTGGGATGGCCGCGCCGCCACACTCGAAGAACAAATCGACGAGCCGATCATCCATCCGGATGAAATGGGGTCGAACTGGCCACTGGTGACCGACCGACTTAATCGGCACCCGGAGTATCGGCGGCATTTTGCCGCCGTTTTCGGCGAGCTCCCATCTCCCGAAAACATCAAACAGGCCATTGCAGAATTCGAGAAGTCTCTGGTCACAAACGACTCGCCCTTTGACGACTATCTGCGCGGGGACATGGGCGCCATTTCGGCGCAGGCCAAACGCGGCATGGCGACATTTATCGATC
>JANQMY010000244.1 GCA_028279895.1 Alphaproteobacteria bacterium
GACACATCGGGAAACTCATAAACACAATCACACCCAACGAATGCGCAAACTACTTCCAAAATGCCGGATATGCTTCCGTCAAAACATGAAACGCTCTAGACGATCAAGGAGGATGAGAGGAAAGATCACTCTCCCCAAACGCGTTATCGAAGCGCGACCAGTCAATCGCTTCCGACAGACGCACCAGCTCATGCCGTGGATTGATGATGTTCAGAAGACGAGAACGGAAGAGTTCTTGTTCCCCGTCATCGGATTGGTCTTTGGGGTGCATCGCATACCTCTTTCAAGTCCAAATCACTCGAAAAAGGGAATCACAAATTGCAGCCTTTCGCACCCAAAACACTCAAAACCTTGCAATCTAAACCAGCCAAAGAACCCAAAACAAATTCTCAGATCAGAGACTTAGCCGTTCTTCACAGGGGACTAGCTTTGTTTTCTAACCCCTGCCGGTGAGTGTGTCAGATAGTGTGTAAGTGTACTTGCACTTTCGAGCGTCAAATATAGTTAATGGATGACCAATTTCCACCGGCGTTGCCGACTCAAAAGACCAACCGATTGGGCAAGCACGTTAGCCCATATGATTTAGCTTATCGCTGCCCAAACCGGAACGCGCTGGCAGCAATTTCCGACGTGCGGTCCCAGACCTGCCCAATTCGCTCCCGATCAAACTCGAAAGACGATTGCGGTTCGAAGGTCGCCATCGCCTGGACCAACTTCGAGATATCGAAATCGCCAACATCAGCACTTCGCTGGTAGCGTTCAAAGCGATTGCTGGGCGAGCCGTCATATCCAGCAAACCTGCCTGCGACTCGATCTTGAACCCTTTCAACAATGTCAGTTGAAGCCCCGGCAGGCTCCCTTACGTCAGCATTAATCTGTGCCGTCGAATTTTCGCTCTCTTCGAAACGCAGGGCCACGTCAGCAAAGGAACCCGTCGTGCCATCCGACCTAATGAAGGTCCCGGTATTGAAAACAACATTGCCGGGTGTGTTCGCGAGAGTTTGACCGGTGGGGTCACCAACCAGTCCGATGCTGATAATCCCTGCCTCTTCCAGAGCAAGGAGCTCATTTCCTTCGCTGATACCGTTCTGGTTTGCGTCTTGCCAGACTTGGAAGTCAGCAAAGCGATCATCTGCGGAACTGAGCAGCCCATCGCCATTGGTATCGAAGGATAGAAGGCCTTCCAAGTCGGTCGTTGCGCCCGGCGTGTCTCCGACAAATGAGATTTCTTCGCCATACGCAATTGCACCGTCGCCATCACGGTCCATGACGAGGAGCCCGTCATCGGCACCAACCCAGCCGGTCGCTTCAAGGTCACCGTCGCCATCCACATCAAAGGCAACATTTGAAGCGGCCAGTTCGGTGATTTCCGCCCCATCGCCATCCAGGTCGAGGACGATAGGCGGTATCACGCCATCAGCCATTTGGGTGAGTATGGTTGGCGTCCAAATGGTGCCGTCGTCAAACAGAACTTGCTCAATCTGGTCCGAGGAACTCCCATTCAACGCGTTCCGGATTGTGATGCTGTCGGTCGATCCTGCAAACGTTAAGAGCGCATGGTTCGAGCCGGCCGTGACCCGAGAAACGGTAACGTCCGATACGCTGATACCTTGGAGTCTCAACTGATCGGTGTCGTGCAACCCATTGTCGTCGATCGTGTCCTGCCCATCGCCCGGATTGAAGATATACACATCGGACCCATCGCGCCCACGCAACAGATCATTGCCGGTTCCGCCGGTGATGGTATCGGCGGTGAAGAAACCATCTACCGTGTCGTCGCCAGAGGTTTGCTCGCCGGCGAGAACGAAGGCGCGCAGGTCACTCGGCGTCCAAATGGTCCCATCGTCAAAAACGAACTCCTCGATTTGGTCCGAGGAACTTCCGTTCAGCGCATTCCTGACGGTGATGCTGTCAGTGGACCCTGCAAACGTGAAGAGCGCATGGTTCGCGGCGGTGGCCGTCCTCGCAACGGTGACATCCGGCACACTGACACCTCGGATCATCAATCGATCCGTATCGTGCAACCCATTGTCGTCGACCGTGTCCTGCCCATCACCCGGATCAAAAACATAGGTGTCCGATCCGTCACGCCCACGTAGCAGGTCATTGCCAAGTCCACCACTGATCACGTCTTCACCCGACGTTCCGTCCAGCGTGTCATTCCCGTCCGTTCCCGGAATGGTAATCGTAATCGGTGGAGATGCTGAAACCAGCAAACTAGATAAATCAGCCTCCGTCCAAACCGTCCCATCGTCAAACTCGACTCGATCGAGCGAACTCTCAGATGATAAGAAGTGGCCAGCAATGACGACCTCTTCACCGGTTGCCAACATCAGCTTAAGGTCATCAGTGGTCACCCCGTAATCAACCGTGACATCCGACACGGCGATACCAGCTTCAAACTTCAGAGTGTCAGTGTCAGTTGCGGCGCCGGAATTTGAAATGGTGTCACTGCCGTCGCCAAGTCCGAACAAATAAGTGTCATTGCCGCTTCCGCCGGAGAGCACATCATCGCCTTCCCCGCCAGAAATAGTGTTGGCGCCACTATCGCCGGCGATGTTATCAGCACCGGAAGCACCAATTACGTTCTCGATGCTGACAATACTATCGGTGTCGGTTCCGTTCGTGGCCGTTTGCAGCGCCAGATCAACCGTCCAATCGCCAACTTCTCCCGTTAGATCGTAGGTATCATTGCCAAGGCCACCATCAATCGTGTCGCTTCCTTGACCACCGATAATGAGATCATCTCCGGCACCCCCGTTTAGGGTGTCATCACCGAAATATCCGTTGACGGTGTTCGCATTCGCGTCACCGGTGATTATGTCTTCGCGGGCACCACCAATCGCGCCTTCGATAGACGTGAATGTCTCCGTTGTTTCCGAGGTGGACGCGGTACCAGCGCCCAGATCGATCGTCCACTTTGCAGGAGAGTGAGTGTAGTCAACGAGATCATGACCCGCGCCGCCATCCATGACGTCGGCACCGTATCCACCGGCAAGAATGTCATCTCCTAGCCCACCATTTAGAGTGTCATCTCCCGCACCGCCAATGAGCGTGTCGTTACCCTCGCCACCGGTGAGTTGGTCAGCGCCCTCGCCTCCATCAATTATGTCGTTGCCAAGACCACCGTCGAGGATGTCATTACCGTCTGAAGCTATGATAATGTCATCACCCGCGGTGACAGCATCGGCCAGGTACTCGGTCATTAGATCAGAGGCTTGCCAGATCGTGCCGTCAGCAAATTCTATTTTTTCGACACCGTAAGCCGTGCCCAATCCTTGGCTCTTAAGGGTGACGGAATCCGTGCCACCCAGCAGCGATAAGACCCAATCATCCGCGTTAGCTGCAGAGCGGGACACCGCAATGTCGGCGGCCAGTATCCCCGCGCCAAAGACCAGGCGATCAATGTCATCTTTTAACCCAACTTCGCCAATGATGTCGTGGCCATCGCCAATGTTGAATTGGTAGGTGTCGCCGCCCAGGCCACCCTCAATCGTGTCGTTGCCGACGCCACCACTCAGAACATCGGCGCCGTTGAAACCAACAATCGTGTCATCCCCAGACGTTGACGTCTGGGTGAGATAGGCCTGCTTAATGTCGGCGACGGTCCAGATCGTACCATCAGCAAACTCAACCTCTTCGATGCCATTAGCGGTGCCATCATCTTGATTTATCAAGGTAATTGAGTCGGTTCCGCCGGCGATCGACAGGGTCCAGTTGGCCGCATTACTGGTGTCTTTTGTAATCGTGACTTCAGCCGTTGTGATCCCTGCGCCAAGGACGATACGGTCCACATCGTTTGATGCACCCACATCTTCAATCATGTCTTGACCATCACCAGTACCAAAGGTGTAGGTATCACCGCCCAGGCCGCCCTTCAGCGTATCGTTGCCGATACCGCCCGCAATGGTGTCCGCCCCTACGGTACCGTTGATTACATCATCGCCGTTGGTGGTATAGGACGAGAATGCGGTCGGCGTGAGATTTGCACGGGTCCACACAGTACCATCGTCGAACTCAACCTGATCGATCCCTGAATTCGCGGTTGCATTTTGTTCATCCAGGTAGATGACATCATCCGTACCGAGAACGCTTAAGACCAAATCATTAGAATCTGACACCGACTGGGATATGTGAATGTCATCCGCCGTTATGCCCGCAGCGAACACCAACTTGTCGGTGTCCCCCGCGCCGGAGGCATCATAAATCGTGTCGTGACCATCACCGGATCGATAGTGATAAGTGTCCGATCCAGCGCCGCCCCGCAGCACGTCGTTTCCTTGCCGCGCCGTGATCTCATCGTCGCCGGTGCCCGTAACGATCAGATCATCATCCGCGGTACCGAATCTGCGGACACCGCCAATGATGTCTTCGTTGATGTTGGCCAGGAGATCGGCTCGAAGCCATTCCGTCCCATCGGCAAACGAGACCGCACCAATGAGTTCCGCTCCTTGATCCAAGTAGATCGAGTCGTCATAGCCAGCAATCGAGATTTCCAGATCGGTGCCAGGTCCCCGCTCAATTACCAGATCATCCGGCGCGATCCCCTCACCAAACACCAACTTATTCTCAGGTGACAACCCGAAGAGATCAATACGGTCATGCCCGTCACCAAGGTTGAAGCGATATGTCTCGGCACCAATACGATCGACAATAAAGTCATTGCCGAGGCCCGCCTCGAAATCGCTTGTGAAATCACTTCCAAAGGGGGTTGGGTCCGAATCAAATAGAATATCGTTGCCAGCCGTCGCCGATGTAGCCGCATACCGCTGGCGCAGGTCCTCTTTGTTCCATTCAGTACCGTCTTGGAACACGAAGCGGTCAACACCAGAACCGACGGTTAAGCCATCTTGGTTGATAATAGTGATGCTGTCGTCAGAGTTGGCGAACGTGATAATCACATCGTCTTCGCGCGTGGGATCTGACTCCTTATATTTTGATACGATGACATCGTCCGAGCGAATGCCATCACCAAAAACAATCCTATTCGTGCCGATACCTGTACGGTGAATTGTGTCGTGTCCATCCCCAATACTGAAATAGAACGTATCGTCACCACCGCCTACAGATATGTAATCGTTCCCGGCCCCTCCAGTGATTTCATCCGCCCCGTTCGAGTCAAAGATGACATCGTCTCCGGGTGACGAGATCTGCGCAAAATAGGCATCAAAGAAGTCTTTGCGTGTCCATACCGTGCCGTCAGTAAAAGCGAATTCTTCGATGCCGGTCTGATAGTCGAAACTGGAGTCCGTCTGCCCATCCTGTCCCATGATCAGAATAGAATCCGTAGTACCAGCAATCGCAATCGTAAAGTCTATGCCGTTGAAAGACGAAATCTGTAGATTAGCGGTCGCAATACCGGCCCCAAAGGTAAGGCGGTCCACCTCCGCCGCACCCAGCTCATCATCGATAATCGTATCCTGGCCATCGCCAAGGTCAAATACATAAGTATCGCTGCCTCCGAAGTCGATTAGCGTATCGTTTCCGGCACCGCCATCGAATGTGTCATCAGCACTAAAGCCAATGATGGTGTCGCTACTTGACGTCGAAGCGGACGCAAAATAGCTCGCCCGAAGATCTGCCTGGGTCCAGACTTGACCATCGCCAAACTCAAATTCTTCTATCCCATAACGCGTTTCTTCACCGGTTGCTCCATCTTCCTGATCAACAATGCGAACAGAGTCTTCTGTTCCAACAACAGAGATTAGAACATCCTTTGGATTCAGAATGCTTTTGGTAATAACGACATCGCCAGAATTGATCCCAACGAACTTCAAACGATCCGTATCCGTTGAGAAAAGAGCGCCCTTATCATAGATTACATCGCGGCCATCATTAAGTTCGAACCGATATGTATCTGAGCCAAAACCTCCTTTCAGATAATCGTCGCCCCCTCGGCCGTCGAGGCTATCATTCCCCTCCAGTCCTTCGATAAGATCGCCGTTTATCGTTCCGTCAAGACTGTCTGCACCGCTTGTTCCCGTAATCGGGTTTGCCGAATCCACCTGTTGTACAGCCATGGTAGTCAGGTCGGACGATGTCCAGACCGTTCCGTCGTCGAACACGACCTCTTCGATTTGGCCTCCGGTTCCGGTCTGATTGTGGATCAATACAGAATCGCCGGTCGTGTTATTGCGGAGAATGTAGTCGCTCGAGTCCTCCGCCGAGACAATCACACTGATGTCTGCCGGCAGAATGCCGGGGCCAAACACGACGCGATCGGTACCTGCGGATGTGCCATTGTCGTTAATCTCATCATCGCCATGAGAGGAGTTAAGCGTATAAGTATCCCCTCCTTCGCCCCCAATCATGACGTCAGCCCCGCCGCCGGCGGTAAACGAATCGGCCTGCTCGGTGCCGCGTAACACATTGGCGCCGCCATCCGAATGCTGCGTCGCGTACTCAGCTTGAATGTCGGCGAACGACCAAATGGTGCCGTCAGAGAATTCGACCTCTTCGATCACTTCGGCCAGATTACCATCCAAATAATCTAGGAGTACGCTGTCGCTCGTGCCGTTGATCGACAGGAGTAAGTCGCGCCCATCAATGGCGCTGCGCGTAACGCTTATGTCGCTCGTCAGAATACCGGCACCAAAGATCAGTCGATCTGTGTCGTTTACATTGCTCTCAACGTCATAGATCCGATCCCGGCCATCCCCGAGGTTGAACCGGTATGTGTCGCTGCCGTCACCGCCAGTAATAGAATCAGAGCCCGCCCCCCCTGTCAGATCATCGTTCTCGGCAAAACCGTAAATCCGGTCATGACCGCTTGTTGCCGCCTGTTCTGCATATTTTTGTCGAAGATCGGCGTAGGTAAGAACCGTGCCATCGTCAAATGCAACCTCTTCGATCCCTGTCGCATCAGATCCATCGTCTTGACCGATGATCGTAATCGCATCGTCGGTTCCGGCGATTGAGAGGATTAAGTTCTCGCCGGTGAAAACATCCTGGGACACTCGAAGGTCAGCGATGGTGATCCCGGCACCAAACGTAATGCGGTCCACGTCCGATGTGAGTCCGGAATCGAAAATGCGATCGCGCCCGTCCCCCAAACTGAACACATAATTGTCGCCGCCTTGACCTCCTGCGAGATAATCATTGCCGGTCAGACCCTGGATAGTGTCGGCAACGTCAAACCCAAAAACATGGTCGTCAAAGCGGGTTAACTGTTGATCGAAGTAGGCTTGATGGATGTCCGCCTGAGTCCAAATCGTGCCGTCAGCAGACTCAACCTCTTCGACTCCGCGGGCTCCATTGTCCTGCTCATCGAGATAGATCTGATCTTGGGTGCCGGGTATCGACAGGATCACGTCATCCAGGTCCCGCGCATTGCGTTCTACCAAGATATCAGACGTGGCAATCCCTTCACCGAACACCAATCGGTCCGTGAACGAGGCAACACTGTGACTGTCATCAATCCTATCGCGGCCATCGCCCAACCTAAAGTGATAGGTATCCGAACCTGAACCACCGGTCAGCGTATCGTTGCCGCGGCCACCTCCGATGACATCATCGCCGCCGCCGGCTGCAATCGTTTCGTCTCCCGAAAAACCGATTATCGTATCGGCGCCGCTCGTTATGGATTGAGCCAAATACTGGTCGGTAAAGTCTTGCGCTGTCCACGTGGTGCCATCATCAAAAACGATTTCATCGATGCCATTGCCCGCGCCTGCATCTTGATTGACAAGCGTGACAGAGTCCGTCGTGCCATTGATGCTAATCGTGATGTCGTTCGGTGTTGCCGCGGATCGTGTGAACAGCAAATCGCCAATGGCGATGCCCGCGCCGAAGACAAGCTGGTCCACGTCGCTCCACCGGCCTCGGTCGTCGATCGTATCCTGACCATCCCCCAAATCAAATTGGTAAGTATCGGAGCCATGACCGCCCGATAGCGTGTCGTTTCCCGTATCACCATTGAAGGTTTCGTCGGCGAGTGTACCAGCGAGAATATCGTCACCGGTGGTCCCCATCACCGTCGCATCCGCGGCCGTCTGAGCGGCGCTGACTAAGTCTGATTTGGTCCAGACGGTGCCGTCGGCGAACTCAATGGTCTCGATGCCGCTTGAAACGCCAAGGCCTTGGCCAATCAAATCGATGGCATTGTCCGTGGACGATCCATTGAAGGTCAGCGTGAAGCTGTCGTCGGACTTCGAGGCATAGACGGAAACGTCTGCCGGCAGAATGCCTTCGCCCAACACCAACTTGTCGCTGGAAGCTTCCGCGACCGTATCGCTGCCCGCATCCGACAGCCGGTCGTGGCCGTCGCCTGACCGGTAAATATACGTATCGGCGCCACCACCACCTTCAAGATTGTCTATACCCGTCCCGCCAGTCAGGTAATCGTCATCCGATCCACCAAAGATGGCGTCGTCGCCTGACCCGCCATCGAGCCACTTCGAGCCGGACTCACCGCGCAAATAGTCGTCACCGGCTTCGCCCTTTAGTGCATCGCCATCGCCGCCAAAACCATACAGCTTGTCGTCGCCTGTGCCGCCGAACAGCCAGTCCGCCAACTTGCCGCCACGCAGCGTGTCGTGGCCGTCGCCGCCCAGCAAATCGTTGCCGAGATCGCCGCCATGCACAAAATCATTTCCAGCGCCAGCGTCGACGTAGGCGGCTGTATCGATGAAATGGCTCGCGGACAAAGCTTGACCGTTAAACCGAATGTCCGCCCCACCTGTCACGGAGGGCGAACCGTATGCGTAGTCTTGATCGATAATGATGCGCTCGGCTGCATCCGTACCTGAGATCAAGTCTTTTGCGCCAGCCACCAAATAGTCAGCTTTTACTCCCGCAGTTGCGCCACCGTCCACAAACCCGATGGCGCGTTCACCCACGCGGAATCCTAAGCTAAGGGCTAGAATGGAACTTGCGGTCTCTTCAACAACGTAATCCCAACCGCCAAACCAATCTGCCTCGTGCCGGCGGTGCAACTGTAACTCCGACGCACGGGCGAGTGTGGCGGCCCACCCCGCTGTGAAAGTGGTGTCGGTGTTTTGCGCAATCAACGCATTAATGGCTGTTGCATTATTGAGATATTCCGCATAGTCCTGGGCAACCACCATGTTCCCGACGATTGCAGACAATGCCGCGGGTATGACATTTCCACTCTCATCGGTGATCATGTCGATGGTTGTATACAGCGCCCTCTTTTGGAGGTGATCACCGCCGCTGATTTTGGCTTCCTTGAGCGTGTGGACCGCAGAATTGTTCAATGCGTCGGGAAAATCCTCGAAATCGAATCTCTGTCCGCCTATTTCCGTAAAGAAGTCGGCGCCCTCTTGTCCTACAATAGAGGTCATACTCGTATCTGCGACCGAACTCCCACCTATTGTGTCAAGTATTCCGTTTACGGAATCTACAAGCGATTGCCCGATCGCTTCAGCGGTTTCTTCTTTTCCTCCATCAGAGGTAAATGTCTGGAGAACAACAAATCGTCCATCAATGAAATCGAATGATATCTCCGCGGCAGATACTGGTGTGCCGAAGAACAATTCTCCGATAATGTCTCCGATGACAGTCCCCAGAGCTTGTCCAACGAAGGAACCGACAAAACCAAATTTCGAAAGAAGCGTGTTCCCAATCGCGCCGCCGATTGCCCCGGCAGTGGTATCGGCTTCAACCACTTTGACGGCCAAACGCCCTCCGAAATAGGAACCAACCGCGGCACCTAAATTTGCGCTCGTCAAGCCTGTCGATAGGGTGACATTCGTAGCCCCCTGCGCTATTTGATTGATGTTGTTTAGCACTGTTGAAAGCGCGAAACCGCTCGCAGTCTGAAATACATCAGCCCCAATGCCATCAATCCCCAATGCATCAACGAGCTCGGATGTGACAAAGGCACTTGCTGCGCCGATGCCAACACCTTCTAGGTTTTGCCGAAACTCGAACGGCGCGTCCTTCAGCGCATCTACAATGTTATCGAAGGTGAACTCACCGTCGCTGAGGACGGCCACGTCCAATACTTCACCAAAGTTGAATGTCGCCGTTCTTAATGCTGCACCCGCCGCAATTTGAGCGAATTGATTGCCCCCCGCCAACTGCTTACCAAGTACAGAACCGAAAACGCCCCCAACCGTTTGGAAGTCAACAATCGCACCATCTATTTTAACTTCAGTGGAAACTAAACCGCCTTCCGTCTTGTTGGTCACGATCGCGGTGTTGCCGTCTGTTCGTACGTCATTTACAAAAAGCTGATCATTTGCATCCACTCCAAGCTCAACGGAGTGTTGCCTTCCTTTTGAATCCCTCCAGAAGTAGATCGGCACCTCCTTGGAGCCTGACTGTGTCTGCACAGCCACCAACTCCACGCCCTCAAACGTAGCATCGCCGCGAAACACTGTTTGGAAGAAGGGTTGCTCTGCGTACTGCTCGTTAAAAACACTCCTATAGTGTTCGTTCAAAAGAACATGGGCCGGAATGAAGTCCTTGAGTGCCTCCGTGTGATAAGAAGGAAGCGGTGAACCATTTAGTGTAGCAGCGCTGAAGGCCGGCTCGGTCCCTGAAACATCTATTTGTGTAGTCAGGTCTATTGCCGGCACCCCGGGCAACGGGACAAATGAAAGCGTGAGGTTAAGGGTGTTCGCATCAACTGCGGTCAAAGTTGTCGTCTCGACACCACGTACAAGATCACCGTTTGAGTCTTTTCGAACGATCTCGTTAGTCCGCGTAATAGTGCCAGCACCATTGTCGTCAACAAACGTTATCTGACCGACGGCTGTGTCATCGAACTTCAAAGCACCTGGGCTGTGAAAGCCGGTATCATTTATATGCTCGATAATCTTCTGCGATACGCCAGCTGTCGCAAGTTTTGAAGGGTCGATAATACCAGAGGGCTGATCAGGCGACAGGTTTGCAATATCGGCTATGATTAAGCTTCCATCTGAAGCTTGAACAAATTGGCTGGTGATGAAACCCTTTGAATCATATGTCGTAGTAAGTGTTTCATATGTTCCAACGCCTGTTACCACTGTGCTCCAGTGCGTCGTGCCCCCATCTTCCGACCTAATAACAATGTTTGCTTCTACTTCTTCACCAAGCGCGATCTGTTCCTGGATATCCGTCAGCGGGTCGGCGCTCCCACCAATCGCCGTATCAAGAAAAGTCAAAAGAGCATCACGACTTGCATAGTATCGCGCGCTGTGCACACCTTCTTGTGTTAGCTGATTTAGGGCCAATGCGGAGGCTTGGGCGCCGCCCGCAACCTCTCGTTCGAGATTGTTCTCAAGGCCGGGAGAAACTCTGTTTGTGATCGGTTGCAATCCCGCTTGAGAAACGATCGTAAAGTACAAAGAATTACTGTTTTGAACGATGAAGTTGTAGTTCAGTCCGGCTTGATCTATAGCTGCCGCGTCCGCTTCAACGACCGAGATGAAGCTATCCAGGTTACCAAGTGTGACGCCGCTTGGTAGTTCATCGAATTTGTGCAGGAAATGAGGCCTATCATCATAGTCCGCATCTCGAGGATCATGGGGATTCGATGCGCTCAAATAATCACCTCTATAGACCCCCAAGACTCCGGCTGGTGTTCCTTCGAATCCTGGTATCCCGTCTTTCGGGTTTCCGGTAACTGTATAAACACTGGTATCCGTAACGACGATCAAGTGGCGGTGTGTCGGGTCAACAGAGCCAGGCACAGGCAGCACGTCGAAACTGCCTTCATATATTCCATTCTCCAGCACTTCATGAAGTTGCAACCCCGACGCACTCAGGTCGTCCAACAAAGTACGATTAATCCCGTCCTGCTCTATCCTGCTCCGGAAGTCTAAGATGTTCTGTTCCGTCATTTTTGAGCCTCTTACCTCTTTAGAGCGGTCTTGCGCTTCTAAGACTGTTAACTTGGGATTGTCTCAACCGACCGATATCGATGCATGTATCTCGATCTCTTTCGTGCGTCACGATCAACATAGTTTCTCCGTGAACCGAGTATATCAGCTCCGAAATCCATGAAGTGTTGGGCGAAAACCCCTTGCCAATGCACGGGCTTTCGGAAATATTGATTGGTAGCGGGACTTCCGCACCGCCTTGTTCAAGGCGCCACAGCATTAAAGGCACATCCGAGCTCGGAGACATTAGGGAAGGCTCAGGGGTTACCGATACACCCGCCAACAACAGAGCCTTGCTGTTTAACGGAAATACAACCAGACGGTCATAATGACGTACTTCTAAAGCGATACGGGGGAGTTCGAACTTTGTTTCAACGACGTTTGAATCTCTGGGTACTGTAAAGACCCTTACGTCCTGAGAGCCCTCAAAGCGCCCATTTAGTCGATGGTCAAGCTTGTAGTATTGGACGAAGTAGATCACGCCCGCAGATCTATTGTTGTGTGATTTAACGATGTGAGGGACAAATCCACTTGCGTGGACCGGGCGCCCAGGCGAACGAAAAATCGGTCTTGTTGTTTCGGCGTTCTTCTGCGCTTCCCAAATAGACAGAACCCACTTTTGATTTACGTATCCAGCACCAAAAAAAAAGACACCCGTTTCTGTCGCTTCAATCGCTCCGGCACGCAATCCCACGAAATCATCCGATTCTACATAACCTCCAGAATCAATCGGTGATATCAGTCTGATGGGACCAACCTGCTCTTGGGCGGCTATCCAAACACGCCCATTTGCCGAAGCAGCCACGTCCAGCGCTGCAATGCGTTTGTAGCCCGTATCAAACGTGATTTTGGGAGTGGCGTCGAACTTTGATCCGTAGTCAAATAAAGTAATCCTTTGATTACTTGATCGATATCCATCGCCCATCATTGATGCGATTCGTTCACGCCAGCCTATTTTGCTCGAGGTTGCGGCAATCAGAAAACTGCCTGAAAGCTTAACAGAAATCGCCTGGCGCACAGCACTTCCGTCACTGTTGGTTCCTTTCGGAACCGGAATTTTGTACCTAAGCGGGTATTCGGAGGAGTAGTTTTCAGACTTCAGGTATAGAAAGTTAATTGCACGACGATGCGCCCAACCATTTTTTTTGTCGGCAGGAGGCAACGATTTTACGTCAGTTAGGAGTATATTGTCATTCGCGTCCATATGCGCGGCAAGCTGACGGCCAAGCAACGAAGAATTTTCATTCCAAGCGCCGTCGATCCATTCCACATCCAGAGTTTGCTTATCCGCCAAACACTGAGAACTCGAAAACAGACCCAAGCAAAAGGACGAAAACAAAACCCCTGCGCATAAGCGAAAGCAATTGAACTGCATGTGCATACTCGAATAAAAAATCGGCAACCACCTAAGGTCGGACTTTGCTTGAGCGATCTCCCGACAGATCATCAACTCTTAAGTGCAATGCTATGCCGCAACTTTTGGTTAATCAACCGAAAAACACACGCCTTAGAGAATTTCCCTGATTCGATACTCTGTATGCAGAATTATTGACTATTGTGACGCGGCCGCGCTCAAGTTCAATCGATCAATGTCTATATAGGGGCAGCTTCTCGATAAGTATTTTTCAAGAAAATGGACACTCGTTCTCAGCAGCTATGGCGGTACGGATGGTATGGCAATGCGGGTACGGCAAGTAGTTTCGACCATAATTTCTCTGCGCGCCAAGTAACCTTCATGAGGAGCCCATCGAATACGCGTGTCGGTCAAGTTGAGACCCGCGGTTCGCCGCACCATCAATGCGAAAAACGATTTATCGATGTGCCGAAAAACTAGGACACCCAGTGCACGGCTATTGGCGTTTGGATCACGCATTTTGAGGATTCTGAACGAGGCTCAGCCGTTCAGCTCAACCTCTTCTCGCTTGCCCGTGGCCAGATCATTGCGGTGCAGTTTGAGCGAGCGGCCTTTACACACATTATCCACCACGTCTTTCACCATCGCGTCCGCCATTTTGTTCTCTGCCGTGGCGAAAGGTGCCAAGAGATTCACCAGCCACATCTGCTCGCCGGACTTCCATTCGTCCGGCCGCAGGCGTGCCGGCCCTTCCTCCAACCTCTTTTCGGAATCCTCTCCCAAAAATGCCCAGAACGCAGCGCCGGCCGGTTTGCCGGTTTTATCGCGGAAGATACGGAACTGGTTCAGCAGAATTGGCGGCATGACCATCCATTCCAAATCGGCAAGCGCAAAGTGTTTGTATTGCGGCGACTGTGTCATCAACCATACCACTTCGCCCAGCACATGGGACACGGTGGGCTTGATGGCTTCCGCCTTGCTCTGCGCCGCCGCTGCGCCGTCATCAGAACTCCCATCGCCGTTCGGCGTGGCCGGGTTCAGGTCATCGCTCATCAACACCTCCATTGTTTAAAACAATCAATACCATTTTCGCCACACTGCTGTGACAATGTTCATTCCCCGATTTGAGTTACCGCTCTCGCATGGATTCATCCCGATAGCGCAACAAGGGGGACATGATGAATTCGATCAGCCTTCGGCTGCCTGTCTTCACTTCGGCCATGGCCACCATGCCCGGCACCAACGCCACGTCATTAGCACCCACACGGATGGTTCTGGCGTCCATCGAAATGCGCGCCTGATAAATCAACCCTTTTTGCTCGTCTTGCACGGCATCCGTAGAAATAGCCTCCAACGTGCCTGGGATCACACCGTATTTCGTGAAGGGAAACGCTTCCAGTTTCACCTCAACCTCGTCGCCCTCCTTCACAAAGCCGATATCCTTGTTCAGGAGCGAAGCCTCGACGATCAATTCGCCCTCGCCGGGTACGACCACCATAAGAGGCTGGGCGGGTTCGACCACACCGCCGATGGTATGAACCGCAAGTTGTTGAACAATACCGTCGACCGGCGCCGTCAGTTTTTGCATAGCGTTTCTTTGACGCGCCTTGGAGAGTTCTTGTTCCTGAAGCGACATTTCATCGGCGGCTTCCGCAAGCTCGGTCAACACACCCGCTTCGAATTCTTCTTGGAATTCGACCGCCTGCTGATCGACCGACGCGATCGAGGCAAGGATCTTACCGCGTTTGTCTTGACGCATGCGCACATCGCCGTCCAGTTCCACGAGACGCTCTTGCAATTCCATGTAAAGCAGTTTCGGAGTCAGCCCCTTCCTAAGCAACTCGCGGCGAGCCGACACTTGGCCCTCTACCAATGGCCGCATTTCCCTCAGCTTTTTCAGTTCGTTTTCGACCACTTTCAAATCGGATTCGCGCTCGATCCGTTGCTGCAAGTAGCTGTCGAGGCGCGCATCGAACTCGCTTAACCGGCTAGCAATGAGGCGCCGGTTCATAGCTACTTGGTCGGGTTCCACATTGTCGGGTACGATGAAATCGGGCTTCCGGCCGTTCAGGTGATCGATCAGCGCAGTGGCCCGGGCATGGCGCACGCGCGCCGTCGCAAGATTGCGCGAAACCTGCTCCTCGTCAGCGCCCGCAAATGTCGGATCAAGCTCCACCAAGATCTGACCCGCCTTAACCGCCTGGCCGCTCGATACATGGATCGCCTTAACCACGCCGCTTTCCGCCGGTTGAATGACTTTGACGTGCCCCTTGGGTATGACACGCCCTTCGGCAACCGCCACCACATCGATCCGCCCAAAATAGGACCACACGAGGGCGATGGTAAAAAAGGCAATAACCAGCCACATGGTCAGCCGCCCGACCGGCGAGGGCGGCTTTTCCATAATCTCTAGCGAGGCCGGCAGGAAGTCGGCCTCCGCCGAACGCCGTTTGGTCTTGCGGGCCTCACTTTCCAGTGCCCAGGCCTCACGCCAAACAGCAATGTGTCGCTTCACGAGATCAAGCATAGGCCATCTGCTTTCTGTGCAATTGGGCATATCGCCCATCCAGTTCCAGCAGTTGGTCGTGCGTGCCGTCCTCAACGATCGCGCCACGATCGACGGTGATAATGCGATCGGCCTGACGAATTGCCGACAGACGATGGGCGATGATAATTACCGTGCGGCCACGTGACATGGCCTTGAGGTTCTTTTGAACGATCTCTTCCGATTCTGCGTCAAGCGCACTTGTTGCTTCATCCAAAATAAGGATGCGCGGGTTCGTGATGAGGGCACGGGCAATGGCAATGCGCTGCCGCTGACCACCGGAGAGATTGGCACCTCGCTCGTCGATTATTGTGTCGTACCCTTCCGGCAGTTGGAGGATGAATTCATGCGCGCCGGCCAGATTTGCCGCGGCCATCACTTCATTCATGCTGCGTGTCGGATCGGTGAGTGCGATGTTCTCACGCACCGAGCGATTGAAAAGAATATTTTCCTGCAGAACGACACCAACCTGTCGCCGCAACCACGCGGTATCAACCAGCGCAAGATCGACACCGTCCACTAACACGCGACCGGACTCCGGCACGTAAAGGCGCTGAACCAGTTTTGTGAGGGTGCTTTTCCCGGATCCACTCGGCCCCACAATGCCAAGGATCTGCCCGTTCGGCACTTGTAGGTTAATCCGCCGCAGAACCTCTGGCCCGTCCGGACGATAACGGAACGTCACACCGTCAAATTCGATATTGCCTTTTACCTGCGGAAGATTAGCTCGGTTTGGATTATAGGACGGTTCCGCGGGCACATTTAGAATGTCCCCAAGACGTTGAACTGAGATACGTGCCTGTTGAAAATCCTGCCAGAGCTGGGCAAGACGTAAAACCGGCATGCTCACACGCCCCGCCAACATATTGAACGCAACCAGTTGGCCCACGGTGAGATCACCAAGGATCACTAGTTTCGCACCAAAATAGAGTGTCAGCGCAATCGTTATTTTGTTCACAAGCTGAACGAGCTGACTGCCCACAGTTCCCAGCATGTTCGCCCGAAAACTCGACGCCACATAGCCCGCCAATTGCTGCTCCCAACGGCGCTGCATCTGCGGTTCGACAGCCATAGACTTCAGCGTTCCGACGCCCGTTACAGACTCAACTAAGAATGCTTGATTTTCGGCGCCCCGTTTAAACTTCTCATCCAGCCGAGCACGCAGCGGAGGCGTGATGAAGGCGGAAATCGCCACGTAAAATGGGATGGATGCCAGTACAATGAGTGTAAGCGTTGGGCTGTAAAGATACATCACCGCCAAAAACACGACGGTGAAGAGTAAATCGATAAGAAGAGTGATGGAAGATGACGTGAGAAAGTCACGAATGTTCTCCAACTCGCGCACGCGAGCAACGGAATCGCCCACCCGCCTGACCTCAAAGTAACTCAGCGGCAACGCCAGCAGATGCTTGAACAACTTCGAGCCCAGCTCCACATCCACCCGGTTTGTGGTGTGCGAAAAGACATAGGTGCGCAATCCCCCCATCACCACTTCAAACACCGAGACAACCAGCAGACCGATGATCATCACGTCCAGCGTGGTTAGCCCCTTGTGCACCAACACCTTGTCGATCACGACCTGAAAAAATAGCGGCGTGACCAAAGCGAAGAGCTGCAGGAAGAACGACGCGACCAAAACCTCGCCCAGCAATTCACGATACTTGACGAGCGCCGGAATAAACCATGTGACATCAAACTTGCGATCAGCGCCCGCCACCTGCGACCGCGTCGTCATCAATATTATCTTGCCTGCCCAGATTTTTTTGAACTGTTCTTTGTCTAGTTTCTGCGGCGAATTACTTAAGGGACTTTGGATTAGGAAAGCATCTTCTGACACCTGCGCAAGTACAAAAAAACCTCCGTCGCGTGCTAAAGCGATGCCGGGCAAAGGAACATCTTTCAGTTTACTGATGTCGGGTTCCGAAATCTTAGACTTAACATCGAGTTGTTTCGAAAGCCTCAGTAAATCTTCTGCCGTGAATGCGACATCACCCTGACCGCGCTGGTGCTGAAGTTGCGCTGGATCCACCGCTACACGAAGAAATTTGAGCAGCATTATCAGGCACGCAAGCCCCGTATCGGGGACGTTCTGGTCCGGTGGATTGACCGCCTCACTCATTGAACATCTCGAAAAACTTCACGAAATCGACACACCCCATCCGACGGTGAGAAAAGGACGCATACGGAAGGGTAGGAGTTCTTCTGTTTTAGCGAGACGAAATGTGATTTGCAACAGGGAGTTGTTTGTGCTTATCGTATTATTCGAAATTGCATGGTATGCTGCGCAGCATTTTCGTTTGTGTACGTATCATTAGGAAATACGCCAACCGATCAGCGGCGTATGTATTGTCGCGCCCGGCGTTGTAACGAAGGTCGTCTCAATACGAGCAACGCATTCTTGTCAAACGGTTTTCTGCGGTTGTGCAGACGGGTTCTGAGATGGCGAGCAACGCTTCCAGATGTAGCTAGCTAAAGCGTGATCAGGTTAAACCTGTCCCGGATCTGATCCGGGATGGACTCTGGCTAACCGTCCGAGCGCGCGACCAACAAAGAATCTCGGGCATGATCATGTTTCCGTGAAAAATGATCATGCTCTAGGTACAAGCTCGTCAACTTAATGCGCAAAGGCGATTGCGGAAGCTCTTCATTGGTTTTCCAATACGAACCTAGACGCAGTTTGTCCTGCATCTCGAATGCCCAACAGACTTTAACATGGGCTGGCATCTGACACCAGCGCAATATGGTAACTTTGAATTCTTCCCCGTAGGTAATGATCAGGTCGCAAGATCTTCCACGGCCATCTCGGTCTGACCTTTCGAACGTGGAACGGTCAAAATCTCCGATAAACACAACTGCACTACCCTCGGGCGACACGTCTTCAATGGTATCCGAACCGGCGTTGTTGTAAAAAACATACTCGTCACGCCCCCCCTTTACCGATTAGCTTGCCGTTGCCGTGGTGGTCATCAAATGGACTTTGGGAAGATGCGCTCGGGACCGCAACCACTGCGCCGACTCATTTTTTGATCGTTTCGAACGCATTGGAAAGATGACCAACGAGGGAGCTTCGGGTATCAAGGATTGAGACTTCGCCTTTTCCAAGTTCTTTTGATTCACGATTCGCTCACCTTCCGCCCAAATTGGATATCTCTTCGGCGCCCGAGCCGGTTCAATAGGCGTGGGGAATTCCATGCCCGGCAGCATTTCAATTACATGCAACTCCACCTATTTTGCCGTTCTCTTCTTCAGAGAGCCGACATAGAGCTAAATCGGAACGACGCCAATGAAGAACACGGCGCCAAGAGAAAACACGTCGGCGAATGGGACACCGACCCCGACGACATGCTGTTGGTATTGTTGGTCCATTCCGATGCGGACGGCCTGATCACGCCCGATCACGCGGGGCGATTGGCCGACCGGCTGGAGGGCTTGTTGGTCAACATCGAACCGAATGCGTTTAGACAACTGTGCATGCGCACGTGCACGGAAAAATTCATCGCCGGGTTGCGCCGCGCCGCCGCCGCGGGCGACCCCGTCCGCTTTCACTAGAAAGGACCGCCATGACCCACGGCCATGACAAGAAACCCACGGACAAAATCTACCTGGTCCAGTACGAACACGACGGCCGGTCGCATTTCGTGTGCGCGTTCGCCGATGAAAACGACGCCAACGACCACGCGGACTTGTCCAACAAACGCGCCGCCCAAATGGCCGCCGACGCGTCCAAGCGCGCCAGATATACCGTGGTCCCGGTGCCCTACAAGGGAACGGTGACATGACCGAACGTCAAGTCAGGCCGGGCTTGTATTGGTACAACGGGTCGCCGCCGGGCTGGGAAGTGATCGAAATCGTGGACGTCGATGGACCGGATCGATTTGCGTTTCGGTCGATGTACGACAACGAGATAGACCACACAGAACGCCGGTACTTGGGCCCACGCATTCCGCGCTTGTTGACGGTTTTACCGTTCGACTTGGAACTGTATGACGCCGCCCTGGATCGGCAAATGATGCCGGCGTGGGCACAATGTTGGGGCACGTGGCCCGGGAAAATCGGCGGGTGGTTTTTCGGCTTGTATGACGACGGAACATTCGCGTTCCAAGGCGAAACCCACCGCGAATGCCGCCTTATCCGCTTGGGACGACCGGTCGAGTTTGTGCCGTTCGTGGCGGTGCGCGAATACCTCCACGACCACCCTGAAATCTCCAAACCGGTGGAGTCGGCGCCATGAACGACAACGACCACGGCGACGGGACCCAACCGCCCTTGGAAC
>JANQMY010000263.1 GCA_028279895.1 Alphaproteobacteria bacterium
TAAATCGGCAGAACCGCGCCGGAGCGCGTGCGGGTGTAAATGCGTCCCTGGCTGAGGTAAACGCTTTTTGCCTGTTCGCATGTCATGGTGTTCGTCACCCGCTGTAAGTGCCGGATGTGGGCAGGAAGCGGACTTTTCTGATTTCCATGCACTGCGTTCAACTGCTGCATTGGATTGTTTGCTTAGTGAAGGACGGCTGGTTGCTAAGAGCAGGACCACAGTTTGACGTCTTTGTCACTCAGGGTGTCTTTGTCCGCGTTGCTTTGATCTGCTGTAATATCTTTGCTTGTCTGGCCACCACACCAGTGGGGAATATTGCGCGAATAACCACCATACGGAAGGTCTGAGATAAGTGTGTTCAGGGCGTTCTGGGCTGCTGTGCGGGTCTCAAACGGGATTACGGTTCGGTACCAGCCACTCACTGACATGAGCGTAACGTTTTCTTGTCCTTGTAACTCCTTCTTTTTCACGATCTCTCGCGTGATGCGAACCTGCGATACAGCACTCTCAAGGGACTTGTCTCCACCGACTATTAAGACCCATGCTGCTGACGAAACGGCAACAATATCTTTCTTCGTTCCAGGGGGCAGTGCCGTTGGTTGCTCGCGCTGTTCTTTCGCAATTTTTTGTTGGCGCGTGCCAAGTGCGATTTCTGCTTGCCTTAAGGAGTCAATCCAAAATGACTTGATCCGATCAGGAATCTGTTCTGCAAAAATACCAGAATCTCCTGCAATTTGATCGTATTCACTAAGCTCCAATTCAACCCGACTGTGCAGGTCGAGATGTTGGAAGAAGTCAGGCCGCAAGGTATGTTTGATCGACAGTGACGACGTCGAAACGTCAGTAACGTTGGCGCATTTGAGGTAGGAAGTGACCCGGTCAATCGTACCGGTTGGCTGTATATAGCTGCGTGCCTTTTCCTTCATCAAGGACACATGGATCATTGCCCGCTGCACCTCCAACAATTCCGGCGACAGGGCGGCGTTGGGTTCCGGCACATCTTTGGGTAGCGCAAATTGAGTACACAGGAATTCGCGTTCCTCAAGTCGTTGCACAGAGGGGCCACTCCACCAGATTAGTGCCTGATCCCAGATCAAAAATGCGACGACAGGTAGTAAGATCAATACCACCCCCAGTTTAGTGATAAACAATACAACGCTACTAAGGTTAATCGGTGCGGTGAACCAGCCGGAAATTGACCTCCAAATATTCGTGAGGCTGGACAATCTGCTAATGATGGGCCTTCCGGCACTTCTGTCTACACTTCCTGACTCCGACATTTATACCGCCCTCTCTCGACACACCGCTGATCAGGGTTAGCGAAATTCAAATATTTCTTCTATTTAAAGGTGTATTTAGAGGCGTCCGTGGACTTTCGGCAATTTCAAACCTTCCGTCCGTTTGTCAAATGACACAATCATAGGCGTCTCATAAAACATTGATGAAGTAACCAACTCTTTGTCAGTTGAGTGGTGTTTGTGAGACTGTGATTGGATCAAGCCCCTCATCTGTCAGCCGGTGAAATATCTTGTCGCAAGTAAACGTTGTCCAATGCGGTATCACATAAGAGTCATTGTCTTTTTGAAACGCTAGAAGCGCCCGACTGCTAAGATTTCCGAAGTCTCCATCGTCCTGTGTAGGACCAAGATCATATCCAAGTGCAATAAGAGCCCGCTGACGAGCTTTTGGCATCCAGAATGGAGACCAAATATCCGGAATATTTGGATCACCGTAAATCCCCCGAAGTAATCGCGCAAACGGAAAACCCGCAACATCTTGCTTATAACCGGGACAGATATCGTGGTGACCATGGTGATCGCGCCACTCAATGTGCGGCCAGCGGTCAATAATCTCTTTTCCAACCGCAACCATCATATTGAATTGTTCCTCAGGCCAGGGTTCGATTTTCATTATCCATTTGCTGTCAGTATTGACGGCTTCAATCCAATCGCCTCCAGCTGGATGACCAGGTCGTTCGTAACCTACATTACAAGTCTCTATGCCTATACACGCCCTTGTACCCTTGGTTTTATTAGTAGAAGCTTTCCCGTCCCATCTAATCTTCTGACCTATCCCGGCATGCCAGGACCGATTTTCAAGGCTGACATATCGATCAACACCATCTGTATAAGCCTGACCTACACAATAGTGAGACGATACTTTTGAGGTTATTGTGGCGTATCCACCCAAGATTCCTCTGCAGTCATTCAATGACCTCAATGCCGTCCAATGCCAAGTGACACCGCGAGGTCTATGTCCAGTGGCTGAAGTCCACCCGGGACCAACTGCATGTCCCTTGTTGAGAGGTATCAAATGTTCATTAAATTGAAAGCTCATCCCAATTAGTCCAATTCATTAAAACTCAGGTAGCGTGAGTGGTTTGGTTGCAGAGGTAAACTCCCTTACAAACTATCCAAATATTCTTCAGCTAGGGCGGCAATTTCATAAGCTTTGTTTGTGCCGTTGATTACGCGGCGCGCATTGACGAAATCCGTCTTGTTTCGCGTAATATAGTCCTCTAGTTTCCGACCGGTGAAACCGCCCATCTTCATACCATGTGCTATAACGAAAACAGAAACGTCATGCCGAAGTGCGTAATCTGGTTCATCAATCAAATCTAATCCCAGAATACTTCCGTAGAGCTCGTAGTTTCTGTCCCAAGTGAGTTGCACATATCCGCGCCCATAGTAAGGATAATAGCGCAAGTTCTTCTTTCGCCAGCTCTCTGACAGCCAGTAAGCCTCCTTTACTGGCTCAAACGTATGATTGGTTTCCCACTGCGTCGTCGCCAATCCATAGGCTATGTGGGCTTTATGATGCAGGCCTATCAAACGAAATGCTTCAGCAAGTCGTTCTTTTACGACGTCCGGGCTCTCGGAAGGCTTATCCAATAAAGACCGCATCTTCTGCACTTTAGATTTAAGATGATCTATAGCTTGTTCCGAAAGCAGTTCCGCATCGCCAAGTTTCTCGTCGTTAATCAGCTCCGCATATGAATTGCGAGTTTTCGGTCCGTGTAATCCATCGACATAGCCAACCGGATAGGCACATACAGCTAAAGCGCGCTGTACCGCGGTTAGTCTCGTCTTTGATAGATCAACAAGCCGTGCCCCTGGATCGATTTGATCAAGTGCTTTAACGTCAAGCATGTCACTTCCCCAATTGATTTGCCTTGCAGTCTTCACAATACGCCCAAGGCCAACATCTTATTGGCATTACAAGTCCGCCACCAATGAGAACTGCTCTGCAATTTGTTGTGTCGGCGGCAACTTGGACGGCAGCCACTTTGCTCTCATTGTCATGAATCCATCTAAGGTCGGCTCCGACCGCGTAAAAACATTTTTCGGTGAGCGAAATAAATGTCCCCCTCCCAACATCCCGAGTATGCGCAATATGAAATATGCCCAGGCCCTAATGTTAAGCCAGTTGGCATGAAAGAGCCGGGTTCCGAAACTTTGTATTTGTTGCTGCTACGCCCGATCTCGAATTCATCGTTTGTACATGAACAAGCACTGTTCGCAGCCGCGCTGACAGTTGTTTCGGTGAAAAAATTGAATGTCATGAATATGCTACGCATTGATTGTTTCCACTACAATTTCCTCTTTTATATTTTGGGATTTCAACCTAATTAATATTTAAAAAACAATACCTTCGACATTCAGATATAGGTGTCCTTTTATATAATTACTTATCGATTATTGCATTCATTGATACGAAGCGCAATCATGGATTGTATAATCCATAAAAAACGAACTCAGTGATGTCTCTGACTAGCAGACGTCACTGACTAGCAAATGGACCTCGATTAACCGCCAGATCGGATGGCCATAAGCAAATTGTCGCTTCGACAGAGCATGATGTGGGGCTCGAGCTTGGATTTCAGTGGTCAGGCTTGAACCGAGCCCGGTGTTCAACATCGCAGCGGCGTCACCGAGCCGGTTGGCGCTTATGGGCGCTTCGCCCCTCGTGCCAGACGAAGCGGGTAAGATTGTAGGTGAGATTGACCATTCCGATCCTGGTGCGGGCCCGAGCGATGCCGACGGTACGCACGAACAGTCCCATCCTGGCTTTTTGCTGCGCGAAGACGTGCTTGATGAAGGCGCGGATCTTTGAACGGCGACTGTTGGCACGCGCGGTTGCCCCACTCATCGGCCGGCCCTTCGGTTTCTTGTGGTGGATGTCGGAGAAATATCCGTTCTTTTCCAACCATGCCTCGTTCGAAGGGAAAACTGTCCGCTGGACAGTTTTCTGATCCTTCTCACTCTTCGAGCGATAGGCGTTCGGCCTTGCGCTCGAACCGATGGCGCGCTGACGGCCTCACCGGCCCACCGTCAAGCCCGTATTGTTCTTGTCCAGGACATTGTGCAGTTGCGCCCCATCCCAAGCCGAGGCGCTGGTGACAGTCCACCCCGGACGAAGCCGCGCCGGCGATCAATCGAAGTATGATTCTTGTAGCCGAAGGCCGGAACCGCGATGTCGCGCCGCGCCGTCTTTGCCTTCCCATCGGCCTTGGCTTTGGAGAGCTTCACCGTCCAGCGTGCATCCCGATCCTTCTGGCGCAGCTTCGCCGGCTTATCGTTCCATGCCTCCGGTACCTTGCCTGCCTTGACGTCGGCCTTCTTACCGCCCGTGTTGCGCTGTTTCGGCACTGCCACGATCGTCGCGTCCACGATCTGCCCACCCATCCGTTGCCTGGCAGGCGATTGCGTGCAATCGCCGAGAAGGGCTAGATAGCCGGCCTTGCCGAGGTACTTGTCGAAACGGGCAAACAGCTTGTCCACCGCACCAGCCTGCGTGAGGTGCTCCCTGAACAGCCAGATCGTTTTGGCGTCAGCGACCTTGTCGCCAAGCCCCAGGCCCAGAAACCGCATGAAGGACAGACGGTCCTGGATCTGGAACTCCGCCTGATCGTCAGAAAGGTTGTAGAGCGCCCGCGGAACCAGGATCTTGAACATCAGCACCGCATCATAGGGTAGCCGTCCGCCCTTGGCGCTATCGGAACGCTTCAATGCCTTGGTCAACGGTTTGCCAAACAAATCCCATGGAACTACCGCGTTCAGTCTCTCCAGCGGGTCTCCCGCCTCGCTCAGGCGAACATAGCGTTCGTCTATATCCCAAAACCTAACCTGGCTCCGCATCCAACACCTCCGTGCAAATCACCACCACAGTGAATCAGATCACAGCCAGCTTGAGGAGGTTTTCGAGATGTCCAGGTGTTATCCCGAGAAACGGAATGCACTTTGTCAGAATACCGGAAGAGGTCATTTCAGGAATTTATATCGGTTGTCGCGCTGACGGCGCCAAAGAAATGAAGAATACAGAAATTATTGAGAACTTTCAGACAGCTAAAGAATCTAATCCAAAACTTGCGCATGTGAAGCTTTATGAAAGCGTTTTGGATGAGACAGATTACAGGATCAGGTGCAACGAAATAGCATTTTGGGAGAACTCAATGACGGCGTCGTCCGCGATGTGTGAATTCAGATCAGGCTTAGTTTGCAAGCGCAGCGAATGCTTCCTTCAACGGATTGCAAAGCGGCATCCGAGTAACCGATGAACGGCGGCTAAGAGCCGTGATTGGCGCTCATGCCGAGTCGGCAATAGAGAAATCTCGCTATGATCCGGGATTCGGCCGGACGGTGTTGCCAATGCGACGGTAACTTCGACGCGGCGGTTCACGAACACCGATAAGCGATGACACAGCGCCTCTCGTCGCTGGTGATGACCCGGACCGTCGTACGCATGCTCTGGCGGCCGCAGAACAGTGTCCGGCCCTCTGCGGCCGGCACGCCGCCGTAAATCGGCAGAACCGCGCCGGAGCGCGTGCGGGTGTAAATG
>JANQMY010000288.1 GCA_028279895.1 Alphaproteobacteria bacterium
CGCCTCGACCGTAGCCCCACTACGCTCATCGGCGCCCTCCTTGTCCTGACAAAGAATCGCATCGTCAGAACGATTCAATATGACCATGAAGCGCTCTAGTGACCAACACAAGGAATTGCCATGATTACCGCCCACGATCTACACAACTTGGCCGTTTACCTCCTCGATCGCCATGGACCGACGATTATCGAATTCGCCGACCATGCTGTGGTTGAACTCGAGGCGAAAGGTGACGATTCGCGGGCAGGGACCTGGCGTGTGCTGCGCAGCGTTGTGCAGGATATGGTCGATGGCCGTCTGTCCGACAGCGCCATCCAATTGCATTAACAGCGGGCCCGCTTCTTCGCACCGGCCTTTCACGTTTTTGTCCCGCACCTCGATTGCCCATTGCTTGACGCTGTGCTTCACGGGCAATATGCGCCGAAATGACAGGCTGTAAGGAGAGGCTGATGACCCTCGACCCCCAGGTAAAAGTGATTCTTGACCAGATGGCCGAGGCCGGCGGTCCGAAGATTTCGGAAATGTCGCCGGAAGAGGCGCGGGTCGTGTTCAACGAAATGTCCACCGCCTTCGACAATTCCGACGTGCCTGTGGGGGGTGTTGAAAATCGTACTATTCCCGGACCGGGCGGCGAGATTCCGGTTCGGCTGTATACCCCGGTGGCTTCCGGCGGCGGCCCTTTGGCAGCGTTGGTTTATTACCATGGCGGCGGCTGGGTCATCGGCGATCTCGATTCTCATGATAATACGTGCCGTGCGCTTAGCCAGACCAGCGGCTGCAAAGTCATCGCGGTGGATTACAGGTTGGCGCCGGAGCATAAGTTTCCGGCGGCCGCCGACGATGCCTACGCGGCACTCACCTGGGTTGAAAAGAACGCCATGGAAATCGGCGTCGATCCCAATCGTATAGCCGTGGGCGGCGATTCAGCGGGTGGGAACTTGGCGGCGGCCGTGTGCCTGATGGCGAAAGACAAGGCCGGGCCCCAGGTGGCGTTCCAGTTGCTCATTTATCCGGTGGCGCAGATCGGCATCGACAGCAATTCGCGCCGCGAATTGGCCACCGGGTATTTTCTGGAAACCGAAACCATGGTGTGGTTCGAAGACCAGTATTTGGCGGACCCTAAAGACGCGGATAATCCGTATGCTTCACCTTTGAAGGCATCCGATTTGAGTGGGTTGCCCCCGGCCTATGTGATCACGGCGGGCTTCGATCCGTTAAAAGACGAAGGCAAGGCCTATGCAGACAATCTGCGCACCGCCGGCGTCGATGTGCAGTATGTCAATTATGACGGCATGATCCATGGGTTCGTTGCCCTTACCGGGGCGGTCGAAAAGGCCGCCAGTGCCGTCGCCGATGCGGGCAATGCGGTCAAAAAAGCTCTGAAATAGGTCTACTGCCTGAGGAGCAGCGCGCCAGCGACGATTTCAAACGTAGCGGGCAGGGTGCCGAGCGGTTCGCCATCGACATCCAAAAGAGCTTTTTGGGTTTCATCGGCCGGAATGGCTTCTATCCGCTTGCCTTTCCAAGATTGGACATTGGGTTCATCAAGGTGGCGCCCTTGATAAAGCTTCGGCGCATTTCTCAACCCGCTGATCGCGCTCTGCGGTTCTATCGCCACGATATCGAACAGCCCGTCGGAAAGGGCCGCTTTGGGGGCAACCAACATGCCCCCGCCAAAGTAACGGCCATTGCATACGGCGACTGTGTTAAAGGTAATCATACGATCCACATCGTCATCGATGCGTAGGCGGATCTTTTTGGGTTTATATTTTCCCATTGCCTTGAAGGTGCTCCAGGCATAGGTGAATCGACCGCCAAACCGTTTCGGCCAACGACTTTCATTGACCACCTTGTCAACTTCGCCACTCAAGCCAAAGCTTGCAATGTTTGTGAAATAGCGTGTCGTTTCTGTGCCTTGGTGGTCGACGAAACAGATTTTCCCAATATCGATGCGCTGAGGCTCGCTGTGGCGCAGCCTGTCTAGGATCTGGTCCAGCTTATCGGGTACCGAGATGGATTTTCGAAAATCGCCGCCTGTTCCTGCCGGGATGGTCGTGAGGACCACGTCCTTGTCGTCCGCCCCGGCGGCAGTTTGCATGCCATTGACCACCTCGCTGATGGTGCCGTCGCCTCCCACCACGAGGATTTCGTCGACATGATCCCTTACGGCCTGCCTTGCCAATTCTTCTGCTTGTCCCGGGCGGTCCGTAAACTGAACATCAATCGCGCCGCAAAGGGTCTTCAGGGCAGATTCCGTTTCCGCCCAGGCAGAGGAAATCTTGCCGCCCCCAGCAACGGGATTGACAATGGCTACGGTTTTCCCGGGCGTAAATGACATGGACTAAAGAGCATCCGCGGCGTGAAGGGGATTGATGAATTGAGATTCCGTGGCCTCCACCTGCCGGACGGTCTCGGCGGCGTCCCAACCGAATTCGCGCGACAAAAAGCGTGCAATGCGCGTGACCGTATCGCCGCCCGGATGGCCGAGCGTGCCGATGCCGGTGCGTCGGAACAAAATGTCTTCCACGGTCATCGCCATTTCTTGACGTACAGCGTGGACCACTTGAGCGGCAATCTCTGGCGCGGGGGGATCGATAGTTTCGCCGAGGTCAGGAGCATCGGTGATCAGCGGCACCACCTCGTCGATCATCGCGCCATAAGTCGCCACGAGATTGCTGCAGACCTTCGAACCCAAAAAGCTGTAACGCCGCAGAGCCCGCCGTTTGAAACTGGCATATTGCCCAAGCTCCCCGCCCGGTAAGGGAGTTGAGGCTGTTTGGCACGGCTTCAGCCGCCGCTCCAGCTTCTTGGCCACCATGTCGACGGTTCTTTCCGCCACCAGGCGCGACGTGGTCCATTTACCTCCAATCACCGAGAGAAAACCTGAGAGGTCGTCTTGGGCGTGATCGTAGATTTCGGTTCGCCTGCTCGCGGTGTACGAGGAGTCGGTGCGAGAGCCCGGGTCCGTGTCGACCAGGGGGCGGAGACCGGCATAGGCATGGAGCACGTCGCGGCGTTTCAGATTTACACCCGGCAGTGCTTCATTGGCCCGGTTCAATAAGAGCGAGATGTCTTCTTCGGTGACGCACAGCTTCTCGGGGTTGCCTTTGTAGACTGTGTCGGTGGTGCCGAGAATGGAATGTCCGCGCCATGGCAGGATAAAGAAGTGTCCATCAGAGGACTGCACTGCCAATGCCTGGTTTCGTGTCAAATTGCGGGTGATCAAATGTACACCCTTTGAGCGGATCAGGCCCCGCGCCGCTGAGCCGCCATTGGCTTTTTCCTGCACAAGATCCGCCCATGGGCCCGCCGCATTGACAATCATTCGTCCACGGACGATATATCTGGCGCCCGTGAACTTGTCGGAGACCTCCACAGCGGTGACAGCCCGCATGCCGTCGGTAATGCCGTATTTGAACTGTATGGCTTTGGCATAGTTTGCGATTTGCGCACCGTTCTGTGCTGCCCCCAAAACGCATTCCAAGCACAGCCTTTCCGGCGACACCATCTGGCAATCGTAATAGCTTACGCCGCCCCGCAGTCCATCCGGATTCAGACCGGGTTGCATGGCCAGCAGTGCCTTTGTGCTTAGCGAACGGTGGGCCGGAATTTTCTTGTCTTCGTCGTTGAGCCAATTGCGGTCGTAGGACAGCCAGTCGTAAATCGTTAAACCCAATCCGGTAAACCATCGGCTTTTGCTGCCCCAGCCCCGCGTGGGTACGACGAACTCGAGCGGAAAAACAAGATGCGGGGCAATAATCTCCCAATTGCGCCGTTCCTTCAGAGATTCGCGGATCAAGCCGAATTCGAGATTTTTAAGGTATCGCAGCCCGCCATGAATGAGCTTTGACGATCCGGCCGTTGTGGCATGGCCAAAATCCTGTGCTTCCACCAAGGCGACTTTGAGCCCGCGTAGGGAAGCATCCCACGCGATCATAGCCCCTGTTATTCCGCCTCCTATGATGACCACATCATGAACGCGGTCGGACATGGCATCCAAGTCACGTTTCATTGTCTTACGCCGTACTCGTTCCTCACTATGGCGGCTTTACCGGGCCGCCGCTTCAATCGTTTCCGGTGTTCCGTTACGATCTTTTCTTGAGACCGCTTTGCTCCATTCTCCAGATCAGGTGGTCAATCCGATCTTGCCCAAAAAAGGGCTCCCCCTCAAATACCATGAGCGGCACCCCCCAGTGGCCAGCCGCCTGTTGAGCCGCCTCGTTCTCTTGGATTATGGCCTCGTAGCGGTCGGGACTATTCTGAATTTTCGCGTCGATCTCTTCAAGGTCTAGGCCTGCGCGTTTTGCCGCTTCATACAGATGTGGTCCCTGATCCCAGTTCTTCGTGCCGCCAAAAATCACCCGGCTTACCTCGAATAAGAAAGGTAATCCGGCGCCGGCTTCCGCGGCGGCCACACCGGCCCGGGTCAGTCGGTGAATATAGGGTTGCTCCTTGGGGACATCACCGGAGGCCAAATTCATCACCACAGGGTCCGGATTGGGCCAGGCATAAGGCAGGTCGAGCATCTCGGCAATGCGTACCGTATCCTTCAGTAAATAGGGTGGCCACAAGGGATTTACGGTCTTGAAAAACCCCTCCATCCGCACCGCAATGGGGTAAACGGGGCGCACCTTGACCTCGACGTCATAGTCCCGCGCCACGTCACACAGACGCGGTGTGGCCAAGTAGCTGTAAGGGCTGCGGAAAGACCAGAAGAGGTCAAAGCTGAGGGTCATGAATACCTCGTTGAACGGCTAAAAGGCCCCCCAGGGGGTGAATTGCCCCGATCGCTTATTCCATGGGATAACACCCGAAACCGGAGGAAGACATTTATGACACAAATCGCCGCAAACGGGATCACCTTAGAGTATGACGAAATCGGAAATCCTGCGGATCCACCGCTTTTGTTGGTGATGGGGTTGGGTGGCCAAATGGTGCGCTGGACCGATGGCTTCCGTGAATCCTTCGTCGAGAAGGGATTTCGGGTGATCCGCTTCGATAATCGGGACGTGGGCCTGTCCCACAAGTTTGACGGCGAAAAGGTGCCCGCCTTCGGCGATATCGCGCGCGACATGGCGGCGGGCGTGAAGCCGGCGGTTCCGTATGTGTTGGACGACATGGCCGCGGATGCGATCGGTTTGCTGGATGCGCTCAAGATCGACTCCGCACATATTTTGGGCGTGTCCATGGGGGGAATGATTGTGCAGCTTATGGCGGCGGACTATGGCAGCCGGGTGCGCAGCATGACGTCGATCATGTCGACTACGAGCAATCCGTCGCTGTCACCCGCCACTCCTGAAGCCATGGCGGTGCTGACCAGTGCGCCCGAAAATCCGGACGACATCGAAAACGTCATTCGCCATAACATGAAGACCCATGCGGTGATCGGCAGCCCCGGCTATCCCTATCCGGAGGATCAGCTATATGAGGTTAACGCCCGTGCGATCAAACGCATGTACTATCCGCAGGGGTTCAACCGCCAATATGCCTCGATTCTTGCTTCCGGCAGCCGCGTCGACAAACTGAAAAACGTTGTCTGCCCGTCTTTAGTTATTCACGGCACGGATGACCCTCTTGTGCCGGTGGATGGTGGAGAAGATACGGCCCAGGCGATCCCGCATGCCGAGTTGGAACTGATCGAGGGCATGGGGCATGACATTCCGCCCGGACTGATCGACCGCCTCACCTCTCGTGTGGCGGCGTTTGCCCATCAGGCCGACCAAAAGGCGGCGGCAGAATAGCCCCGCGCCTTTTTTCGGTTAGAAGCTGGCCGCGTCCAGCGCCATGATCGTATCGGCGCCGGCCGTCGCCCTTTCGTGCAGCGACGCCGTATCGGGCATCACGCGTTCCATCCAGAAGCGCGCATTGATCAGCTTGGTTTCATAGAACGCCTTGTTGCCGTCGCCGCCGGCATCGATTTCCGCAATCCGCCGCTGAGCGATTTCCGCACTGCGCGCCCACATATATCCCACAGTGACAATGCCGAAGAGGCGCAGATAATCGACCGACGCAGCGCCAGCGTGGTCAAAGTTTTTAAGTCCATGTTCAGCAAGCCAGGTGGTCGTGTCTTTCAGGCGCTGTACGCCGGTTTTCAGCGGCGTGATGAATGGGGCCATCTCCGCATTGGCCGACTGAGCTGCAACGTAATCATCCACCAGTTTGAAGAAGACGCCCGGCGCCCGCCCGCCATTGGCGGTTAGCTTCCGGCCCACCAGGTCAAGCGCTTGGACGCCGTTGGCGCCTTCATAAACCTGATTGATGCGCGCGTCGCGAACAAATTGTTCCATGCCGTGGTCGCGCACATAACCATGACCGCCATAACACTGCATCGCCGCATTGGTGGCTTCGAACCCCATATCGGTGAAGAAGGCTTTGATGATCGGTGTCATAAGGTTGGTCAGATCTGCAGCATCCTGCTTTTCTTCGTCCGACCGCTGAGACCTCTGTACACTGAAGAGATGCGAGATCCACATCGCAACGGCCCGTGCGCCTTCCACGAAAGATCGGGCCTGCAGCAGCATGCGCCGCACGTCCGGATGAACGATAATCGGATCCGCAGGGTCGTCGGGGTTTTTGGCCCCAGTCAAGGCGCGCCCTGCTATTCGTTCATTGGCGTAGGTCACGGCATTCTGATAGGCCACTTCGCCAATGGCTACGCCTTGAATACCGACGCCCATGCGGGCGGCGTTCATCATGCCGAACATGCCCGACATGCCCTGCGATTTCGATTTCTGGGTGCCGCCGCCGTCTTTCTTCTTTTTTGGGGCGGGGCCCAAGCGATAGGCGACGGCATCGTCAAAATTCATGACGCAGGTACTGCTGCCTTTGATGCCCATTTTCTTTTCGATGGAACCGCAGGTGACGCCATTTCGTGGGCCCAGGGAACCGTCCTCATTCACCAAAACCTTGGGCACCATGAAGAAGTTGACGGTGGACAGGTCGTTGGCAAGTTTACCGTCTTCGTCCGGAATCTTGGCAATAACCATATGGATGATGTTGTCGGTCAGGTCGTGATCGCCGCCGGAAATGAAGATCTTCGTGCCGGTCAACCGGTAGGTGCCGTCTTCTTGCTCGACCGCCTTGCTTTTCATGAGCTTAAGATCGGTACCGCAGTGCGGCTCGGTCAGGCACATGGTGCCGGCCCACTCGCCGGCAATCATTTTGGGCACGATGGTCTCGCGCATCCAGCGATCGCCGGTGGCGGCCAACGCGCTATAGGCGGCGCTGGTCAGACCCGGATACATGGTGAAAGCCTGGTTGGCGGAAAAAGCCATCTCGCTGACGGCAAAGGTCATAACCGCCGGCAGCGCAGCCCCGCCATAGGCCTCCGGTGCGCCGAGCCGGTTCCAGCCGCTCTCGCAATAGGCATCATAGGCTTCTTTGAAACCGGGCGGTGTCCGCACCACGCCGTTTTCGAACACACAGCCATGTTCGTCGCCCACCTGATTGAGGGGCTGTAGCACCTCCGCGCAAAATTTGCCGGCGCCTTCCAGCACGTCCGACACCAAGGCCTCGTCCAGTTGTTCGTAACCGGGCAAGTCAGTCGATTCGTCGATCTTCAGCAGTTCGAAAAAGATGAACCTGAAATCGTCTGTCGGGGCGGTGTAACTCGGCATGTCTGTTCTCTCGATCCGCGTGGTGCTGGCTGGCCCTGAAGCCATTTTGACAAAAGTTGTGCATAGTGTGGCGGACCATTTTCAAAGAAAAGGGGCAATCTGACGCTGCCTTAGGGGAATCGGACCATTTTTATTGTGGCAGGAATGCACTTTTCGTCTTCAAATCCGGCAAAAAAACCGCGAATCGGTCAATTCGGTTCGTCGAACAATTGACATGGTTTGACCGGTCATCAATGATTCACAGGCACATCGTGTCCTCTTAAGCGTTCGGGAGACCACGGCACGGTTGCGCCCCTGGGGGCCGAGGGGGTGGAGAGGGTGCCACTCCTTTAAGTATAGACGATTTGGGCTTACAATCTTGCAGTGAACCGCCGAGAAGCTGGCGGGCTGGGTTGCATAGCCAAAAGGCGTCGTCAGAGGGGAGACGCTGATGGACACCGAAATCTGGTCGCAAACGGATATCCGTAACGGCCGGATCTTAATGACACTCCTGTTCATGGCCATAATCGGCCGGGAGGTGTACACCCTTGTGGCCATGTTGCTGGAGGGGCTGCCGGTGGTTGTCGTGCCTGCAAGCGCTGACCTTCCCTATGTGGGAACGGACCTGTTCTTCCAAATCTTGATCGGCGCAGCCCTGCAAATCCTTTTGCTCATCCTCGTTTTTCGCGGACACCGCGTGGCGCGCTGGGGCCTTGGGCTGTTTTTGCTGGTTTCTGCGGGGGTGTTCTTGAATGCGGTTTACGGCCAGCTATTCAAGATGCCGTCGGAGGAACAAGCCTATGTGGCCACTGTCTCGGGCATTGGTGTTATTGGCGGTTTGATGTGCTTGTTTTCGCCGCCGCTTCAGGCCTTTGTCTGGTTTCAGTCTGTACAGCGCCAAACGCTGCCGGTGCCGCTTGATGAAGATGGCGGCCTGATCGGTCGCCGCCGTCGCCGGATGGGGCCGTTGCATTTCTTCTCTGGGATATTCGGGGCGATCGGAACCGCTTTGATCGTATTGGCGGTGCTCGCGGTTGCGGCCTATCTCTACGGTCTGCCGGACCTTATTCGTTCTTTTGTTTAAGGCGCAGTGGACTGCTCTGCAGTGACGGTCACCGTAACCACAACCTCGTCAGCCAGTGTGTCGGTCGCTGCCCAGCTGCCCTGGCCGATCTCATGGGCCGTTCGGCTGATGGTGGTGGTACCCTCCATCACCGCGCCGAGCGTATTGGGTTTCCCCGGAAGCGGTCCATAAGAGTCGAAGCGGAAAGCAAGTTGCGAGGGCTGGGAAACACCGCGTAGCGTCAACGTGCCGTTTGCAACGAAATATCCATCCTCGGCGGTTGAAAAATCCGTACTCTCAAAAATCGCTTCCGGAAATTGCTGAACATCGAACCACTCCGGCTTGACCAGCTCCGTGGCCACCTGGCTGTACGCCGCCGACACGCTGGACATATCGATGACGACACGGACCGAACTGGCGTCTAGCTTGTCTTTGTCAAAGTCAATTTCCGCTGAGAACGCGTCGAAAGATCCTCCGGCAGCGGCCCCCGACCAAGTGTAGGTGTAATCGATTTTGCTTGCCTCCGTATCGATGGTCCAGGGTGCCGCCAACGCTGATGACGCGAACAGGCCAAGCACACCGGCACCCAGTATGGGCAAAACGAACTTGGAGATCATGGAGTTCCTTTCAAACGGCCTGGTAGCATGCGCCGTAAAATCTGATCTTTCCGAACAAAGTGATGAAACAAGGCCGCGGACACATGAAGGGCTAACAGTGCGATCAGTGCGCGGCCTGCCCAATAGTGAACGGTAGACCAAAATTTGGAGGCCTCCTCGTTCTGCTCGATCAATGCGGGCAATTGGATGTCGCCGATGATCAAATTCGGAAAGGGGGCGGCCGACGACATGAGCCATCCGCTCACCGGTATAATGACGATGGCCGCGTAAATCAGAAAATGGGTGCCGTGAGCCGCCCACTTTTCGAGCGCAGGGGTCTCGGTGGGCAAGGGTGGCGGCGGCGACATGAAACGCCAGATCAAGCGGCCAACGACAAGCACCAGTGCCACGACACCAATTGTCTTGTGCCATTTGTAAAGCGTGAAAATCTCGGGCGTGAAGGTCTGGTTCGCCATAAAGATGCCGACCGCCAACAGGCTGACGATTAACACGAACAGCCTCCAATGAAACAGTTTTGCGACGCTGCCATATTCTACGGAGGAGTTGCGCCACGCCATAACGGTCCTCATCAGATGGCGGCAGACGGTGTAATGCCGCCTGCCGCAGACGATACAGAATCAATCAGGGCCCGAAACCTCAATCCGCTTTCTGGAATTCGGTTTCGATAATCAGCGACACGTCATCGCCAATGGCCGGCAACCAGCTGTTCAGGCCGAATTCCGACCGTTTTATCGCTGCCGTGGCCGAGAACCCGAGAACGAGTTTATTCGGTGGGAACGGGTGCGGTGCGCCGTTATTGAAGGTTGTATCTAAAACCACAGGCTTGGTAGTGCCGGCAATGGTTAAATCGCCGGTGATTTTTCCGGTGGTCTCGCCTGTTTTTTCAATCTCTATGCTGACGAACGTGACCTGAGGATGGACTTCCGAGTTGAACATTTCAGCGCCGCGCAGCTCTTCCTCCAGCTTATCGCTGTTTGTGTTGATGCTGGCGGATTCGATGGCCACATTCACGGCACTTTTAGTGGGGTCCTTCTCGTCAAAATCGAGAGTGCCCGAGATAGTGTCAAATCGTCCGATATAGGTGGAGAAACCCAGGTGATCGACTTTGAAGATCACACTGGTGTGAGTCGGATCCATCGCATATTTGCCGGACAAATGGTCCATTGCGAAGGATGGGCTGTAAACTGTGACGGCAGCAAGCGCTGCTGTGATTAAAAGTGGGGTCTTCCAAAAAGTTCGTGTAAAGACCGAATACATTATCATTGTGTAATTCCTGTTTAATCTTTGATGATCTGGAAACCGCTCGCCCGGTAAGTGGCGCCCCGTCCCTCAAACGACACTAACTCTAATTGTGATGTGTGGAAAGTGGCGTCACTTCTTTGTGTCGGTGTTCGATGACGTGCGTTCCATGAATTTGGAAAGGTTTTCAAAGAGCGACGAGTCGTTGATGACACGCGGTACTTTGTTTTGACCGCCCAATTTGCCACGCGCACGCATCCAATGTGCAAAAGCTTGCGTTTCGACCAACGTTACCTGCGGCAGTTTTAAGGTGAGACCGTTTTTGCGGTGTGACGCATAATCGTCGTTGCCGGCGGTCAGCGTTTCGTCAATGTGCCGTGCGAGGGTTTCTTCGATTCGGGACCGCATATCGTCAGACACCGGTTCTGCGGTTTCGAGAAAGTATCGATGCGTCCCCGTGTCATGGTCTTGATGACCGAATACCGTGCCGACACTGTATTCGATGACATCCACCCCTGCGGAATCGGCAGCCGAAAGGACGGCTTCTTCAATTTCTTCGCCAATTAAATGTTCGCCAAAAGACGACAGAGTATAGGACGTGCGTCCCGACACCAAAAGCCGGGGTGGTGATCTGTCGACGAACCGCACCACATCCCCGACGAGATATGCAAAGACGCCGGCGCAGCTGCTCAAGGCAACCGCGTAGTTGAGGTTGGGTTCTATTGTAGCGGCCCAGTGGCGGGTGGGCGTGGGTGAACCGAGCTCTTCCACAGGGATGAATTCGAAAAACAGCCCGATATCCAGATTGAGGCGCAGCCCTTCGCCGTCGCCACGGTCTGCGATGGCCAGAAAGCCCTCGCTGGCCGGGTAAACTTCGCGGGTGCCGGCCCCCACCGGCTCGAGAAAGGGCAGCGTCTGATGCTTGTAGGGTTCGAAAGAAGTGCCCCCGTGAATCAGCAATTGAAGGTGCGGAAAGGCAGGGCTCTCGGTTTGTCCGGCATCGTCCAGCAATTGCCGAACACGGCGAAACAATAGGAGTAACCAGATCGGTGTGCCGCTTAGGACTCGAATCTTTTCGGACAAGGATTTCTGGGCGAGGGTTTCGAGCTTTTCTTCCCAATCCTTGATGAGGGATAACTCCGTGGGCGGAAAGGTAAACGGTTTTGCCCAAAACGGTACGGTCTTGGCGGCAATGCCGCTGAGGTCGCCGGAGAAAAAGCCGGGCTGTTCTTCGGTAAGGTCCGTACTGCCGCCCAGGATGAAAGTCTTTCCGTCGGTTGGACGAAACTCAGGCATGTGTTGCAACTGATAGCACAGTATATCCAGCGCCGCCCGTTTATTAGAGGCGACCATATCATGTGTACACGGAATATACTTCGTCGTACCGGACGATGTGCCGGACGACAAAGCCCAAAACCGGGTTTTACCCGGCCATGTCATGTCCGGCCGGTGGGGAAACCCGTGCTGCCAGTAGTCGGACCAAAACTCATCATAAGCACGCAGCGGGACGCGTTCCTGAAAGTCGCGCACTGTCCCTATGCTTGAGAATTTGTGATCTTGTCCGAATTTCGTGTTCTTCGCCCGCGACACCAGTCTTAAAAGTTGAGCTTCTTGCGTGGCAACGGGGTCAAGGGAAAGCAATTGTGCCAGGCGGCGGCGGGCCAGCGGGCGGAAGAGGGGGGTGGTATCCAGCATCGCGCCCGATGCTCGGTCACTCAGGCGACAGGGTCAAGACATGCTTGAACTCTTTGGCCACGGTTTCCATGCGCAGTGGCATGCGCACATACTCGCCTTCCTTCCAGAGCGGCATCATGTCGGCAAAATTCTCGCTCCCGATCCAGCCATCCTCGCCGCCGAACAACAGGAAATAGTTTTCGTCCATATCCGACATATCCGACAGGTGGCGGGCCTGAGATCCGTAGCTTGCCGAATGCTTATCGTTCACCAGATCATGGGCCGTTTTCATGGGTGTTTCGCGCGATCCGCCCACGCCGAATTCTTCAATTAGGAAGCGGCCGCCGATAACCGGTACATTGTTCAGCAGGTGCCCAACACGCAGTTGATGAATGTCGCCCCATGCATCGAACTTCTCCGCGTCTTTGGCAGCGGTGAGCACGCTGGAACGGATCAAGTCGGCGCGTGCCGCGTCATCCATTTCTTCCAACGTGTTCGCCAATATCTTGGTCTTGTAGTGCCACTGCAATCTTAAGGGCGGTACGTCCGACGGGTCTTCGAAACCGTAGGCAGCAGGGACCACGTGATAGAGCAGCAGTTCAAAGGCCAGCGCCCCGCGGGAATCGACACGGTAGTCCCCATCCCACGCCGTCAGGTCTTCTACAAACCGGTCCGCGCCCTCAAATTCATCTAAAGCGGCAATTTCCCTGACAAAGAATTTCGTCATGGCTTCCGCGTCCGGCGATTTGGTATCCAGTTGCAAGGCGGTCATGTCGGCCATGGTGACTTTGTCATTCGCGGCCAGCACTTCTTGGAGGCGGCGCACGCGGTCATCTCCACCGAAGAAGAAACCAAGCGGCACCGGGGTTTCCGCCGGCCGGTTATTGGCCGACGCGATGAAGCCTTCGGGCGGGTTAAGGGCCCAAGGCAGGTCGGTGGCATCGACATATCCTTGCCACTCGTTCCTCGGATCCGAGGGATCTAGAACGATGTCGTCCAATTCTTCGTATTGGCGGACCGGCAAAGTGGTGGCGATGATTTGACCGATATTGCCGTCCTTGTCCGCGAACACCATGTTTTGCGCCGACACGGCGAAGGTCTTGAAGGCTTCGCGGAATTCCTGCGGGGTTTTAGCGCGGGCGGCGGCCAGAAGCGCGGTGACCTGGTCGCGTGGTTCGTGACCGATCCACTTTATGGCAATTTCTTCGCCGGGCCGGCTTGCCAAGAAATTCGAATCCGACAAAATTGGTCCGTAAGCGGAACGGCGGAGCGTGACCGTGCGGTCGAACCAGAAGCGTGTCTTGATCCGGCTTTCCGTTTCCACAATTTGCGGGTTGTCTGCACGGGAAACATCGTACAGATCACTGACGGCTGCACGCAAATTGGTGCCGCCCCATGCAATGTCGGGATTGCGCCCTACGCCGACGATCGGCACGCCGGGAATCATAAAACCCACAGTGTGGTATGACGGCGATTTCATGCCGGCGAGGATCCAGAGGTTCGGCAATACCAAACCGAGATGCGGATCATTGGCGATGAGAGCGCTGCCGGTGGCGCTGCGTTCGGGCGACACGGCCCATGAATTGCTGCCTGAGCGGCTCATGCCCGCGAGAAAGTCGGTCAACAGGGCTTGTTTTCGCGTGCCCCGAAAACTCGTGACGGGATCTGCGCCGGCTTCAAGCACATTGGCGAAGGTTTGTTCCCATTCGGGCTTTACACGCTCGCCCATAAGCCCGAGAAGCGTCAGCCAATTCACATCGGTGCTGGCGATGCGCCCGATGGTGACGACATCTTCAATCTGCCAAGGTTCTTTACGCAGGCCCAGCAGGCCGAATTCCGGCGGACGCTTTCGCATATTGTCTTGGTAATAATTCAGACCACGGACATAATTTTCCAGCCAGGATTTGGTTTCCGGCGGCATGTTCGCCACTACCTTTTTCGAGGCGTATCCGAAGTCGAGGATGCGGATGGCGTGGTCGATCTCGGCGGTAAAGGGGCCTGCGGATTCAGAGAGGCGCCCCATTGCAATGCGCTTCAGAAGCGACATCTGTCCGCCGCGCAGGTGGAAGTGAACAAGGCCCAGGGCAAAGGCCAGGTCTTCGTCGTTTTGCGCTTCCACAAACGGAACCTGGTGGTCGTTCCAGCGGATGGTGACAGTTTCTTTCACCGGCAACGCGCCTGTCGGGAACATGCCTAGCCGTTCTTCAAGGCTCACTTGTTTTGCGCTCAAAGCAGCGCATCCGGCAAGATTTGTCACCACGAGCAGAAATCCTAGCGAGAGAAAAAAACGAGCCAAACGCCGTACGGGATTGAACACACAGGCCCCCAGATTGTTGCACGCTGCGCCGTTCCATCGCAAAACGCCGGAACCGGGTCAACGCTCAATTGGTTACAGAATGTAACATCTGTAAGCGGTTTCTCCTCTCACATACAAGCGAGGGGAAAGACCGGATCAGGCAAGGGCTAGGTCTTAATTGTCGGATTTGGTCCGGTAATCGCCGAATTTCTTGTCACGGACGTTCAGCGCGTGGCTGACGCCTTTCTGAAACTCCTGGATGTATTCCTTGAAGCTTTTCGTTTGGAAAGCCAAAGCTTGCATCTCCGTGCCGGAGCGGATAGCTGCCCGCAACCCCATGATTTCCATGGCCCGGTGCACACTGCGTTTGTTGATCTGTTGAATATCCGTGGGCACTTTAGCCACACGCTCTGCGCGATCCAGCACGAAGCTTTCCAGATCCTCCGCCGGGACGGCCCGATTGGCAAAGCCGCTCTGGGCCGCTTCGATCCCGCTGATGGAATCGCCCGTCAACATGTGTTCCATGGCATCTCGCATGCCCATAAGCCACGGGTGAAATTGCATGTCCGGCGGGCTCATCAGGCGCACGGGCGGGTAGCCGATTTGGGCGTCCTCGGCCACGTAGACCAAATCGCAAGCGGTGGCGAGTTCCGATCCGCCGGCCAGGCAATACCCATGGACCTGGGCGATGACGGGTTTGGCCAGATCCCAAATCGTGAATGACCCTTCGATCACGTGGCGAGGCCATTGGCCCAAACCGTCTGGGGTGTAGTAGGGCTGGTTTTGCCGGTTGTCCGAACCCAAATCGTATCCCGCGCAAAAGCATTTGCCCGCCCCGCGCAGGATAGACACATGTATGTCCGGGTCCTGATCGGCTTTTGTCAGACTGTCGAGAATCTCCGTGCGTAGCGTATTGTTGAGGGCGTTGCGCTTATCCGGCCGGTTGAGGGTGACCCGCTGGATGTGGTCCCGCGGCCGGTCCACCAAAATTGCTTCATAAGATGTCGT
>JANQMY010000293.1 GCA_028279895.1 Alphaproteobacteria bacterium
GAAATCGATACTGGGTACACAAGGCTGTTCCGCCCCGGCACCGCCCTCGCCGACGCCCCGGCCGACCGGCCTGGGGACGGAGAGAATGGGTGACCGCGGAGCTTCCCGTCACGCCGCAGCAGCGGCGCATGATTTCGATTTTCATGATTGTGGGCGCCATTATGGTGACGATGGATTCCACCATCGCCAATGTGGCCCTGCCGCACATGCAGGCAAGCTTTTCCGCAAGCCAGGATCAGATCGCCTGGGTGCTGACGTCCTACATCGTGGCGACCGCCATCTTCACACCGCTAACGGCGTATCTGGCGGAACGCATCGGCACCCGCACCATGCTGACCTTTTCGTTCAGCGGCTTTGCTTTTGCGTCGGTGCTGTGCGCCAACGCAACCAATGTGGAGACCATGGTGCTCTATCGCGCCATCCAAGGGGCGACGGGCGCCGCAGTCTTTCCCTTGTCCCAAGCGGTCATGCTGGACATCAACACCAAAGAAGAATACGGCCCCGCCATGGCCTTATGGGGTGTCGGGATGATGATCGGCCCCATCATCGGCCCCGTGATCGGTGGGCTGATCACCGACCTTTGGGGCTGGCCATGGATCTTTTACATCAACGTTCCCATCGGCCTTATCGCCGCCGTGGGCATTGCCCGCTACCTGCCGGACAAGGATCTGGAAGATCAACCTTTCGACATGATGGGGTTCGGTCTTATGGCCTTGGCCATCGGCTCGGTGCAGCTCATGCTGGACCGGGGCCAGTCGCAGGATTGGTTCCATTCCACCGAAATCACCGCACAGCTTTTGCTCTTTGCGTTGTGTTCCTACATGTTCGTGGTCCACATCAACACCCACGACAAGCCGTTCATCAATCCCACTTTGTTCCGGGACCGGAATTTGTGCGTGGGTCTGCTTTTAAGCTTCATCGTCGGCTGCACCTTCGTGCCGGCCATCGCCCTCATCCCGCTTTTCTTGCAAAGTCTGTCGGACTATCCGGCCAGGCTGGCGGGCTTGATCCTGGCGCCCCGGGGGCTCGGCATGATGATGGGCATGTTCGTGGTCGGCCGGCTGATCGGCCGGGTCGACGAGCGCATCTTGATCGCCGTGGGGCTGGTCATGTCGGCCCTCATTCTATTCCGCATGGCCTATTTCACGCCCGACGTAGACGTATGGACCGTCGTTTGGACCGGGTTCGTGCAGAATTTCGGCGTGGGCTTGACGTTCGTGCCCACCAGCACGCTCGCCTATTCCACCTTGGCGCCGCGCTTCCGAACACCCGCATCGGGGCTGTACAACCTGATGCGTAATGTGGGCACCAGCATGGGCGTGGCCTTGGTCTTCACGGTGTTAGCTCGTGGGACACAGGCCAATCACGCGCGCCTGTCAGAGGACATCACGCCATTCAACGAGGCGTTAACCGGCCCCGACATGCCCGACCGGTGGGATCTGACGCGGGTGCCCGATTTGTACATCTTCGACATGATGCTCAGCCGGGAAGCATCGGTGACCGCCTTTCAAACAGCCTTCCTGCTGATGGGCGTTGTCACGCTGATCGTGTTGCCGTTTGTGTGGCTTATGCGGCATCCGCAAGAGGAAAAAGGCACTGCCACACCGCAGGAGGCGCCTGCATGACCCACCCTGCATTCGGGCGGGGGCAATTCGAATTAGGGAGACGGGGTGCCGGTCGTCGGAAGCGCTGCCTGCATGTCATCTTCCGTACTCGGAGCGGTTTTTGGCGCAGTCCCCTCCGTGCTGCAGGTTTTCATCACCACTTGTTCCTTTTCCGGAACATAGGCGACTTTGCTGCCGTTTTCGCCACGGGCGATGACGATGAATCCACCATCGATCATTTGGATGAGTTCCGTGTCGCCCCCTTCATACAGGACAACCACGTTCTGGTCTTTTTCGGAATAGCCTTTGATCAGCCGACGCACGCGATATTCGTCTTCGCGGGCATCCAACAGCGCTTCGTCGTCGAAAATCGTGTGCCCTTGTTCGCACACACCGTCAGGTGCCCATTTGCCTTCCAGCAAAGTCGGGCGGCCGGCAGCCAATGTCAGGGCCGGGCCGTGGGTGACCATAATCGGATCGATGTCTTCCACATCCAAAGTTTGATGAAGCTGCGTTTGCGCATCGCCGCGCGACGCCTTCGCCCACGGAACGCCCGCATACCCGCTCATGAAAAATTTGGCGCTGGTCAAGCCGGTGGCCACGAGGATCAACGCCACCGCCACGACAATCAACCTCTCGCGTTTCAGAGTTTGCGGGTAGCGCCCCGCCCATATGCGGGTGATGCCCGGATTCACTTCGCTGGCCGCGAACCGGGCATGTTTGATCGAGATGGTCTTCAGAACACGGACGGCTTCGAATCCACCCATGTCTTCTTGAGCGGCCGCCACCGTCGCCGCTTCTTGGTCGGTCTCGGCCGTGTCCACGGTGTGCCAGGCCCCGTCGCGAAGGCCTTCGATGACAAAATTCGGCCGCTGCTGGGGATCGTTGTTCAGATGAGCTGTAGGCGCACTGTTGGTGCGAATATCCTCGATATCCGGCTGATCGGCCAAAGCCGCCTTGATGGCGCGCAGCTTTTCCGGCGCGACCTCAACCGCCGAACGATAGACAACCTGCCAGTTGCCCGCTTTTTTGACCTCGATCGTCGTTTCCATCTGCAGAGTAGCGCCCCATTTTGCGTCAGCCGCATGCGGCGAACCAACCCAACGTTGTGGAGGACCGTAGCAAAGCGGCGTAAACGCCCCATTAATCAGGACGGCGCGCGGGCGGCGGGAGAGGTAGGGTTAGGCGGCCTTTCCGCTGCGGCATTTTGGGCACAAACCGGTGATTTCCACCGTTTCCTGCTCTACCGCAAAGTCCGCCTTGGCGGCGCAGGCCGCCAAAGCATTACTCAATCGCGGATCGTGGATCTCTGCCGCTTCACCGCATTGGCGGCAGATCAAGAAATAGGTCTTGTCCGTATGGCCGATTTGGCCGCATCCCACAAAGGCATTCAGGGAATCGATTCGGTGGACAAAGCCATGTTCCAGCAGAAAATCCAACGCGCGATACACCGTGGGTGGCGCCACCCGGGCCGTGCCTTGCGACGGCGCCTCTGCCTTAGAGCGTTCTTTGGCAAGGTCTTCCAAAATGTCGTAGGCCCGCACGGGCCGGTGATGCGCCCAGACCAGCTCGAGCACTTGGGCCCGCAGTGGCGTCCAGCGCAAACCATTGGCACGGCAATAGTTTTCCGCGTCTTGCAGAGCATCCGCCACACAGTCAGCGTGATTGTGCTTGGGGGTGAAAGATTTGGTAATGTGACCTTGCGCCATAGGGTTTTGTAAGATGTTTCCCGTAAATCTGGTACCTCTTAACATAAACCAGGTTACAGGCGACGTGACAGCTCAAATGGCGGCCCGCGAAAAGCGGGCAACCTCTCACAATTGTGGGCCATTCCAAGACGTTAGAGATTGCGGTATGCTGATGGATCTATGGGGGAAAAGAGCAGACGCCCCCGGGCGTCCGTTGCGTAGGAAGGGGAAGCGACATGCCCCTTTGGCTTGGTCGATTTTTTCGCACAGTGACGGCATTGGTTGGTCTCGTCAGCTTGGGGCTGCTTTTGTGGTTCGTTTTGGTCGCGCAGCCCGGAATCTTGGCCGTCGTACCCGAAGATCAGGGGCTGACCTCGCCCTACGAAATCGCCATCGCCATGAGCCGCAGCGTCGCCATCGTCCTGATTCCCTTCGGTTTACTCTACGCCGCCGTCAGGCCGGCTTTGTGGAAGGCCGCGTTGATCCCCTTTGTATGGGCCATCGTCGCCACCATTTTAGTAGACCCGGATTTGCTGCTTCATGCGGCCGATTGGATCAGCGGCCGGCTTCAAGCAGGCGGTGCCACTTAAGCGCCGCTCTTGCTCTTTCCGTTTTCCTGACGGCCCCCTTGGCAATCGCGCAGGATGTATCGCCACTGCCGCCGGTAACATTCCTCGACGCTGAACCGTCGCGGCATGCGCATAAAGGCGTGCTGCTCAAGGCCGTCAAAGCCGATCGCGCCATCATTGCGGTTGGCGAACGCGGACATGTGCTTCGGTCCGCCGATGACGGCGCCACATGGCGCCAAGCCCACCACGTCCCTACCCAATCCACCCTCACCGACGTCCATTTCATCAGCGGGTCGACCGGCTGGGCCGTGGGCCATGATGCGGTTATTCTGCATACGGAAGACGGCGGGCGAAATTGGTCGCGCCAACACGCCAATCCGGGGCGTGAAGGGTTGTTGCTCACGGTGCACTTCTTCAACGCGCTCCATGGCTTTGCCATGGGCGACGGCAGCCTCATCCTCGAAACCAAAGACGGCGGCGAAAGCTGGAAAAGCCACACGGCCTGGCGCAACACCTATGGCGACTTCCAGCTTAGTGATGCCTTTGAGAGCCCGAATAACGACGCCAT
>JANQMY010000307.1 GCA_028279895.1 Alphaproteobacteria bacterium
CCTGTTTCCTCAGCTGCATACTATCCCGCTAACACACGGATAGCGGGGGCGCTACTCCCCCGGGCCAAGACCCGGGGTGCCATGCGCGCGGATGGATCCCTGCCTGCGCAGGGATGACACCGGGAGTGGTCAGAGACTGCCGAACAAATCCACCCATTCCGGATTGCGCTCTTCTATCAAACGGATCTTCCAATCCCGTTTCCAAGTCTTCAGTCTTTTCTCCCGTACGATCGCGTCTTCAACGCTTTCGAATTGCTCGAAATAGACCAACTTCGTTACGTCATGCTGTTTTGTGAATCCAGCCACAAGATGCTGGCGATGTTCGTAGACGCGCCGGATAATGTTATTAGTCACGCCGATATACAACGTGCCGTGTTTTTTGCTCGCGAGGACGTAGACGTAGTAGGCCATCGGCGACAACTTAACAGGAGCCTCCACACTCTGCCGAATTTGGTGGTTTTAAACTGAGAGGCCGGGTTGGATTGTCTGTCCTATTGTCGTCCCTGCGCAGGCAGGGACCCATATCCCCCATATTCAATTTGGGATTTCGGTGGTTATGGGCCCCAGCTGAAGTTTATCCTTGTGCTGGCCAGAGGTCAGATATGGGGCTGGGGCGACCTATGTCTTTATCACGGTGACGGACCAAACAGCCCACGGCAGTGGAAATACAAACAAAAAGTCCCTACAACCTGCCCTCATGAGCGAACCAACTTATTCCGACGCCTTGATCACCCGCGTGCTGCGCGAGGTGAAGACCATTGCCATGGTGGGCGCCAGCGCCAATCCGGTGCGGCCGAGCTACTTCGTCTACAAATATCTGAAGGACAAGGGCTACACCGTGTTTCCGGTGAACCCCACCCTCGACGGCCAAACGCTTTTGGGCGACAAGGTCTATGCCTCGCTGGAGGAGATCGACACACCGATCGACATGGTGGAAGTTTTTCGCGGCGGAGAAGCCGCCGGCGAGATCACCGATCAGGCCATTACCATCGGCGCCAAAGTGGTCTGGATGCAGTTGGGCGTCACCAATGACGCGGCCGCACAACGCGCCGAAGCAGCAGGGCTGACGGTGATCATGAACCGCTGCCCCAAAATGGAATATGGCCGGTTGAACGGCGAAATGGGCTGGGTCGGTGCCAATAGCCGGGTCATCGACAATCGGCGCAAACCATTGGGCGCATCCGTCGCCAGCCTCACACGAAAACCCATCGGACACGGAAAGGGCAAGATATGAGTGACTATGGATTTAACACTTTAGCCGTCCACGCGGGCGCGGCCCCCGATCCGGCAACCGGCGCGCGCGCCACGCCGATTTATCAGACCACGTCCTATGTGTTTAACGATGCGGACCATGCTGCAGCCCTGTTCAATCTGGAAGCCTTCGGCAACATCTACACCCGCATTAACAACCCGACGACCTCGGTGCTGGAAGAACGGGTTGCGTCCCTAGAAGGCGGCACGGCGGCGCTGGCCGCGGCCTCCGGCCATGGCGCGCAATTCATGATCTTCCATACGCTGATGAATCCGGGCGATGAGTTTGTGGCCGGGCGCCAGCTCTATGGCGGATCGATCAATCAGTTCAATCACGCCTTCAAGAAGTTCGACTGGCATGTGAACTGGGCCGACGCCACCCGCCCCGACGAATTCAAGGCTGCGATCACCCCGAAAACCAAAGCGATCTTTGTGGAAAGCCTGGCCAATCCTGGCGGCATCGTGACGGACCTGGAGCCCATCGCGCGGATCGCGGAAGAAGCCCATGTGCCGCTGATCGTCGACAACACCATGGCGACGCCTTACCTGTGCCGCCCGCTGGAATGGGGCGCCGATATTGTGGTCCATTCGCTCACTAAATTCATGGGCGGCCATGGCAATTCCATCGGCGGCATGATCGTCGATGGCGGCAAATTCAACTGGTCGGCAGACGACAAGTTCCCCACCCTGTCGGCGCCGTGCGAAAGCTATCACGGCATGAAGCTGCATGAAACGTTCGGCCCCATTTCCTTTGCCATCGCCTGCCGGGTGTTGGCCCTGCGCGATTTCGGACCGGCTTTGTCGCCCACCAATGCGTTCTATCTTTTGAACGGCATCGAAACGCTGCCCTTGCGCATGCAGCGCCATTGCGACAATGCCCAAGCGGTGGCGGAATATCTGTCCGACCACGACAAAGTGTCCTGGGTGAACTATGCGGGCCTAAAAAGCGACCCCAACAACGAACGCGTCCTGAAGTACAGCCCGAAAGGCGCCGGGTCGGTTTTCACCTTCGGCGTCAAAGGCGGCTACGATGCGGGCGTGAAGATCGTCGACAGCGTTCAGTTGTTCAGTCATGTGGCCAATATCGGCGACACGCGCAGCCTGATCATCCATCCGTCTTCCACCACCCACCGTCAGTTGACGGAAGAACAGCAAACGCTGGCCGGCGCAGGGCCTGACGTGGTGCGGCTGTCGATCGGGATCGAGGACGCCGCCGACATCATCGCCGATCTGGAACAGGCCCTCGCGCAGACGTAAGGGCGCTCTCCTTCATCCGTTCGTCCCAGCGAAAGCTGGAACCTCATTGTGCGGTAGATTGGCGATCCCGGATCAGCGTGGCCTCCGGCCCCTTGTCCGGGATGAGCGCATTTCAAAAGGGTCTGACCCTTTTGATCCGTAGCCTTCGACGAAGGCAGGCGCGACCAACCTCCGGCCGTCATCCTCGGCCCGCAGGGCCGAGGATCCATCCGCGCGCATGGCACCCCGGGTCTTGGCCCGGGGGAGTAGCGCCCCCGCTATCCGTGTGTTAGCGGGATAGTATGCAGCTGAGGAAACAGG
>JANQMY010000323.1 GCA_028279895.1 Alphaproteobacteria bacterium
CGGTCATGTCGCACCGTTCGGGCGAGACCGAGGATGCCACCATCGCCGACCTCGCCGTTGCCACCAATTGCGGGCAGATCAAGACGGGCTCGCTGTCGCGGTCCGAGCGGCTCGCCAAATATAACCAGCTCCTCCGCATCGAAGAGGAACTGGACGCCCAGGCGATTTATGCGGGGCCCGCCATCTTGCGCTCATGACCCTTCCCGAAGGCTATGCGATCCGCCCCGGCACGCTGGAGGATTGCCCCAAGCTGCCGCCTATTGAGCTGGCGGCGGCGCGGCAATTCGTGGGACGTCCGGAACTCGGAGCGAGCACTTACGATCTTTCCCGCCTTGCGCCGGTCGAATTTATCGAAGGCCGTGTCCGCGACGGATTGCTCTTTGTACTGACGTATAAAGATGAGCCGGTCGGATTTGCTTTCGGCACGTGGGAGGAGGGCGATCTTTACCTCGGCGAAGTGGACGTGCACCCCGATCACGCGGGGAAGCGTCTGGGCAAGGCGCTGATCGAAACTTACACCGCGCACGGCTTTGCGAACGGCGCCGCGCGCATCACCCTTTCGACTTTTACTGAAATACCCTGGAACCGGCCTTATTATGAGCGTCTCGGCTTCCGCGTACTGCCCGAATCCGAATGGAACGAGTTTATGCGCAAAGACATGGCGGGCCAGGCCAAAGCGGGGCTCGATCCATCGAAGCGGTGTTTTATGATGCTGGGGCGTAAGGAATTGTAGCTATGAGTTTTTTGCTCACTCGGTGGTCATTTCAGTAGTCCCCAGAATCTCCGTTCCGGCGATCCAAAGCGGCGCACCCGTTGGGACGCAGCCCTCGCCACCTTGATGGGCTTCCCAACAACTTTCCATGAGGCCAAAGCGTCCACGCAGGGTTATAGGGTCGCCGTCCTCATACCCCGCTGCCATCAATTCATGGAGATAGAGGCTAGGAGTCAGATCAACACCAAAGAGTTCTTCGGCGGGATAGCCTTCAGGCGTAACCGATACGAGCGGCATCGATGTATCTGCGCCGCGAACGCGTAAAATGCCCGCCGTGCAGACAACCTGCTCCGCATACGGAAGAGGATCTGAATAGAGTGTGGCGATAGGCACGTCCATGCAGGCCTCGTGATCGGCGGTACGGTTTAGGACCTCGATGTGATCGACGTTGAAATAGGTGGGGTCAGGCGGATCGGGACAAAACTCGACTTCGGGACTTGTATCCCGATCCGGTCCCTGGTTTTCAATACTGTAGCAGGCTGATGGTGCTACGAAGCGCCCATGTATAGCGACGCGGTCGCCGGTCCGAAGATCACCCGCACGAACAATAGGATGGGAATCCGCAAGATATATTTGGCGGCCCGGGAGTTCATGGTCTTCATCCGCCGCCGAAGGGCTTAGGTAGATTTTGGAGTATTGAAACCGGACTGTTGCCTCTGTGCAGACAAGTATGCCGTCATGGTGCACAGGATTAGCGAAGAGCCCTTCTATTGCGACCGTTTGACATGCTTCATCTCGGAGTAAAGCCTCATCGGCTAGCGCCGGACAAAGAAAAAGAAAGTTGGCCAAGGCGAGTACGAAAACCGTGGTCATTTTAGCTATAACGAAGAATCCCGGTAAACTGTATCCACTCACATCAATGAACCACTTCGATCTCAGGATAGAGAATGTCCATAGGCGCAGCGACGGGCCAGCAAAAGGCCTCTTGCCCATCAGGAAGCATCTGGTTCAGCATTTCTTGCCGGTAACAATTCTCGCTCAAAATAAATCGCCCACGAATGGCGAGGCGGTCCCCCGGGCGTATGCCGCGCTCTAGAAGGTTCGGCCCTTCATTCACGGCCAAATGAATTGAGAAACGTATAGCTTCCGGTTCGCTGTATCCTTCTGGCCCAAACCACCACAAGTCATGCGGCCAAGGGTTTTCTGCGCGGTAGATGTGTCCTTCTGTGCAAATGACCTGCTCGTTGAACAGTAATGGATCAGTATAAAGATCGTTCATTTCTACAGGCAGGCAGTGGCGTTCTGATGCCTCACGGTTGAGTACGGTGAGGTCGAGCACAAACATCTGCATGGCGGTATCGAACTCGCAGTCCGGTCGGCTGTCCGCCTTATCATGGCCATGTTCAAGGTAAGCGCGATAGCAATCCTCCGGAACATTGAAGATGCCTCGAACTTGAACGGTATCGCCTGTCAGCACATCACCGTAACGAATGGCCTCGTTTGCATCGTGAAGCTCGATGTTCATCTGATGAAAGTTCTCGTCATTATAGTTCGGAGAGGTCAGATAGGTCCGGCCGCCCAAGTACCTGGCGGTGCCTTGTATGCAGATTTGTCCCGATGGGGTTTCAAGCGGTGCCCCGTAAATCTGCTCAACCGTAATTTCATCACACATGGCTGATGAAGCTGGACCGTTCGCAAGGGTGGGAGTGGCCCATAGGAGAATCACTCCACCGAGCAAGCAGGCGAAAACAAAACTCCTCGCAGATCGGTAGTAAGTGATCATGTTTATGCGCCAGCTCCCTCTGCTGAATAGGCGGGTTGATTTAAAAGTATTGGCTACCTCGCCAATTCCCCCACTCAACGAACGGAGTGGGGTTTCTGTTAAGGGGTTCAGGGCGCGCCAATATAACGACTGGACCAAATCGAATGAGGTTGTTTACGTCATCTTGCTGTTGTTGGCTGGCATTTTGTTGGTTAACACTCCTACTGTTACCTCGCCCTAGGCCTCTATCACCGGGTGACTCCCGCGGGTGAGTATGGCCGGTGCCCATGAACTCCTGATATCTCAATTTCCTAAGTGTAAATCTGAAGTGAGTCCGAGACCGTGTACCTGACTGTGGACTTCTAATGAGATCGTTCAAGCCTGTGCGCGGGTCGTAGACGACATAGCAGCCGTCCTCAAGATTACCGCTTCCGGGTCTACTATTGCGAAGGTAGTCAATGATCATACGCACAGCCTCAGCACGCTTTCGTGCTTTATAGTCTTCGCTCATAAACAGGGCTTGATCTGCAGTGCTTTCCTGCTTTCCAAACCCGCTTGGCTTGCTCCCAACCTTCCCGAAACTTGGCTTCTTGCCCGTTCCGTGGATGGGTTTGCCGAAGGCGCTCGGCTTTGAGGACAGTTTCGATTTC
>JANQMY010000395.1 GCA_028279895.1 Alphaproteobacteria bacterium
TGGACGGTAATCGTATCGAACACGGTGGACGCGGACACGATGCCCGCGGGCGCGTAGTTGAACCGAAACAGGCGGTCATTGATCAGCGGCACACCATCGACCGTCGAGATAAAGACCCGGCCGTCGGGCTGGGCGTCTCGCCGGAAATCGATAAACTGGGCCAATTCGTCCAGCGCCGCATCGCGCTGATCTTGCAGACCGGAAATATCCTGGCCGGTAATCTGTCCCCGCTCGATTTGCGGGTTCAGTTCGAAAACGGCTTCCAGGGCCCGGTTGATGCTGGTGATGGCCGTTTCGATTTCCTGGTCGGCGTCGAAACGAAACTCTTGAATGTCTTCGGCCAACCGGCTGACACTGGCGCCGAAATCCTCCAACTGGTTGAGCAAGGCGGAACGGCGGATCGTCGAAGAGGGATCGACCGTCAGCTCGGCGACGGCGGCAAACACGGAGTTAATGCGTCCGGGCAGCGATATGTTTTCATCCGGGGTGCCGAACAGCACCTGCAGCCGGTCATGAAATCTGAACTCCGTTTCGAACTGGGCGGCGGACGACGTGGCCGCCAGACCTTCGCGGGTGAGAAATGTTGCAGCGATCCGGCGGACTTCGGCCACGGCCACGCCGCCGGCATTACCACCGATCTGCACGGCTTCTTGAATGACAACCCGGCGCCGATAACCCGGCGTGTTGACATTGGCCACATTATTCGACGTGACGTTCAGGGCTGTTTGGCTTGTTTGTAGCGCCGTGAGCGCATTGTTCAGGACAGATCCGATGGTCATGGTCTTACCCCGTCACCGCCCGGCATATCCTGCCGGATCCTGCAAACTTGGCCGCAGCGGCCAGGCATTTCGTGCCGGGGACGAGGGCGCTAAAGGCACCGCCGCCGTTCGCCACGGGCGTGGAATTGCCAGTATTTGCCTGGGAAATGTGGAAGTCTTGGTCCGTCATGCGAATTCTCCTGTCCCCTTAATTGCAACCCCAATGCCAATCCGCTCGCCGGCTTAAACTGCGGGGTTTGGGGCGCGGCAATTCTTTCCCGTTAGGCGAATTGTTTCCGGCAAGAAACGACAGCGATTGGTTTTAAGCCGTCCGTAAACGTATGAAATAGTGCCGTTTTTGGTTTGGCCTGTCCTTTGCTTTGGATCGTCCGAACACATTTTTGGGTAGCATTATGTCTGCAGCTAGTTTGATCCAGGCGCTCTTGCCGTCTTCCACAAAATCCGCATCTTCCGGGATTGCGGCGATTGGAACCGGCGCGCCCGGTGGGCAATCACAAGGCGGGTCGGCGGCCTTCTCTTTATTGGTACCGCAGGAAGCCGCGGCAAAGGTGCAGAAACCCGCTGCCGTAAGAAATCAGTCTGTAGTCGGATCGGTTAGCTCAACGGTTGAGCCGTCCACTGATGTGGTGGCAAGTCCTAAAGAAGCACCGGGCGATGCATCCGAAGCGTTGATCGGTCTGTTGACGGGCACCGGCGATGTAAATGCACCGGCCGCCGGATCGGAAGCCCCCGCAAGTCAGACGCCGGGCGCGGAACCGGCGCCGCACGTCAGCCCGATCATTGAAGAAGTGGCCGACGAACTTGGCATTGATCTGGAAGGGACGGTTACCTCGGAAAGTGGTGTCCCGGCGGCGCCTCCTGAAGGTGCGTCGGAGGTGGCAGCCGTTCCGGGCACGACAGGGACGGCGACGCAAGATCAAACTGCCGCTTCATCTGTCGGCACGGCCCAAACCGCCGCTGTTCTTCCTGGTGCGGCCGCTGGGGCCGTCCCCACCGATCAAGCACCGCCTACGCAGGGCCCTGCGCTTGCGTCCGCCTCTCAACAAACCGCGCCCACGGTCCCCGCAAATGGCACATTAGGGCCGACATTGAATACACAAGGCGATGTGCTTGAAGGCGGCCAGGGGGCGCCCGCCGCGCAAAAGCTTTTGGGGCTGAGTGACGGTAAGGCCGCATCGGAAGCCGCACAGCGCGATCCTAATGCCGCTGCTGCGGCAGCCGGCGCGCCGGCCAAACCGGCTTTCGGGGTGAAAGATGGAAAGCCGGCGGCTGGACAGTCTGCGGCTGCCGCTTCGGCCGTATCCGGCGGTACTCAGAACCCGTTCTTGGAGGAACGCAGCGCCGCCTTGCCGCCTGAAGCCGTCCGGCCGACAGCTCCGGAGCCGCGCGTGCCGGCAGCGGCGACATCATCGCCTGCATTGGACGCAAGCGTTTCACAGCCCGGTTCGGACGAGGCGCCCTTTATGGTCGATCAGCGCCCGCCGGTTACGGTCACTGTGCGGTTCGATCAATCGATCCACGGGCCGCAACTGGCTGCTCAACAAATGGCGCTGCACATTAAGCGCAACTTCGCAAACGGCATTCATCGGTTCGAAGTTCGCCTGGACCCGCCGGAGCTTGGCCGTATCGATGTACGGCTTGAGATGAATGCCGATGGCCGTGCGGCCGCATCGCTCACCGTGGACCGGCCGGAAACGCTGGATCTGCTGCAGCGAGACGCTCGGCTGCTGCAAAAGGCCTTGGAACAAGCCGGCATCAATTTGGAAGACAGCTCACTGAACTTTTCGCTACGCGACGAAAATAGTCAGTCAGAAGATAAAAATAGTCAAACCCCTGGGGGGGCTGGACCGAGCGGCAGCGATGTGACGGATGAAGACATCGCCCAAGCGGGTGTGATGGAACATGTGGCGATTCTTGAAGAAGACAGGGTCGATATACGCATTTGAGCCAAAAGGCGATGCGACGATGAAGGTTTGAAGGCGAGTGAATAATGGATATTGAAGCGCTTACCGGGTTATCAGCTCAGAACAGTTCGGCCGCCCGTGCCGGTTCTAAGCTTGCCGACGATTTCGATACGTTTCTGACGTTGCTGACCACTCAGCTGCAGAACCAAGATCCGCTGGAGCCGCTGGACACGAACGAATTCACGCGTCAGCTCGTCGAATTCACCTCCGTGGAGCAATCCATCGAAACCAACCAAAACCTTGAGTCTCTGGTGGCCTTGACCATGGCCGGGATCACCGGCAGCACGGTTGGGTATATCGGGCAGCAAGTGGATGCCATCGGCGACACGATGGGGCTGGAAGAAGGCGGATCCATTGAATGGGCGTATGCCTTCGATCAGATTGCCGATTCCACATCCATCGTCGTGACCGATGAAAGCGGCAAGGTTGTCTACACGACGGAAGGCGAAACCTCGAGCGGCCGTCATGAGTTTAACTGGGACGGCAAAGACAATGCCGGCGATGCGTTGCCGCCCGGCCTGTACAGCATCCAAGTGACTGCACTGGATGCCGACGGGGCGTCCATTCCATTGGCCACAAGTATTTCCGGGATCGTTACCAGCGTCACCTTGGCGGGTGACCAGCCGATCCTAACGTTTGGAGGGGTCTCGGCACCGTTGTCCGACATTCTATCCGTCGCGAGCCCTAGTAACGGCAGCTAAGTATTAACGAACATTCGGGCCACAGAACGGCGGGCCGATCACTTAATCGCGGCAAGGGGCGCAAAGTTGCCAGCCGCTCAGGAGGCGAAATCATGAGTATTTTTGGAGCGCTGTTCCCCGGTGTGACCGGTCTATCGTCAAACGCCACGGCATTGAGTGTCATTTCCGACAACATCGCCAATGTGAACACCGTTGGCTACAAGCGTAACACGGCCAGCTTTTCGACGCTGGTTTCCGGCGGCGGGGTGGCCGATCAGTTTTCGCCGGGCGGTGTCCGCGCGGCAACCAGCATTGCGATCGACCAGCAAGGCCTGTTGCTGAATTCATCATCGTCGACGGATATTGCGATTTCCGGCAATGGCTTCTTTGCCGTGTCACCCACCAGTGTTTCTTCGGGCGCGTCGGATGAAATTCTTTTCACCCGGGCCGGCGCCTTCACGACCGATGAAAACGGCAATCTCAGGAATGCCGGCGGCCACTTCCTGCAAGGTTTTCCGGTTCAAGCGGATGGTACCGTGAACTTCAACCCCAGTGACTTGTCTTTGCTGGAAACGGTGAATCTCGACCAGCTTGGCGGGACGGCGGAAGCCAGCACCCTAGTCGGCGCCAATGCGAATCTGCAATCGAGCTTGCCGGTGTCTGCCCAGGAAGCCACCTATGCGGCCGGCGTGTCCGGCACCAATATGGCTTCGGGTAATGTCACGCCGGATTTTCAGCGAAGCATTCAGTTCTTCGATTCGCTCGGTGGGTTGCGGACCCTGACCATGAGTTTCCTCAAATCGTCAACGCCGAACCAATGGCATACGGAATTTCACATTGAACCGGCTTCCGATGTGGTGACTGGGTCGGGTCTTGTGGACGGACAGGTTGCGGTCGGCACGCTGGCCTTTACTTCCGACGGTCTGATCGATCCGGCGACCACGTCGGCGTCATTGAACAGCTTAGACTTTTTGGCGTCCGGTACCACGCCCGGGGCCGGTCAGGTGGCCTTTGCGTCCAGCCTGGGTATTGCTGCCCAAAGCGTGAACATGGACATAGGCTCGCCGACATCGGCCGGTGGCTTCACTCAATTCGACAGCCCGTCGATCCTCATCTCCACGTCGGTGAATGGCGCCGTGTTCGGCAGTTTGGCCGATGTGGAAATCGACAATGACGGATTCGTGACCGCGTTGTTCGACAATGGTGTGCGGCGGCGGGTTTATCAGCTGCCGGTGGCAACCTTCGTTAATCCTAACGGTCTGAACGCGGTGGAAGGCAATGCCTACGCCATCACGTCGGAAAGCGGCCCAATCAATCTGCGGGAAGCGGGGACGGCCGGCGCCGGTCTGATCGCGCCGAATTCTCTCGAGGCGTCCACGGTGGACATCGCTGAAGAATTCACCGGTCTGATCACCATCCAACGGGCTTATTCGGCCAATACGCGGGTTGTAACGACGGCGGATGAACTGCTGGAAGAGCTGATCCGAATTGTTTAACGAAAAGCGGCGCCGGAGCGCCCTTTTTGGGGCAATCCGGCGGTCGCGAAAACTTGCTTAAACCTTAAAACTTTCGACAAACATTTACCTTGGGCCTTAGCCATTTTTTAAAAGCGCCGCCGTATAGTTCACGTCAGGTATGAGTTCAGAGAGTGCGTAACACATGAGCATCGAGCAACCTCAAGCGAGGATCAACTATGTCATTGGGCCGGACGGCAGCCCACTGACGATTGCTGATCTACCGCCCCCCAACACAAGACGCTGGGTCATCCGCCGCAAGGCCGAGGTTGTCGCAGCCGTGCGTGGCGGTCTGATTACGTTGGAAGAAGCCTGTGAGAGATATTCTCTGACTACGGAAGAATTCATCGCTTGGCAGCGCGCGATCGAGCGGTATGGTTTACCGGGCTTGCGCGCAACCCGCCTTCAGCAATACCGTCAGTAAGGTCTAAGTAAGCATACCGGCTTGGCAACAGCCGAACGCAGAAGCCCGCCTCGAATTCGAGTGCGGGTTTTTTTGTCCGCGTGCCAAATCCAAACAGCCCGTTAAAGGTATTTTTAAAATCTGTGGGTATTTTTTTCCTACCGGCAGCCGACCAGGGATCAAGCCTGTGGGGGTTAGGGGTTTCTCGAAAAAGAGAGGCGGGTGCCGAACGTTTTTGCGGTGGATGGCGTAGTGAGTGGATTGACAGATTTCCTGAAGGCTGTGGGCCCGGTCCGTTTGGGTATCATGGCAGGCATAACCGGCGCGTTGATTGCCTTCTTCAGCTTCCTCATCTTGAGGCTCGCTGAACCGACTTACACACCTTTGTACAGTAATTTAGACCCGGACGATGCGGGCCGCATTGTGGCGCGGTTGGAATCGCTCGGGGTCGAACACAAATTGCGGGGCGACGGAACCACCATTCTCGTTGCCGACGACAAGGTGTTGCGGACACGTATGGCGATGGCGGAAGAAGGACTGCCGTCGGGCGGGACGATCGGTTACGAAATTTTCGACAACCGGGAAGCGCTGGGCACGACCAGCTTTGTCCAAAACATCAATCACCTGCGCGCGCTCGAGGGCGAGCTGGCCCGCACCATTCGGGCCCTTCGAAATGTGGAGGCGGCGCGGGTGCACCTGGTGTTGCCGAAACGGGAAGTCTTCGCACGGGATGAGAAAAAGCCGAGCGCATCGATTGTTTTGCGGACTTTAGGGGCCGGAATTGCCCCGCAGCAGGTGAAAGCCATTCAGCACCTTGCGGCGTCCGCCGTGGAAGGTCTGGAACCGGGAAGCGTGTCCATCGTCGATCAGCGCGGCACATTGCTGGCATCGGGCGACGGCAAAGCTGAAGACGGCAGCATGCTGACATCGGCGCTGGAAGAGCGCAATGCCGCTTTCGAGAACCGGCTGCGCAGTCAGGTCGAAGGCATCCTCACCAGCATTGTGGGGCCCGGCAAAGCCCGGGTACAGGTCGCCACGGAGCTGCACTACAACCGTATTACCCAGAGCTCTGAAAGCTTTGACCCGGAAAGCCAAGTGGTCCGGTCCACGCAGCTGTCTGAGTCCACCGAAACCAGTTCCGAAAGCCAATCAGAAGAAACCGTCTCGGCCGGCAATGAATTGCCGGAAACCGATCTCGAACCGGCCGAAGGGCCGCAATCCGCGTCGCAGTCCAGCGTGGTGGAAGAAACCATTAACTATGAAATCTCACGCACGACGACCACGGAGATCCTCGAGGCCGGGCGGATCAAGCGGCTCTCTGTCGCCGTATTGGTGGATGGAATCTACACCGACGAAGCCGACGGCACACAGTCCTACGCGCCGCGCTCGCAAGACGAACTCGACCAGATTAGTTCGCTGGTGAAGTCTGCCATTGGATTCGATGCCAATCGGGGCGACCAGCTCGAAGTGATCAATCTGCGCTTCGCCCCGGTCGAAGTACCGGAAGCCGTTAGCGCGACCGAGCCCTTTATGGGGCTCTACAAAGCCGATTATCTGCGCATCGCGGAAATGGTGATCCTCGGTGTTCTCGGCATCTTGCTCATTCTCCTGGTTTTCCGCCCCCTGATCAACGGTCTGATGGATGGGGCAGGTGCCGGCGGCGTAACCGCTGTCGCGGAAGTCGGTGAAGGCGCGCCGGCCCAACTGCCCAGTCCGGACGGGACGGTGGCCGAAACCGCGGCCCTTACCGACGGCACGGGCCAGCCTTTAGAGGCATTGCCCGCTCCCGAAGGCAGTGTGGCGCAGATGATCGACATTGCGCGGGTAGAAGGCCAAGTGAAAGCCAGCTCGGTCAGGAAGGTTGGCGAAATCGTCCAAAATCATCCGGAAGAGGCTGTGGCCATCGTGCGCAGCTGGATGGCGCAGGAGGCTTAATAGACCATGTCAAACTCTACCGAAGTGGCAACGCTCGAGATTAGCGGTATGTCGGGGCAAGAGAAGGCAGCCGTCCTTCTTTTGTCGCTCGGCGAAGAATATGGCCAACAACTTTGGTCGATGATGGACGACGATGAGATCCGCGAGGTGTCGCAGGTGATGGCCTCGCTGGGCACCATTACCTCTAAACTCGTAGAGCAATTGTTGCTGGATTTCGTATCCCAAATGTCGGCGGCCGGTTCCTTGACGGGCTCTTATGAATCCACGGAACGCCTGCTGCGCGGACTTCTGCCCGACGAGCGCGTGGCTTTCGTGATGGAAGAGATACGCGGACCCGCCGGACGCACGATGTGGGACAAGCTGGGCAATGTGAACGAGTCTGTTCTCGCGAATTATCTCAAGAACGAATATCCGCAAACGGTGGCTGTGGTGCTGTCGAAGATCAAGTCGGAGCACGCCGCCCGTGTCTTGTCCGTGCTGCCCGAAGACTTTGCGCTGGAGGTTGTGACGCGCATGCTTCGTATGGAGACGGTTCAGAAGGACATTCTCGACAAAGTCGAGCAAACGCTGCGGACGGAATTCATGTCCAATTTGGCGCGGACATCGAAGCGGGATGCCCATGAAATGATGGCCGAAATCTTTAACAATTTCGACCGTCAAACCGAGGGCCGGTTCTTGACATCGCTGGAAGAACGCAATGTGGAAGCGGCAGAACGCATTAAAGCGTTGATGTTCACCTTCGAAGATCTGAATAAGCTCGACCCGGGCAGCGTCCAAACCCTGTTGCGGTCGGTCGACAAGGACAAGTTGGCCCTGGCGCTCAAGGGCGCCTCCGATGCTCTGCGCGACCTGTTCTTCTCGAACATGTCCGAGCGGGCAGCGAAAATTTTGCGCGAAGATATGGAGGTGATGGGGCCGGTGCGTCTCAAGGATGTGGACGAGGCGCAAACGGGCATGGTGAACATCGCGAAGGATCTGGCGGCGAAAGGCGAGATCATGATCGCGGAAGCCAAAGACGATGACGAACTCATCTACTAAGCGGCGGATTTTCGGATTATGAGCGAGAGCGAAAAGTTTTTGTTTGAGACCACCTTCGATTCGGACGGTCAGATTTTGTATGACGCGGTCAAATCGGGGCCCCGGAAGAGCTATACGCCTGACGAAGTGGATGAGATAAAAAAAGAGGCGTATACGGAGGGCCTTACCGGCGTCCAAGCTCAGATGGCGCAGCAGAGCGCGCAGATTCTGGGGCAGATTTCCGAAAGCATGGTGAAAGTCATCTCCACGCTGGATGCAGATGTCAAAACCATTCGGGCCGACGCTGCCAATCTCGCTCTGGTGGTTGCCGAACGGCTGAGCGCGACTTTGCTGGCACGGGAGCCCCAGGCGGAAATTGTGGCATTGATCGAGAAGTGCTTGGAGTCCTTACCCTCGGAGCCGCACATCGTTGTGCGGGTTTCCGAAAACGCAGGCGAAGAAGTCCGCCAATCGATTGCCGATGCGGCGGCACAAAAGGGTTTCAACGGCAAGATCCTCGTGGTGACCGAGCCCGGCCTGCAGGCGGCGGATTGCCGGGTGGAATGGGCAGATGGCGGCGTCGAACGCAACGCCGCGGAAACCGCCGCCAAGGTCGAGGATATCGTCAAACAGTATTTGGAAGCAGATCAAAAGGTGCAAGGCGACCTTTTCGATCCCGCCCCGGATTGGGGCTCGGCGCCGAACCCGGCACCGGCTTGAGAAAGAGTGGAGTGTGTTGAATGTCTAACGGCGAAGAGATGGAACTTTCCGACTTGAGTCAGTCTCAAGAGGCAGAGGCGGGTGGTGAAGGCGGGGCTGTCATGGCCCCCGACCAGGACGGCGCCGAAGGGATGCTGGACAGCCACAGTGCGACCGACCTGGAAGCGGTCTTCGACGTGCCGGTCAATGTCTCGGCGATTTTGGGCAAGGCTCATATGGAAGTGAGTGAGCTTTTGCGGCTGGGGCGCGGCGCGGTGGTCGAGCTCGACCGCAAGGTGGGCGAAGCCATCGATATCTATGTGAACAATCGTTTGGTCGCACGGGGTGAAGTGGTGGTCGTGGAGGATCGCTTGGGCGTCACCATGACGGAAATCATCAAAGGCGGCCAGTCGTAGAGGGATTCATGAGTTCCAAGGATGTCCAAATACCTGCCGCAGCCGGCGCGCCCATACGCGGTCGTTCTATCGACGCGGCGACCGTCCTTGGGCTGACGGCCGGGTTCGGATTTGTCGTCGTCGCCATTCTGATCGGCGGCACGCCGGAGTCGTTTATCGATTTGCGGTCCATCCTGATCGTTGTTGGTGGCACCTTTGCCGTGACGGCAATTTCCTTCTCCGGTGCGGAGATCGGTGCGGCCTTTGCGGCGACGGCCAATACTTTTTCGCGTTCCGACACGGCGCCGCGCGATGTGGCCTTGCGCATGGTGCGTCTGGCCGGGCGTGTCCGCCGCGATCCCACCAAGGGTACCGAGAAAGAATTCAAGCAGTTTAAGAGCGTGCCCTTTCTCAGCCGTGGTCTCGGCCTGGTGGCGGATGACACGGCGGTGGAAGACATTGAACATCTGTTGTCGGAAGAAGTATCGGCCGTGGATCGCCGCCACCGCGCCAGCATTTCGATTCTGCACCGAGCGGCCGAAGTGGCCCCGGCCATGGGATTGATCGGCACGCTTGTGGGCTTGGTTCAAATGTTGGGCGGTCTGAACGAACCCGACACGATCGGTCCGGGCATGGCGTTGGCCCTGCTCACCACGTTTTACGGCGCCGTATTGGGCAACATGGTGTTCGCGCCGCTGGCCAGCAAGCTTGAACGCCGCGCCGTTGAGGACCGGCTTGTTCTGTCCCTTTACGCGGTCAGCATCCTTTCAATTGCGCGGAAAGAGAATCCGCGCCGTCTTGAACTGCGGCTCAACACCATGCTGCCGCCGCAAGACCGATTGCACTATTTCAACTAGGGGAACCGATATGAGACTCTTAATCATCGGCCAACTGGGCGGTCAACTTGGCGCCGCGACGAAAATCGCCATGGATCGCGGCGCGAAAGTGACCCATGTGGACGGCATCGCGCCTGCGCTGGAATTGCTGCGCACCGGCCGTGGCGCGGATCTGCTGATGGTCGAGGTGTCCCAAGACATCAAGTCCTTGGTGGTTCAGCTTGAGAACGAACACATTTGCGTGCCTATCGTGGCGTGCGGGTTGGGCACCGATGCCAATGCGGCAGTTGCGGCAATCCGTGCCGGCGCGAAGGAATATCTTCCGTTGCCGCCCGATGCGGACCTCATTGCCGCGGTCCTGCAAGCGGTGGCCGACGACAATCACCAATTGATTGCACGCGATCAAGTCATGCTGAACGTGATCGCATTGGCCGATCAGGTGGCGCCCAGTGAAGCAAGCATTCTGATCACCGGGGAATCAGGTACCGGTAAAGAAGTCATCGCTCAGTATGTGCACCAGAAATCTTCGCGGGCCGACAAACCGTTCATCTCGGTCAACTGTGCGGCCATTCCGGAGAACCTGTTGGAGTCGGAACTTTTCGGCCACGAAAAGGGGGCCTTTACGGGTGCCGTGGCCCGGCGCATCGGCAAGTTTGAGGAAGCCGATGGCGGCACGCTTCTGCTCGACGAGATCAGCGAAATGGATGTGCGGTTGCAGGCGAAGTTGCTGCGCGCCATCCAGGAGCGCGTCATCGATCGGGTCGGCGGCAACAAACCGATTAAAGTCAATATACGGATTATTGCCACGTCGAATAGGGATTTGGCGGCAGAAGTGAAAGCCGGCACGTTCCGTGAAGACCTGCTGTACCGGCTGAATGTGGTGAATTTGAAAATCCCGCCCTTGCGCGAGCGCCCGGAAGACATTTTGGCGCTGGCGGAGCATTTCGCGCGCCACTATGCCGAAGTCAACGCCGTGCCGCAGCGCCCCTTGGGTGAGAGCGCGCGCCAAGGCCTCATGGGATATGCCTGGCCGGGCAATGTGCGCGAACTCGAGAACACGATCCACCGTTCTGTCCTGTTGGCGCAGGGTGACGAGATTGCGGTCGAAGCCATTCGTTTGCCGGATGGGTCTCCGGTCACGGCGGCAGCGGGTGCATCGTCGGCGCCAATGTCTGCAAGCGCCGCCGAAGAGGGAGCGGAAGGCGGCAATCTTGTCGGTAAGACGGTGGCGGAAGTGGAGCGCGACCTTATTCTCGACACGCTGGACCATTGCCTGGGCAATCGCACCCATGCGGCAAATATTCTTGGCATTTCCATCCGAACGTTGAGGAACAAGCTCAAACAATATGGCGATGAAGGCGTTGCGGTGCCCATGCCGGGTGCCATGCGCAGCCAGTTGGCCGGGCACTAGGCCTCTTTAAGGACCGCGGTTCTCAGAGTTCCCATGTCGGATCAAAGCGCACCCCTTTCGGCAGATAATTTTCTAGGCCGCGTTGTTGCGATGGCGCGCCGCGGCGATCTTGCGCTTGCGGTCGGCATCATTTTTATCATCGTCGTGCTGATCATGCCGATGCCGCGCTTCCTGCTCGACTTCATGCTGGCATTGTCGATCACGTTTGCCGTGCTGATCTTGATGACGGCATTGTTTATTCAACGGCCGCTGGAATTCAGCGCCTTTCCCACCGTATTGCTTATCGCCACCATGCTTCGGCTTGCGCTCAATCTGGCGTCGACACGCCTGATCCTGGCGCATGGCCATGAAGGCACGGATGCGGCCGGTCACGTCATCGAGGCGTTCGGCAACTTCATCATGCAGGGCAATTTTGTCATCGGCATCATTGTCTTTTCAATTCTGGTGTTGGTGAACTTTGTGGTGATCACCAAAGGTTCGGGCCGGATTGCCGAAGTGTCCGCCCGCTTCACCTTGGATGCGATGCCCGGCAAACAGATGGCCATCGATGCCGATCTGTCATCGGGTTTGATCGATGAAAACGAAGCGCGCGAGCGCCGCCGCCGCTTGGAAGACGAATCGACCTTTTTCGGGTCCATGGACGGTGCGTCCAAATTCGTCCGTGGCGATGCCATTGCCGGCCTGCTGATCACCTTTATCAACGTGATCGGCGGCATGATCATCGGTGTTGCGCAAATGGAGCTCAGCTTCATGGAAGCCGGCAGCACCTACACGCTGTTGACGGTGGGCGATGGGCTGGTCAGTCAGATCCCGGCGCTGATCGTATCTGTGGCTGCCGGTCTTCTGGTGTCGAAAGCGGGTGTGGAAGGCGCTGCCGACAAAGCGCTGTTCCAACAACTGTCCGGCTATCCGCAAGCGCTGGGCATGGCCTCGGCCGTTATGGTTTTGATGGCGGTGCTGCCCGGCATTCCCATGCTGCCGTTTCTGACATTGGGAGTGGGCGCCGGCGTTTTAGCGTGGGTGTCGGCCCAGGCCAAAGAAAACCAGGCGGCGGAAGCTGAACGTCAGGCAGCGGCAGAGGCCGAAGCGCCGCCGACGGAAGAACCGATCAGCTCTTCCCTGGCGATGGACAATCTGCGTCTTGAGTTGGGCTACGGCCTGCTGCCGCTGATCAATGACACGGCAGGTCATCGGCTGACCGACCAAATCAAATCCCTGCGGCGCCAAATGGCGATGGATATGGGGTTTGTCATGCCGTCGGTTCGTATTCTGGACAATATGCAATTGCCGTCCGAAGACTATGTCATCCGCGTCAAAGAGCTTGAAGTCGGACGCGGCGCCCTGCGTCTCCACCATTTGTTGGTGATGGATCCGAAAGGTCAGCCGATCGACCTGCCGGGCGAACCCACCACGG
>JANQMY010000410.1 GCA_028279895.1 Alphaproteobacteria bacterium
CGGCCGGAAGCATCACAGTCCAGAAACTTCTTTCGGTAAATCCAGAAAGATACCGGGATGCGGCACTCGCCGGAATCCGGCAAGCCTTAAATGTGTCTGAAAACGATCCCATTCCGACCGAGCTAATCTCTGCGGTCAAGATGGGAACGACCGTTGCCACGAATGCCCTACTGGAGCGAAAAGGCACACCCACCTTGCTGCTGACCACCAAAGGCTTCGCAGATGCGCTTCGCATTGGATATCAAAACCGCCCTGACTTGTTCGCACTCAAGATCGACCTGCCCGAAATGCTGTTCGAACAAGCGGTCGAAGCGGACGAGCGCGTAACTGCTAGGGGGGAGGTGATAAGACCAATTGATCGGTCAAAGCTCTTCGAAGATCTCACTAAGGTGTATGAAAGCGGGCTACGCTCAATCGCGATCGCCTTCATGCATGGTTACAAATATCCAGAGCACGAACAGATCGCTGCCGAAATCGCCGGCAATATCGGATTTGAACAAATATCTTGCAGCCACTCTGTCAGCCCCCTGATGAAACTGGTCGGCCGCGGTGACACAACCGTTGCCGACGCCTATTTGACGCCCGTATTGCGCGCCTACATCCAGACCATCGAAGATGAGATTCAAGGCAGCCAGGACCGAACGTCTCTGTTCTTCATGCAGTCAAATGGCGATCTTACCGAAGCTGATCAGTTTCAAGGGAAAGATGCCATCCTTTCGGGGCCCGCGGGCGGTGTTGTTGGCGGCGTCAGATGCGCGGAAGCGCTGGGATACTCAAAACTGGTCGGCTTTGATATGGGCGGCACGTCGACCGATGTCTGGCACTACGCCGGCAGTTACGAAAGAACGCTCGAATCAGTTGTTGCGGGCACGCGCATACGCGCGCCCATGATGCAGATCCACACCGTGGCGGCCGGAGGTGGGTCCATCCTGCGATATGACGGATCGAGGCTTCGGGTGGGCCCCGAATCCGCCGGCGCCCACCCCGGCCCCACATGCTACCGGCGCGGCGGCCCACTGGCCGTCACCGATGCAAATCTCATGACGGGCCGTATTCAGGTACGCCAGTTTCCTAATTTGTTTGGTCCCAATGGGGATCAGCCATTGGACCGGGATGCCGTCCTGCAAAAATTTGATGCATTGGCGGCCGAACTTGGTCCGGACTACACGCCCGAAGATGTGGCTGGCGGCTTCACCCAAATCGCCGTCCAGAACATGGCGCAAGCAGTTAAAAAGATTTCCGTTCAGCGGGGCCACGACATTACCACCCACGCGCTAGTGTGTTTTGGAGGGGCGGCGGGTCAACTCGCATGCCAAGTGGCTGACGCACTCGGGATTGAAACAATCATTGTTCATCACAAGGCCAGTGTTCTATCAGCATACGGAATGGGCCTAGCCGATATCGGTGCTCATCGGGAGAAGGCGATTGAGGCGCCTTTATCCGAGACCTCAGTAGACTCCGCAAACGCCGTGCTGACCGACCTGCAGAAAGAAGCCGGCGACGAAGTTTCACAACAAGGCATTAACGCCAATCGGATCCGGCATCATCGCACGGCCTTTATCAAATACCAGGGAACCGACAATGCGATCGAGGTCATCTTCGGCAGCTTGCGCGCCATTCAACGCGAATTCGAGCGAAAACACCGGGCGCAGTTTGGCTTCATTGATCCACACAAACCGTTGATCATTGAAGCGGTCGCCGTGGAAAGTGTCGGCCGGACGACGGACGGAGATCTCTCGTCGCCGGCACAGCTTCAACCAGTGAAGCCTTCATCCTCCATCCCTCAAGCATCAATGCAGGGGGACCTATATTCGAACGGCACTTGGAAGCAGGTGCCGACATTTGATCGTGATACACTGATACCGGGGTCGCAAGTGACGGGCCCAGCCATTATCTCGGAACCTCTCAGCAGCATCACGGTCGAAAACGGCTGGTTGGCAACAAGTCGCCCAGAGAACACTGTACTCACAAAACTCCAGGGCGAAACCTCGGATCAGAAAACGAGCGTAGTGGTCAACCCGATCATGCTCGAAATCTTCAATAGCTTGTTTATGAGCATTGCCGAGCAAATGGGCTACGCTCTGGAAAAAACCGCCCACTCCGTGAATATCAAGGAACGGCTCGATTTCTCGTGTGCGTTGTTCGATGAAACCGGCAATCTAGTGGCCAACGCGCCGCACATGCCCGTGCACCTTGGCTCCATGGGCGAAAGTGTTAAATCGGTCATTGCCGGAGTCGGCACCAGGATCAAGCCGGGCGATGTCTATGCCCTGAACAATCCTTACAATGGCGGCACCCATCTACCGGACATTACGGTCGTAACACCTGTATTCGACAACAAAGGGAAAAAGATCATCTTCTACGTGGCCACCCGCGGGCATCACGCGGACATTGGCGGCATTTCACCGGGATCGATGCCGGCGCATTCCACCTCGATAGACGAAGAAGGCGTTTTGATCGACAACTTCCAGCTCGTGAAAGGGGACCGGTTCTGCGAAACGGAATTGCTTGCGCTATTGGCCGGAGGCGCTTATCCCGCCCGCAATCCCCAGCAAAACGTCGCTGACTTAAAAGCACAAGTCGCCGCGTGCCAAAAGGGTGTCGACGAACTGAACAAGCTGGTTGGGACCTACGGCCTCGATGTAGTTCAGTCCTATATGAAGCATGTTCAAAACAATGCAGAAGACTCCGTGCGGCGGGTTCTCGATCGGCTCGAAAGCGGAAAATTTGATCTGACGACAGATCATGGAGATGAGATCTGCGTTGCCATTTCCGTCGATCGGACGAAACGTGAAGCAACCATCGACTTCACCGGAACAAGCCCACAAACCACATCCAATTTCAATGCGCCTTCCGCCGTCACCCGTGCGGCAATTCTCTACGTGTTTCGTTGTCTCGTGGGTGAAGATATTCCGCTGAACGACGGGTGCCTTAAGCCGCTCAAAATCCTTATTCCGCCAAAGTCGTTACTCGACCCTGTTTTTCCCGCCGCTGTGGTTGCCGGAAACGTGGAAACCAGTCAGGCAGTCACCGACGCCTTATTCGGTGCTTGTGGTGTCATGGCCGCCGCTCAGGGGACCATGAACAATCTTACGTTTGGCAATGAAAATCATCAGTACTACGAGACAATTTGTGGTGGATCGGGCGCGGGAGACGGCTTCCACGGAACCAGCGCCGTGCATACACACATGACAAATTCACGACTCACTGATCCTGAGGTTTTGGAATTCAGGTTTCCGGTCCTTTTGGAGTCCTTCGGAATCGAAATGGGCACTGGGGGCGCGGGAAGGTTCCATGGCGGCGACGGCACCAAACGACAATTGAGGTTTTTGGAACCCATGGATGTATCTCTACTCGCGTCGCGCCGTATCACCCAACCCTTCGGTCTCGCAGGCGGTTCCCCGGGCGCGGTCGGGGAAGACTTGATCATTCGTAAGGACGAAATACGACAAGCGATTTCAGGCTGCGATCAGATCACGGTTGATGCGGGAGATGTATTGATCCTCAAGACACCGGGCGGCGGCGGATTCGGCCAGCCGGACTGAACATGCGCCGCCCGGCTCGTGCCGCAGAGGAATCGGAATAGTGGGCCAAGCAACTATTTCCACAGCTTAGGGTCGATAACGTCATAACAAAATCGACACTGCCAGTGAGTTTGATTCTCAATTGAGGTTTTAAAGAAAACATCAAAAAAACAACTACTTAGCTGCCCAAACTGAGCCGGCCCAAGCCGCGCTGGTAACCTTAGTAGATCACTTGCTAACCAATCGTTTCGATTTGTCGCGATGCAGCATCGAATTTTGTTTGCGGCTATCGAAATTGCGGGCACAATTCGCGCCAACCCAAACCTCAGAAGGGTAAAGCGACATGGACCTTGGCTATATTGCGACTGGTGTTGTGTTTGCGTTTATCGGTGCAATCGTAATGGGAGTTCTTTAGACCGTCCCGACAAATTGCCCTTTTTAACGCACCATATTTGAGGGACAGAAGGGGTAAAAGAAATCAGAGCGGCGCCCGTAAACGGCGCCGCTCTTCTTTTTGATCAAGCATACGCTATGAACACAACGCATCGCTCATACATTGCCAGCGACATTTAGGGTTTGGGCGTGTAATTGAGGATCGGTGCAAGCCATCTCTCGGTTTCGGACTTGGTCATGCCTTTGCGCTGCGCATAGTCCGCTACCTGATCTTCCTCGATCTTTCCGACACCAAAGTAGTGGCTTTGCGGGTGAGAAAAATATAGTCCGCTTACCGACGACCCTGGCCACATGGCGAAACTTTCCGTCAGTTTGATACCGACATTTGCTTCCGCATCGAGCAAGTTGAACAAGGTTCCCTTTTCAGTATGGTCGGGTTGTGCGGGATATCCTGGCGCCGGCCGAATACCCTGGTATTTTTCGGCGATCAGATCCTCCGCCGTGAGTGATTCATCCGGCACATATCCCCAATACTCAGTACGAACGCGTTGATGCATTCTTTCTGCAAATGCCTCCGCCAGCCGATCACACAAGGCTTTGACAAGAATTGCCGAATAGTCGTCATTCTTATCTTCAAATCGTTTGGCAACGTCGTCCTCACCAATCCCCGCCGTGACGGCAAACCCACCGATATAATCTTCCAGCCCGGATTCTTTCGGGGCAATGAAATCCGCCAAAGCCAGATTCGCCCGCGACGAGCGGCGGACCATCTGCTGCCGCAGCGTATGTAATGTGGCCGTCGGGTGTTCACGATCATTGCCGGCATAGACTTCAATATCATCGCCATTAGCGTTGGCAGGCCAAAAGCCGATAACGCCGCTCGCCGAGACCCACTGCTCTTCCACAATTTTCTTCAACATGGCCTGAGCATCAGCAAACAAGCTGCGCGCAGCGTCACCGATCTTCTTATCGTCCAGAATTTGGGGGTACTTGCCCGCTAGCTCCCACGATTGAAAGAAAGGAGTCCAATCAATATAGGGGATCAAGTCATGAAGGTCGTAGTCCTTAAAGACCGTAATCCCAGGTCGTTTCGGTATGGGTGGCACATAGGAAGTCCACTCTGGGGCAAAGCGGTTGCCACGCGCTCCATCTAAGTTCTGCCTTTCGGTATTGGCGTTGGCGGCCGCATGACCTTCCGCGATCTTCCGATACTCCGTTCTGATCTCGTCGACATACTTCGCACGGCGCTCTTCCGCCACGAGGCTCGATGCAACCCCCACCGCACGAGACGCATCGGTAACGTAAACTGCTTGACCCCGCGAATAGTTCGGATGGATCTTGACCGCCGTATGCACACGGCTGGTCGTTGCCCCGCCGATCAGAAGCGGAATGTCGAAGCCCTCGCGCTCCATTTCCGCTGCCACGTGACACATTTCATCCAGGCTCGGTGTGATCAGGCCGGACAGACCGATCATGCTCACATTGTGCTTTTTCGCTTCATCCAAGATTTTTTGAGCGGGCACCATGACACCGAGGTCGATGACTTCGAAGTTGTTGCATTGCAGAACCACACCGACAATGTTCTTACCGATGTCATGCACATCGCCCTTTACCGTGGCCATCAAAATCTTGCCGGCACTTTGCCGGGCCGCATCGCCCGCTTTGGCTTTCTCCTCTTCCATAAACGGGATGAGATGCGCCACTGCTTGTTTCATGACTCGCGCACTTTTGACCACCTGAGGTAGAAACATTTTTCCTGCCCCAAAAAGATCTCCCACCACATTCATGCCAGACATTAGTGGGCCTTCAATAACGTGCAGAGGGCGCTCCGCGGCCTGGCGCGCTTCTTCAGTGTCCTCGACAATATACTCGGTGATGCCATTAACCAGCGCGTATTTCAGGCGCTCATTCACATCGCCTTCACGCCAAGAAAGATCTTCGACCTTCTTCTTTTTCCCGTCACCGCGGAACTGCTCAGCGATATCCAGAAGCCTCTCCGTGGCATCCGCGCGACGATTAAGCAGCACGTCTTCAACGCGATCGCGCAACTCCGCTGGAATATCTTCATAAATCGCAAGTTGGCCTGCATTGACGATGCCCATGTCCATGCCGACCTGAATGGCATGATACAGAAACGCGGCATGCATCGCTTCACGAACCGGTTCGTTTCCGCGGAACGAAAACGAGAAGTTAGATACGCCACCTGAAACGTGAGCATGCGGAAGTTCCGAGCGGATTTTCTGGGTGGCTTCCAGGAAATCGACGCCGTAATTGTTGTGCTCCTCAATCCCGGTTGCCACGGCGAAAATGTTAGGATCGAAAATAATGTCTTCCGGCGGGAAGCCGATCTCTTGAGTCAGCAGATCATAAGACCGTTTCGCAATCTCGAATTTCCGGGCGGCAGTGTCGGCCTGACCAACCTCATCGAAAGCCATCACTACTACGGCGGCCCCATAACGCTTAACCAACCGAGCCTGTTCCAAGAAAGCTTCCTCACCTTCCTTAAGGCTGATGGAATTCACGATTCCCTTACCCTGCACGCATTTGAGGCCCGCCTCGATGATCTCCCATTTAGAGGAATCGATCATGACCGGAACGCGAGCAATATCCGGCTCGGAGGCGACAAGATTTAGGAATTTGGTCATGGCCGACTTGCTGTCCAGCATGCCCTCATCCATGTTCACATCAATGATCTGTGCACCATTGTTGACTTGGCCCCGCGCCACATCGAGCGCTTTTTCATAATCGCCATTTGTGATCAGCTTCCGAAACCGTGCTGACCCGGTTACGTTCGTCCGCTCACCAACATTAACGAAGTTCGTATCCGGGCCGATCTCGAAGGGTTCCAATCCTGACAGGTAAAGACGGCACGGCCGGTCTGGTGCAGAGCGCGGTGACACATCGGATACTGCATTTGCGATGGCACCAATATGGTCGGGCGTCGTACCGCAGCACCCGCCAACGATGTTGAGCAGCCCACTGCTGGCGAACTCGTGGAGCATCCCCGCCATATCTTCCGGTGTTTCATCGTAGCCGCCGAACTCATTCGGCAATCCGGCGTTTGGATGCGCGCTCACAAGCGTGTCTGAAACGCGTGACAGATCAGCGATGTGCGGCCGCAACTCTTTAGCGCCGAGCGCGCAGTTCAGGCCGACGCTGAAGGGCGCAACGTGCCGCACCGAGTTCCAAAAGGCCTCACTTGTTTGGCCCGAAAGCGTGCGGCCCGAAAGGTCGGTGATCGTTCCGGAAATCATGATCGGCAGCCGATACCCAAGCGATTGGAACACTTCCTCAACGGCGAACAGGGCAGCCTTGGCGTTCAACGTGTCGAAGATGGTTTCGACCAGGATGATGTCGGCCCCTCCCTCGATCAGCGCGCGTGTTGCATCGGCATAGGTCGCGCGGAGGTCGTCGAATGTGACATTGCGCAAGCTTGGATCGTTCACATCCGGAGAAATCGACGCCGTGCGGTTAGTGGGCCCCAGCACACCGGCGACAAAACGAGGACGGTCCGGTGTCTCAGCCGTCGCCTTGTCTGCCGCCACCCGCGCAATGCGAGCGCTCTCAAAATTGAGCTCATGTACCAAATGCTCCAAATTGTAGTCGGCCTGCGAGATAGACGTGGCGTTAAAAGTGTTTGTTTCCAATATGTCGGCGCCCGCCGCAAGATATGCCGCGTGTATCTCTTCAATGATTTTCGGTTGCGTGATCGATAGAAGGTCGTTGTTGCCTTTCAGGTCGTCCGCATGGTTTCCAAATCGGTCACCACGATAAGCCGCCTCATCAAGCGTATAAGCCTGAATCATAGTGCCCATCGCCCCATCGAGGACAAGAATGCGGTGTGCGGCGGCATCTATAAGAGCCTCGGTTCGGGCATGTTGTGAAGACATCGTAGATTCCAAATTAAGTTTGTTTACTGACTAGTAGCGCGAACGCCAAGAATGTGACAAATAGCGTAGGTCAAGTCGGCCTTGTTCATCGTATAAAAGTGAAACTGATCGATACCGGCTTCACGCAAGCGTAGACACTGTTCGACAACCAGAGACGCCGCGATCAGCTTTCTCGTTTCAGGATCTTTTTCGAGACCGTCAAACAACTTAATCAGCCAATCGGGGACGGATGCGCCGGCCGCTTCAGCCATCCGGCGCACACCTTTGAATCCGTTCACAGGCATGATGCCTGGGACAATCGGAATCTCAATCCCTTCCGCACGGACCTGATCAAGAAAACGCAAAAACACATCCGGATCAAAAAAGAACTGCGTGATGGCCCGTGTGGCCCCTGCATCGATCTTACGTTTCAAAATATCTAAATCACTTTGTGCCGTGGCAGCGTCGGGATGCTGCTCGGGATAACACCCGACACTGACCTCGAAATCTGCAATGCGCTTAATCCCCTCGATGAGCTCCGGGCTCCCCGCATACCCTCCTGGGTGGGGCTCGTACTTCGTGCCAATCCCAGTTGGTGGATCACCGCGCAATGCAACGATGTGACGAACACCCGCTTCCCAATAGGACCGGATGACATCATCGATAGCCTCTTTATCCGCCCCAACACAGGTCAGATGAGCCGCTGGCTTAAGGCTGGTTTCGTCAACGATTCGCTTCACTGTGGCGTGGGTGCGCTCCCGCGTAGAGCCGCCAGCGCCGTAAGTCACGGATACGAAACCTGGTTGCAGCGGTTCAAGCCTTTTGATGGCTTGCCAAAGCTTTTCTTCAAGCTCTTGCGATTTCGGCGGTGAGAACTCGAATGAGATTTTCAGTTTGGCATCTTCGCCATACCCGCCTGACAACAGGCCAATGCCTTTGCCTGTCGTTAGCTTGCGCGAGTCCAGTTCTTTCATGATGCGGTCTCCAATGACCGTTGCCTTTGAACTGGTGCTTTTTGCTGGCCAAGCCAAAGCGTGACCGTTAGCTTTTGTTCACTGTCAGCGGTTGTCTTTGTGGGAATTAAGTGACGGGGCGCCTGCACCTCGAGGCCGCAATCGTTGAGCCAGCCGGTTACTTCCTGGTCGTCGAAACCAAGGCGGCGGTGGGCATGTTCGTCCCGTAGGAACTCGACGTCATGAGGGGCAAAATCGACGATCATTATCCGCCCGCCAGGCCGAAGAACACGCGCCGCCTCCTGCAACGCCATGGCAGGTTCTTCAAGAAAATGAAGCACATGATGAATGGTAACGAGATCGACCGATGCATTCTCGAAGGGCAGTGCGTAGAGATCTGCAAATCGTACATAAGCGTTGGTCTGTCCTGCTGATTCTAAGTTCGCACGCGCGACACCAAGCATTTCGTGGCTAAGGTCGACGCCTACGCCCTCTTCAAAATGCTCTGACATTACCTGCAGCACGCGTCCGGTACCGGTTCCGATGTCGAGCAGAGTTCCAAATTTGTCCGACCCCAGAAGGTCGAGCATGGCGGACTCCACTTCAGCTTCGGTGATGTAGAGCGATCGGATACGCCCCCATTGTTCCGCATTCCGCGCAAAATAGGCGGCAGCCGTCGCTGCCCTTTTCTGCTTCACGGCTTCCAGCCGATCCAAGTCCCGCAATACCGTGATGTCGTTCTGGGGCATCAACTGCACCAGGGACCACGCCAGCGCCCTTGGCGCCAAAACCGGTGTCGTCTGCCCTGCATGATCGACTTCGTCATGTCGCGCTGGTGGGACCAGCTTGTAGAAAACCCATGCCCCCTCGCGAAATCGGGTCACCAGTCCCGCTTCCGTAAGCAATTTTAGATGTCGGCTTACTCTTGGCTGGCTCTGGCCAAGAATATGGGTCAGATCCGAAACGGTCAGTTCTGTTTTGGACAGCAGATTTAGCAGGCGCAGCCTTGTAGGTTCGCCAGCCGCCCTGAGCCCGGATATAAGATGTTCCATGCTCTTGGAGAATCTCCCGCAGGTCCCAACCGATTTGCGCCGTACATAAACATATCTTTATGTGGTTATCTACAAAAATTTGGAGATAAAGGCGATTATTGGCCTTTAAGGGGTCTCGTACTGCGTGAAAAACGCAACAAATGCCACGAATTTGATCCACCACCCCGCGTCGCTCCCTGGTTTGTCGAGGTTGGATATGTTAACCAATCACCGGTAAACCGCGAGGCTGAGCTGGGCATCGTATTTTTGTCCGGCTTCTGGGATTTCAGTCGATCGGCGGCCTTACCGTCCACAGGCGCAAGGTCGACACCATTCGTGGTGATTGGGGAGTTTCAAAGCAGTATGCAATTGACGCGTTTCAGCGGCCCGAAGGCATCGATTCTGGCTGGGTTCCTCGCAAGATCTAGCAAATTGGCGTTAGCGTCGGTGGTGGCTGGCTCGATGCTGTTGGGGGCTTGTTCTTCAACGCGCATGACAGAATCTGATTTAGAGATTAATGACCCCTATGAGGGCTTCAACCGTTGGTCCTATGGCGTAAATCAAAAGCTGGACAAATTCTTCTTCGGCCCAATCGTTGTCGGCTACACCACGATATTCCCACGGCAGATTCGAAACCGCGTGCGGAACGTTCTGAACAATGCCGACACACCGGTCATATTGGCGAACGATTTGCTGCAGACGGAGTGGCAGCGAGCGGGGACGACGATTACGCGCTTTGGCATAAACTCTACCGTTGGGCTGGGCGGTATGTTCGACGTCGCAGGGAAGTTCGGATACGAATTCCACCGAGAAGACTTTGGCCAAACCCTGGCAGTTTGGGGCGTGGGCACCGGCCCATATTTTTTCCTTCCTTTCCTGGGTCCCACGACATTGCGTGACGGCATTGGGTTGGCGGTCGACACGGCCTTTGACCCAATTACCTATATAAACTGGGATGACATGCAACTCATTTGGGTTCCCGTAGCCATAACCGGCACCGACGCGATTGATGCTTATTCCCGCGCACGACCGGGGTTGAGGCAAATCCAAGAAACATCGTTGGACCCCTATGCCTCGCTGCGCAGCCTCTATCAACAAAGCCGGCGCGACGCGATCCTTAATGGGGCGAGTAGTTTTGAGGATTTACCATCTTTTGATGATGACGCCGCGGACAGCGCCTTCGAAGAGTTCGACGCTGAAGAGCCAGCCGCACAGTAAGTGCTTCGTTCATTTTGCAGTCAGCTTTGATTTGGCATGCTGACTCACTACATAGACCCTGTCGTCAATACACAGTGAGGGCACCATGAATTTTCTACAGCAACGCGCTGTAAGCGCGGTGTCGTTCAGATATGGTTTGATTGTGGCCATGCTGGCCGCGTTTCTCGGAAGCACATCGTCGGCCAATGCGAATGTCGAAGACGCGCGGTTGTTTGTCGACGAATTGGCCAACCAAACCTTAGAAATACTGAGGGACGGCGACTCCACACCAGAAGAACGCCGCAACAGGTTTGCGGATCTGTTCACGAATGGCGCAGACCTTGACCGGATTGGCCGATTTGTGCTCGGCCGCTACGCCAAACAAATGCGCGCGGAAAACCGCCTGCCGGAATATCAAGCATTGTTCCGCGAGTATGTCGTCAACATTTATGCCGCACGTTTGGGGCAGTATTCAGGCGAAACGTTCGAGATCTCGGGCGCATCCGCCATCAGCGACAAGGAAGTCGTCGTCGAATCCAAGATTAAGTCGGGTGATTCCGACTTCCGGGTAAACTGGCGGGTCTTTAACAGCGGCCAGGGCTACAAGATCGTTGACGTACAAGTTGAAGGTATTTGGATGGCGATCGAACAGCGTGAGCAATTCACGTCATTCATTAACAACAACAACCGTCAGGTAAGTGCGTTAATCGACTATCTCAAAGAAGAAATTCAGCGGACCTAGCGCTCAAACTTCTTGTATTTGATACGGTGGGGCCGATCCGCCTCGGTACCGAATCGGCGCCGATAATCAGCTTCATAGTCCTGATAGTTCCCCTCGAACCACACCACCCGGCTGTCGCCTTCGAACGCGAGAATGTGGGTCGCAATCCTGTCGAGAAACCAACGGTCGTGGCTGATCACAACGGCGCATCCGGCAAAGTCACTTAAGGCATCTTCCAACGCACGTAACGTGTCGACGTCCAGATCATTGGTTGGCTCGTCAAGCAGCAACAAATTGGCGCCGGACTTAAGCATTTTTGCCAAATGCACGCGATTGCGTTCGCCGCCGGATAGCTGCCCAACCTTCTTCTGCTGGTCGGACCCCTTGAAGTTGAAGGCACTCACATAAGCACGACTCTGGACGTCGCGCTTGCCAAGGGTGAGCACATCCAATCCGTCCGAAATCTCCTCCCAAACCGTGTTGGTACTTGTCAGAGAATCGCGGCTCTGATCCACATACCCCATCACGACGGTCTCGCCGCAGCGCAACGTCCCGTCGTCTGGCGTCTCCTGTCCGGTGAGCATTCGGAACAAAGTCGTCTTGCCGGCACCGTTCGGACCGATGACGCCGACTATGCCGCCCGGCGGCAGTTTGAAGGAAAGATCGTCGATGAGAAGTTTGTCGCCGAACCCTTTGGTAAGGTGGTCGGCTTCAACAACCAGATCACCCAGCCGCGGGCCGGCCGGAACAACGATCTGTGCCGTTCCAGGCCCCGCTTCATTGGATTGGGCGAGCAACTCCTCATACGCGCGAATACGCGCTTTGCTCTTTGCTTGGCGAGCTCGAGGGCTTGAGCGAATCCAGTCCAACTCCCGCGACAACGTACGCTGCCGCGCTTCTTCTTTGGACCCTTCCTGCGCAAGGCGCTTTTGCTTTTGCTCCAACCAGCTTGAATAGTTGCCTTCCCACGGGATCCCTTGTCCGCGATCAAGCTCCAGAATCCATCCGGTAACGTTGTCCAGAAAGTACCGGTCGTGAGTGATCAACATCACGGTCCCGCTATAGTCTTTCAAGTATTGCTCCAGCCATGCGACCGATTCGGCATCAAGATGGTTTGTCGGCTCATCCAGAAGAAGCATGTCCGGCTTTTCCAGCAACAATCGGCATAACGCGACACGGCGGCGTTCACCGCCCGAGAGCTTTTCAACATCTGCGTCTCCAGCGGGGCAGCGCAGGGCATCCATCGCCATTTCAACACGGTTGGATAAATCCCAGGCATCCGCCGCATCAATCTTTTCTTGAATCTCGGCCTGTTGGGCGATCAAAGCGTTCATCTCGTCATCGTCCATCGGTTCGGCAAACTTCGCAGAGATGGCTTCAAACTCGTCGAGCAACGCTTTCGTTTCCGCAAGCCCCTCCATGACATTACCCAAAACGTCCTTGGACGGATCAAGTTCGGGCTCTTGCGCCAAATAGCCGACCTTTATGCCATCGGCCGCCCAAGCTTCCCCTTGAAACTCCGTATCGATGCCGGCCATGATTTTGAGAAGCGTCGATTTACCGGCTCCGTTGACGCCAATAACCCCGATTTTTGCCCCGGGAAAAAACGACAAGCGGATATTCTTCAAGACCTGCTTGCCGCCGGTGAAGGTCTTAGACAGGTCTTGCATGACATAAACATATTGGTAGGACGCCATATGTGCTCCCTATTGACAGCTGCCTGGACGCGCAGAAAAGCGCCGATCACACCCCTGTCAGGACATGACCGAACGCGAATGGAGACCTAAGAATACCGAAAACGCCCAGACTTACGCCTGGCTGGTGCCCGTGCCCTTCTTCACAAAGGTTGCTGCGTAGAACACCTCACCCTCGAACAGATCGGTCGGGGCCCCCATGCCTTCAATCATCATGAACCGGCGCTGGGTAATGCGGCCTTCGAGTTCGTAGCCCTTTTCGCCCATATTTCGGCGATGATACTCCATAGCTGCGGGAAGAAACTCCTTGGCAAGCACAGTGATCCGCTCTTGCGAGCTATCGTCCTGATTGTTGTCGCTCATGCTTTGCGCTCCTTTTCTTGCCGCGGCAATGAATACGCTGATTCTTTACCATAGAATCCGGGCTTACGGACGCAAAATAGAGCGCTAAGGCACTTGGGCTCAACCTATTTTTTTCCTAAAGCGGTGTTCCTAGGATGCGCGAATCTTGACCCATGGAGAGGGATCGTTCGTAATGCGCAAACAAACAAAGAGCAGGAGCATTAGATGGAAGCGGCTCTTGTCACCGGCAAGAACAAGCTGGAGTTGGTTGAAATGCCGGAGCCCGCCCCCAGTCCCGGTCGGGCGGTGGTTGACATTTCCTATTGCGGGATCTGCGGAACTGATTTGCATGCGTATCAATCAGGAGAGCCCTACAATCCCGCCATCTGCGGCCACGAATGGACGGGCAATGTGCGTGCTCTCGGCCAGGACGTGACGCACGTAAAAGAAGGCGACAGGGTCGCCATCGGCGTTGCCAGCGCCTGCGGGCAATGTGCCCCCTGTCGGAGGGGTGAAACGACTTACTGCGAAACCGCATTCGCCGGGATGGTCGGCGTCGGTCCCTTGGCGGCCACTCATGGCGGCTTCGCGCCATCGATCGCAATCGATGCGTCGAGACTATACCAAGTTCAACCGAAACTGAGCGATGTGGAAGCCTCGTTGCTGGAACCCGCAACTGTCGCGGTCCATGCGGTGTGGCGCACCGACATGCGCCTCGGCGACAGCGTCGTGGTGGTAGGTGCCGGGCCTATCGGCCTTCTGACCCTGCAATGCGCGCGTGCCGCGGGGGCCGGAACGGTCGTCTTAATCGAACCCCAAACCTCACGGCGTTCCCTTGGGGCTCAACTCGGTGCAGACCTTATGATTGATCCAAAGTCGGAAGATGCGGTCGAGAGAGTACAACAGCATGTGGGCAAAGACGGCGCCGATGTGGTTTTTGAATGTGCCGGCATTCCCCAAACGATTAACCAATCCGTAGAACTGACACGGCGCGGCGGTGTGGTTTCTTTGGTCGGTTTCCCAAGCCTGCCCGCCGAAATCGACGCCGCCAACTGGCTCATCAAGGAGGTGCAGCTCGTTGCCTCGCTCGGTTGTTTACGCGAGGAATTCGATGTGGCCCAAGGGCTTGTTGAAGACCAGCGTCTGAAACTGGAACCACTCCACACTTCCACCGTGTCCATGAGTGGGATCGACGACGCTTTTGCCAGGCTGGCGACTGACCCGGAAGAAGTCAAAATTTTAGTGGACCCGCGCGCCTAGTTCCAATTTGGATCAATTTTGTTTCAAATTTGTACGGCGGGCGTCAGGCCCTGCGGAGTGTCCCGGAATAGGACGTGAGTAAGCCGATCGGCGCCGGAATAATATGGCACAGAAAATGCTTCAAACTGACACACAAAAGAAACGTGAATATCAATTGGGTGTCAGATTGGGGATTTGCCATGGGCAGATTAGCTTTTCGTTTTGCCAAAGACCAAAGCGGTGCCAATGTTATTGAATATGTGATTTTGGTCGGATTCGTTGCTTTAGCGTCTGTATTCGCCTCTACGGATGGGGCTAACACGCTACGTGCCTTGTTGCTGGAATAAGCGCCTGAGTTAACAGAGCTATTGTTCTGGTAGGTGCCATCCGGTTGGGATTGGCCATTCGGCGTTTTGCGCCGAAATGACCAGGCCCCGAAAAGAAGAGAGCGCGCCTTTACATGAGCGCAACCTGAATCGCGGATAACTGACCTTCCTCGCAACTAAAAAGGGACCGGCCAATATGCGTGTGCTTCTCACAGGCCACCAAGGGTACATCGGATCGGTTCTCGCGCCGATGCTTGTTAAGTCCGGGCACGACGTCGTTGGACTGGATAGCGGCCTTTTCGAACCCTGCATATATACGGGGCAGGCGAGCGACATCCCGTGCATCGCCAAAGACGTCCGGGACATCGAACCGTCTGACGTTAGTGGGTTTGATGCAGTCCTTCACTTGGCCGGGCTGTCAAACGACCCGCTGGGTGACCTCAATCCGGAACTCACCCTCGACATCAATTACCGGGCGACAGTGAAACTCGCCAAATATGCAAAAGCGGCGGGCGTCAGCCGGTTTATTTTTTCCTCCTCCTGTAGCACCTATGGGGCCGCCGGAGACGAGTTTCTAGACGAGCAAAGCGCATTCAACCCGGTAACGCCCTATGGCAAATCGAAGGTGCTCGCAGAGCAGGAACTTGCCCAGCTTGCTGACGAGGCGTTTTCGCCGACCTATCTCAGAAATGCGACCGCCTATGGGGTATCACCGCGCCTACGGTTCGACCTCGTGGTCAACAACTTGACGGCATGGGCCTATAGCACCCAAAAAGTCTATCTCAAGAGTGACGGTACGCCATGGCGGCCGATCGTCCACATTGCAGATATCTCGCGGGCATTCATCGCAACGCTTGAGGCGCCGCGCGATGTGGTCCACAACGAAGCCTTCAATGTCGGCCGGAACGACGAGAATTTTCGTATTCGTGAGATTGCCGATCAGGTTGCCCGGATCGTGCCCAATTGTGAGGTCGGCTTCGCCCCCGATGCCGGTCCCGACACGCGCAACTACCGGGTCGACTGCTCGAAAATCGTTCGTGTCTTACCCAACTTCGCTGCGAATTGGACGGCACACAAAGGGATCTCCGAACTCTATGATACTTATAGGACGGAAGGCCTGACTCTCGAAGCGTTTGAAGGCCCCACCTTTAGCCGCATCAAATACCTCCGTAATGCGATAGAAACCGGTAAGATCGGGGATGACCTGCGGCTCCGTGAGGCGGAAGCTTGTCATGCGTGAGACCGTCGAACCTCCACTAGAGATCATTTCCGCTTGTCGTTCCTGTGGTGGCAAACGGCTCGCACATATTTTGGGCCTTGGCGCAACGCCCCTTGCAGATCGTTTGCTTACGGAGCAAACGTTGAACTCACCGGAACCGCATGCACCGCTAGACCTGGTTTTCTGCGAAGACTGTAGTTTAGTGCAAATCACTGCGACCGTTGCCCCCGATGTCTTGTTCTGCAACGACTATCCTTATTATTCCTCGGTGTCGCCTACGCTCATGAACCACTTCGGCGCCAGTGCATCGTCAATTATGAATGAGCGTATGCTGGGGCCGGACAGTCTGGTTGTCGAAGCAGCCAGCAATGATGGCTACATGCTTAGACACTTCAAAGAGGCAGGTATTCCGGTTTTGGGTATTGATCCGGCAGAGGGACCCGCCAATAGAGCGATTGCTCACGGCATTCCTACGCATAAGACATTCTTCTCTCGCAAGCTTGCAGAAGCGCTCCGAGAAGGCGATCAGACAGCAGATGTTTTTCTTGCCAACAACGTACTGGCCCATGTAGCAGATTTGAACGGCTTCGTTGCAGGCATACGCTCTGTCCTCAAAGACAATGGCGTTGCCGTGATCGAAGCTCCATATCTTGTCGACCTCATCAATCACCTGGAATTCGACACGATCTATCACCAGCACCTTTGTTATTTCTCTGTGACCGCCCTCACCGTCCTATTCCAGCGCCATGGTCTGTTTCTCAATCGAGTGCAGCGCACACCCATCCACGGCGGGTCGCTCCGATTGTTCGTTGAACCGTACGATGCCCGGGACGAGAGCGTCACGCGCCTCCTTAACAGTGAACGAGAGCTAGGGGTGGATCGGTCGAGTTATTACACGAAGTTTGGAGATGAAGTCGCGACCTTGCGTGCGGCACTGATGTCTTTGCTGTCCGATGTGTGCGCCGACAACAAAACCATTGCCGGCTATGGCGCGGCTGCGAAAGCGAACACGCTCATGAGCTATTGCGGCATCGATCATCAACACCTCAAATTCATCGCCGACAAGAATCCATTCAAACAAGGCCGGTATATGAGCGGTAATGGATTGTCGATTTGCGACCCGGAACGCATCTCGCAAGATCGCCCCGATTACCTTCTTATCCTGGCCTGGAACTTCGCGGATGAAATCATGTCGCAACAAGAAGAGTTTCGGCAGCGTGGCGGCAAGTTCATCGTGCCCCTCCCCACCCCGCAAATCGTGGCATAAGGTTTTGATGCACCATGTCCCCGACGCATCCGATAACGAAAGAACTTCACTGTCCCAATTGTGAGGGCGCAGGTGCTTCGACATTCTACCACGTCAACGGCGTGCCAACCCACAGTGTGCTGCTGTTCAGCGACGCCGCTGACGCGCGAAACTTCCAAAAAGGCGATATTCTGCTTGCGCATTGTCCATCATGCGACTTCATTTGGAATACGCGATTCGATCCGGCGTTAGAAGCTTATGGCCTTGGTTACGAAGCAACCCAAGCCTACTCGGAAACCTTCAACGCATTTCACCGTCAGCTTGCGGAGCATGTTATCGAACGGTTCGCATTACGCGGAAAACGAGTCGTCGAGATTGGCTGCGGACAGGGAGAGTTTCTTTCGCTGCTATGTGATCTGGGGCCCAATGAAGGTCTGGGTTTCGATCCGGCCTTCGACGCGTCGCGGAAAGATGTCAACCGCAGTGACAACGCCACATTCATCGCCGACTTCTACGGTAAAAAATATATCGATACCCGGGCGGATCTGTTCTGCTGCAAGATGACCCTCGAGCATATTCCGGACACGCTCGACTTCATGCGCAATATTCGCCGCGCCATCGGAAACAACCCTGACGCCGCGCTGTTCTTCATGATCCCAAATGCAGGCTACATTCTGGACGAGACAGCTTTTTGGGATGTCTATTACGAGCACTGCTCATATTTCACGCCCACATCACTCGGCGCCTTGATGACCGGAGCCGGATTTTCCGTCACCGATATCTACCCGGCCTACGACGATCAGTATTTGGTGGTCGAAGCCACCGTGAGCACATCAACTCCGTTTGATAAGTCATCAAATTCAGAGCTCAACGGGAATCGAGTCCGCCAATTCAACGAAAATGTGACACGCTTCAAAACTGCCTGGAGAAGACGCCTCGAAGCGCTTGCCGCCGGCGGTCAGAAGGCTGTCCTTTGGGGTGGTGGATCGAAAGCGGTCTCATTTGTTACAACGGTCGACGTTGGCGATAACGTATCGGCGGCCGTCGACATCAATCCTCACAAATGGAACACGTTCCTGCCGGGCACGGGGCATCCCGTTATTGGCCCTGAAGAACTTGCCGGACTGAATCCCGGCTTAATCATTGTCATGAATCCAATCTATATGGATGAAATCAGACGCGAGCTCAGCCGCTTGCACATTAATGCAGAACTGCTTCCCATTACGGAATACATGCCGCGCCTTGTGGACACGACGCCGTGACGCCCGTCGAAGCTGGATCAGCGCTAAGCTCTATCGACGACAACAAGACGGTGTGCCCAGTCTGCGCCTCGGAGAGCACCGAACTCTTACTAGAGATGAGAAATGTGCCCGTCCTATGCAATCGGCTCTGCCAAGACGTCGATAGTGCGCTTCAGGCACCGACTGGCGACATCGACTTCACATTCTGTCGAGACTGCGGCCATGCGTTCAACAGCCGCTTCGATCCTTCCGTCATCGCATACGACGAAAACTATGAGACGTCTCTTCATTACTCCCCGCACTTTCGTGAGTTCGTTGGCGCACTCGCGGAACGGCTGATCGCAAGCTACGGATTGCGAGAGAAAACAGTGGTGGAAATCGGTTGCGGCCAAGGTGAGTTCTTAATTGAGATTTGTCAGCGGGGGGGAAACCGAGGCTACGGATTTGATCAAAGCTTCGACCCCAAAAGAACGAAAACGCCCGAATTTGTGACATTTTCCACAGCGAATTTCGGCGAAGACCACGCCCACCTGCCAACGGATCTACTGTGCTGCCGGCATGTGCTGGAGCATATTCCGAAGCCGGATGAATTCTTGCAGATGATCCAGAAAGCGCTATCTCAGCGCACAGACGCGAAGCTTTATATCGAGGTCCCCAACGGGCTCTTTACGCTCCGCGATCTCGGTATCTGGGATCTTATTTATGAGCACTGTTCCTATTATTGGGCCGGGTCATTGATGGACCTTATGGCCAAATCAGATTTTGGCGTTTTGCGCGTCGCCACCTGTTATGACGGTCAGTTCCTCTCGATCGACCTAGACTGCTCTAAACATAACGACACGCATACGCCGTTCGACATGGCACAACCGGAAACACTAGCCGATGTTACCCGAATGGCGCGTAGTTTCGGCGACCGTTTTCGCGAAAAGAAACAACACTGGATGGAAGAACGCCAACGTTTGGCCCACAAAAACCAGCGCGCCGTCATTTGGGGAGCAGGCTCCAAAGGCGTTACATTTCTCAACCTCACCCAGGGTGACACAACGCTTGAGCACTTGGGATATGCTGTCGATATCAGTCCACGCAAACATGGTAAGTTCATTCCTGGAACCGGTCAGAAAATAGTTCCCCCGTCAGCGCTGTCAGATATCCAACCGGATGTCATCTTTTTGATGAATGCCACCTATGGGGATGAGATTCGCAACGAACTGAAAGCCCTTGGCATCAGCTCGACTCTCCTAGTGGTTTGACCCGCCCGGCAAACACTTGCTTATCGGCCTTGCGCCGCTCGGGCCTTTTTCTACCCACCAATCAACCCTAATAGCGCTTGCGTGAAACGCCCTGCAACCCAGTGTTAGCCGGGATCAGGCGAATTTCATATCGGGTTTATTCAGCCTTCATTTTCCCGTCAGGACCACTTCATTGCACCTCAATACGTTTGTGGTCACTGGGCAATGGAGGCCGTAACGAACGCTTAACCAAAAGCGAAAGGATTTGCGAAAATGTCGCTGAGTCAAAGTATGGCCCTGCCACAGATGAAATGGGCGTTTACGACACGTAATGTGGATCGGACGGTTGCAAGCCGGATTATCCCGAATACAGACATGGGCCGCCCCGGTGATTTGATTTGTGCTGAGGTTCAGTCAATCGGACAGCATAGCGGTGTGCAGCTAGCGGCTGGCCGCCGGGCCGAAATCTACCCTGGCGATTTCATCGCAGTGTGCCTGGGTGCCCGTTACGCGCCGGATCAGTTTGAAAGCGAACCACGCATAGAAGATGGCACCTGCCATCTGGTTGCGGCGGGAGGGATTGCCGGCATCGTAACCCGAAGCCATTCCAACATGAAGAAACCCACACGCCTCAAAGTTCATGGCCTCCTTGGCGACGCCTCCGGTAAGGTATTGAATATTCGCGACTTTGCATTGGCGGCAAAAGAGCCTTCTCCGAAAGGTCCGGTATTTGCGGTGTTCGGATCGTCGATGAACGCCGGCAAAACAACCACGGCCGCGGCTCTGGTACACGGTTTGACCAAGAACGGTTTCAAAGTCGGAGCGTGCAAAGCAACTGGCACCGGCGCATTCGGCGACTATTTCAAAATGCTCGACGCAGGTGCGATCAAGGTACTCGACTTCACAGATTTCGGCTATCCAACTACCGTTGGCGCCAGTGCCGACGAGTTAAGAGAAATTGTTGCGGGCCTGATCGGCCATCTAACATCCGACGGTGCCACGGCGATCGTTGTGGAAATCGCCGACGGCATCCTGCAGAAAGAAACTGCACAATTGGCGCGGTGTCCCTCGTTTAGAAGTCTGGTCGACGCAACTTTCTTTGCAGGTACCGACGCGATGGGGACGATTAGCGGCGTGCACACGCTCACCAATGCCGGCCTCAACGTTATGGGCGCCAGCGGGGTCATCTCCAGTTCGCCATTGGGCAGCCAAGAAGTGACCGCCCATATTTCCGTGCCAATGTTAACGCCCAAGGACCTAAAACGAGGCTTGGCACTGAAAGAGCTCCTCGAAAACCATGGTCTTGCGGCCGTAGACACGCAGCTAAGAGAGGCGCTCGAGCGGTCGATTGCGGCGTGACGCATTGGCCCCCCCTGTTGGCGCCAGGTCGGCGCCGGCACTTCGCAATGGTGATTTTCTGCGGCGTCGGTCAGGCCATCGCCGCAGGCGCCATTGCGTTGCTCATTCGACATACTTTCGATGCGTTGCTGCGTAACACGCAAGGTCCTTCCACTGGTGAAGCCCTTCTAGCGGGTGCCGGATTCATTATCGCGGGCATTGCCATCTACGCACTACGGGTAATCGAAAGAGGAGCTGCTGAAGCTTTCGCTCAGAAGTATATCGCCGAGCTTCGGCGTCGAATTTTTTCGCGAGTTATCAATTCAGACTATGGCGCGTTTCGCCGCAAACGGCGCGGACACCTAATGGTACGCTTCGTCGGCGATCTTGGGGCGGTCCGAAATTGGATCGCTGACGGGCTGTCGCAAGTTACCGTCGCTGCAATCGTTGTTCCTTTTGTCAGTGCTGTTTTGATCAGCATACACCCCAAAATCATGTCAATCGTATTGCTGATATTGGTTATGGGATTCCTGGCGATTTTCTTGTTGCGGCAATCGCTCAAGCAGCGTCATGCGGACGCCCGCCTCAATCGCGGTAGAATGGCTGGTGAGTTCGGCGAAAAACTGACTAACGCCCCTGTAGTGGCTGCTTATGGCCAAAATCGGCGCGAAGGACGGCGACTATCCCACCGGTCTGAAAACCTGATCCAGGCAAGTGTCGCCCGGCGCCGCCACACAGCGCTCGCAACCGGAATCCCGGATTGTACCGCAGCGGTGGCCATGTCCGTTATCATTGTCCTAGGTGTCCTTGAGATCAATAGCGGCAATGCCACCCCGGGTGCTATCATCGCCCTCCTCACGGCTCTCAGCTTAATCGTCGCACCATTACGTGAACTCGCATCCGTGTTTGATCGGTGGCGGAGTTTTTCTGTCGCGAGGGAAAAGCTCGGCAACCTTCTGTCGATTCCGCAATTAAACACCGCGCCGCGAAGGGGGACGCCGCTGCGCGAGGGAAACGGAAAACTCTCATTTAAGAGTGTTTCCATAGATGGTTTGTTGACGGGGTTTAGCGCAAAAGTACCCGCCTTCACGGTCGTCGCCATCACTGGCCCCAACGGCGTTGGAAAAAGTGTTTTGCTCCGCGCCAGCGCGGCACTCGCAAGTTTAGATAGCGGATCTATTCACCTTGACGGCTGCGACTATCGGAAGACTCGACGTCAGCACTTGCGGAAAGCCATTGGCGTTTATTCAACGGATCTGCCGTTGCTGCGGGGCTCTATCCGCCGAAACATTTTGTATGGGGCTAGAGGCGTGAGCGAGAGGGACCTTGCCGAACTCATTCGTGCGACCGGACTAGCCCCATTGCTAGACTCCCTACCCAAAGGCCTCGAGACCCAGATCACCGAAGGTGGAAGTGAACTATCCGCAGGATGGCGCGCTCGCATTATGCTTGCGAGAGCCATTGCAGGACGTCCGCGCCTTCTTGTTCTTGACGAACCGGAAGCGTCCCTCGATGGGGATGGGCTCAAGACTCTGCAAGATCTGCTTAACGCCCGGCAGCAAACGATCCTTTTGGCAACACAATCACCCGACTTACTATCGAAAGCTGATCAGATTTGGGATCTCAATGGGACAGCGATTGAAATAAAACCTGCGGCACAACCGTTATCAGAGCGCCCCTTAGTTCGACCCTTGAGGCTAGTGGAAAACCGCTCGTGACGCTTAAAGACCGCAGATTCCTCGCTAATTTCGCTTATCCGTTCGGTAAGATTGGGTTCCGCACACGGCTGAGCATCGCCTTCTTGTTTTTTATGATTGTGATTGCGATCGGCACCGCCATTTCTTTCATCGGCACTGAACGCTCGATCTATCATCTCGACCGAAGCCGGATTGCTCACGAACAATTACAGCTCTATTTAGCGGTGACGAAAAAGTCGAACTGGCTGCTCCGAAATCTGTATCAGGACGCCTTGACCGACCGCCCCTCAGACGAAACCCTAAACCGCGAGCTGACGGCTGCCATCCGCGCCGACTTGATAAAACTCCGCGATCTGACACGCATAGAAGTACCGCTTGTTGGTATTCGAACGGCGGAAGCAGAAGAAGAGGCTGAGGAATTACTAAGCCTGATTCAGATCGAAGGCGGGCTTACCGGTCTGTTTAATGCTGTAGAGCGATTCGAGAAAGATGCTCCCAGCCTTTCAGCCATCGAGAAAAATGACCGGTTAGAAGGAATTTCCATGAGGTTTGACCGGGACTTCATGGCACATATTGAGGACATCTTGGAAGACGAACGCGGCGAAGTGCAGCGCACGGATGACGCGGCACAACGTTTGGCCGTGTTTCTGGAGCTACTCACCACAGCAAACGCAGTGATCGCGCTGCCGGTGGCTGTGTTGATGCTAATTCTTCTTACACGCGGATTTAACAGCGCTTTTTCTCAGCTTCACACGGGTGCAACGTCCCTCACGAAAGGCAAGATGGGTCACCGTATCGCACGGCTGGGCGACCCGGAGCTCGACCAACTGGGGCTGGCCTTCAACCAAATGGCCGAAGAACTGAGCAAGAACCGCGCCCATCTTCTTAAGACCAACGATTCTTTGGAACAAATTGTCCAGGAACGCACCAAAGAACTTGAGACCGCGAACAGAAGCTTGGGCGACGCAGATCGATTGAGACGGCGGTTCTTTGCGGACATCAGTCATGAGTTGCGCACACCGCTCACGGTTATCCGCGGTGAAGCCGAAATTGCCCTTCGTGGTAACGACAAAACCATTGAAGACTATCGTGCCAGTCTGAAACGTGTCGTCGGTCAGGCGGAACATACCGCGCAGTTGGTGGACGACCTTTTGTTTATGGCGCGGGCAAATGCTGGCCAACCACGTTTGGATACTACGTCAGTCGCCCTTAATGAGCTTCTGAAGAACGTCGCCCACGATTTCGACAGTGCGGCGCAGCCTAAGCAAATCGAAATCGAATGCGATCTTGCCGATGACCATTTGGTCGTCGTGGGCGATCGCCGGCGCCTTCGACAGGTGTTCAATGTTTTGCTGGACAACGCCATCCGATATTCGTCGGAGTGCGGCAGGGTGCGGATCACCACCCAGCGCGGCGCACATGGAATCGTCGTTACGGTCGAAGACAACGGGATTGGGATTGCTCAGGAGGATCTTGAGCACATTTTCGATCGCTACTACCGCGGCGGTAATGCTTCGGGGCATACGGATGGAACCGGACTTGGATTACCGGTTGCCAAGGCCATTATCGACTCGCACCAAGGCACCATCGGCATAATGAGCACGCTCGGCGAAGGTGCCACAGTGACGGTGACACTACCAAGGGAAGGGCAAATTCAGTCGGTCGCCTGACATACCAAAAATCGGCTCGAAATAGGCCGCTTCGTTGGAATAAGGCGATAGCCAAAAACGTTTAATAGACAGGCAGAAGATGATGTCGGATTGGTTTAAGAGCCGGTTCATTGGCCTCCACCAGTACGGTGTTCTTGGCAATCCGCATCATCCCACGCCGCAAAATAACGCTCAAACTGAATTTATTAACGAAGAGACCTAAAGATCCAAGCCCACAGCTTTTTTCTAAGGGAATCAAACAAAAAATTGCACTGGGAAATAGGTATGTCGTTGCTGGTGGTGGAAGACGATACACGCGTCGCGGACTTCCTGATCCGAGGTCTCAAAGCGGAAGGGTACGGGGTGGACCATGCAGAGAACGGTCTGCTCGGGCACGATATGGCGCTGGCGACCAGTTATGACCTGATCATCTTGGACCTTATGTTGCCCGAGATGCATGGTTTGGACGTGTGTCAGGAACTTAGAAAATCGGGCGTTTTTACACCGATCATTATGCTGACGGCCATGGATACTCTGGAAGACCGTATCGAGGGATTGCGCCTCGGTGCCGACGATTACCTCCCTAAGCCGTTCGCCTTTGACGAGTTACTGGCACGCATCGAGGCCCAACTCAGGCGAGCGGCACGCTTCGAACAGCCGCGGGAAATCGTTCAAGTCGGCGACTTGAGTTTGAATCTTGAAACACTGGATGTCTATCGCGCAAACGAGATGATCGAGCTGACCGCCAAGGAGCTGGCAATTCTTGAACTACTGATGCGCTCACCTGGAAAAGTATTCAGTAGAGAGAGGATCTTGAGTAATGTCTGGGGAACGAATGTCGACCCCCTAACCAACATTGTCGATGTGTATATCGGCAAGCTGCGAAAGAAGATAGATGCGGATCGTGACGGAAGCGTTTTAAAAACCATTCGAGGCCGCGGGTACAAGATTGTCGACCAGTCGCGACAATCCCAGGCCATTTGAAGCAATTGCCACCCATTTCATAGGAGAGATCGGTTATGTCGAATTTGAAGATGTCATGTTCTGTTTTGGCGGTAAGCGCTTTGATGGGATGGCAGATGACTGCTTATGCCGCCAATCCCATTACCGAAAGATCGGCAACTCCGTCCGGGATACAGGACATATTCACACAAGACACGCCAATTGTCCTTGCCCAGTTCGGCGACGACGTGGACGATGATGTTCGCGACGACGTGGACGATGACGTCGATGACGACGTGGACGACGACATCGATGACGATATCGACGATGACATCGATGACGATATCGACGATGACATTGATGATGAAATCGAAGACGAGGTTGACGACGAAATCGACGATGACATCGATGATGAAATCGAAGACGAGGTTGACGACGAAATCGAAGACGACATCGATGATGAAACTGACGACGAGATCCAAGATGAAATCGACGACGATGTCGAAGATGACATTGATGATGATCGTGGCGAAGACTAGCTAGCCGCACAACCACCGCCTACATGTTACGGCGGCCCATGCATCAACCGGGGCCGCCGGAACACATCCAAAACATACCCTGGGGATACCAATGAAAACGAAATTGTTTGTCACGCTTGCCGGCGCAACCGTTCTGGCCATAACTCAGGTTGCGGCTCAGGACACCGTGCGTGATAAGGAAGACCTAAACTTTGCCGATCGCGTGAAGGAAAGCCCCTTCTCCATCGACTTTAGCACCGGGATCGAATACGACACGAATGTGTCGGTTGTCGAAGTTGATACGTCGACGGCCGAAGGTGATTTTGCTGCACTCCTAGACCTTGGCATCGAATACGAAACTGAAATTGCCCCAGATACGTCCCTTGAAATTGGCTATGATTTTGGCCAGGACATTCAATTCGATTTCACCGATTTCAATACACAGACACACCGTGGCTCCCTTGAACTATCACATGATTTTGGAGATGTAGATGTTGGAGCGTCCTACCAATTCATCCACTCCAGGTTAGGCGGCGACGGTTTTTTGACAATTAATCGGGTGTCTCCATATGTGTCCACTTATGTCGGTGATCGAACGGCATATTTGCGCGGCTCTTACATCTATACCGACAAGAACTTCGTGGGTGTCGCCGACCGAGATTCTGACGTAAACGCCATCAACGGTGAAGTCTTTTACTTCCTCAACGGCCTCACGACTTACTTCATTTTGGGATACCGCTATGAGTCGGAGGACGCCGTCGGGCCAGAGTTCGACTTCACAGCGCACAACACCAAGCTCCGCGTCATTCAGCGCTTTCCGCTGGGTGATCGCCGAGCCAAATTTCGGGCAGGATGGCGCTACGAGAACCGCAACTACGATTCGATCACCCCTTCAATCGGCGCCATTCGGGATGACGAGCGGCACAAATTCGACGCGTCGGTGGAGATCCCGCTGAACGACATTTTCTACGCTGAATTGGAATACAACTACGACATCTTCAACTCGAACCTGCCGTCCGTCGACTTCAATCAAAGTGTCGTAACGTTTCGAATTGGCGGCGAACTCTAAACGTACCTTAGAGCGCGATCAGGTTGTAGCCTGATCCGGGATGGAATCCGGTTAACCGTCCGATCGCGCGACCAACGGTGAATCGTAGGCATGATCATGTTTCCGTGAAAAATGATCATGCCCTAGATCTCGTGTTTAGTCCGGCGCACGGTCACGGTTGGATGAGTCCGTGACCGTAAGTCGGATCAAATCCACTTGGGCCAAGATCGATGGCACCGCCGGCCAGCGTGTTCACGACCTGACGAGCATCCCCACAGGTGCCGCGCCTACATCGTACAAACACCACAGCCGCCGCAAATGGTGCGGCCATAGACGTACCGGACTCGCCATACATGCCACCCGATGTGTTAGCGGATAAAATATCGACTCCCGGCGCTGCAAAATCGATATGAGGTCCGCGGACAGCCAGCCGATAAACACGGTTATTCCGGTCAACAGCCGTAACGGCAACCACATTGGGATCGGCCGCCGGATACCTAGGTTGTGCATTCGGACCATCATTACCGGCGGCAGCCACAAAGATGATCCCACGACGCGCGGCCTGTGCTAGTGCAGCCCCAAGAACACGATTTGGCGGCCCCGCCAAGCTCATATTGACCACCCGAACCCTGCTGGTGACCATCCAATCTACCGCCCGCACAAGGCTATCTGTCGACGCAGTATCCCCCGCGCTCGAATGGCGAAGAAAGACTGACGCGGCCACCAACCCGGCATTGGGTAGGATGCCTTGGTACCCCTCACCGCTGCCAACCAGAATTGAAGCCACGGCGGTGCCATGGGCGCGAGACCGCGCGCCCGGTTCACTCACAAAATCCCGCTGCACAATCCTGCTTCCTCGAAGCGACGGATGGGTGGTGTCGATGAGTGTATCGACCAAGCCAATGTCGCCGCGCGCCGACCGACGCTGGCGTTTCCAAGCCGAATCCTCTTCCGCAAATGCGCTCGGCAGGTATCCGGGATTTGCATGGGCAGGTGCGATAAGTTGCGGGCGGTAGATGTGGTTGAAATCCACTTCGGCGTTCGGATCCAACTGGCGTAGCGCCGCCGCAACTTCTTGCTCCACGTCGAAATCGTCCGGCACTTCAATACGAACTAAAACAAGGTCAAGACCGTCAAGTGTGTTTTGCTCGATTGGCTGAAAACCTCTGCCTTCGAGTTCGGCAACTACCTCGGGCTCTAACAGGAGCACGCGCTCGTTTGCCCGTATTTCCTGGGCATCATCATCAAGACCGATCGCGAATGTTCCCAATTCGGCTCTGTCTAGCTGGGCCTCGTCGGAGTCTCTGTCGGTTTCGAACTCATCGTCGTCTCCCGCATCATCATCAAACTCGTCTTCGGCGTCATCATCGATATCATCTTCGACGTCGTCTTCCACGTCGTCCTCAACATCGTCTTCCACGTCATCTTCGACATCATCTTCAATGTCGTCTTCAACGTCGTCCTCAATTTCGGATTCGATGTCGTCTTCCACATCATCTTCCACGTCATCTTCAATATCGTCTTCGATGCTGGATTCGATGTCGCTTTCGATGTCATCTTGGATATCGTCCTCAATATCGTCTTCGATATCGTCCTCGACATCATCCTCAATGTCGTCATCGATATCGTCATCCAGATCATCGTCAGGGTCGTCTTGTGCGTATACGGGTGATACCCACAGCGGGTGATCCTCAGCCAGAACCGTGGCCATGGTCGTCAGAGACGCTGTCGCCAATAGGATGATCAAGGTTCTGGTCATGGTTAACGGATACGCCCTTCTCGCTCCCGCACTTGGTGATAACTAGCTGAAATTTAATCAGTTTTTCAGATATTAGACGTTTATGACAGCGATTTATTCCGGCAATATGCCCTAACATTTTGTCGGAATAAAACATCGACCATGAACGTTAGGTGTACAGATGACGCGTAAAAGGGGGGAATTGGAGGACGAGCTGGTCGAGCTTTTGCCGCGGCTGCGGCGATTTGGGGTCGCGCTTACAGGATCGAGGCATGATGCAGACGATTTGGTTCAAGCCACCGTCCGCCGAATTCTGGAAAAACCTGCACCCGACGGTGTTGAACTGGCCCGATGGGCATTCCGAGTGAGTCGTAACATGTGGATTGATGAGATCCGATCAAGGAAAGTCCGTACAGCGACGCCGCTGGAAGACGCCCCCGAAGCCGGTGTCACCGACGGCGAAAAAATGGTGATGGATCGGCTGCTTTTCGATCAAGTGAACCGATCGATGGCGACTCTTCCAGAGGATCAACGCGCCGTCATGACACTCGTTGCCGTCGAAGGATATTCCTACAAGGAAACGGCGCAAATCTTGGAAATCCCGATCGGAACCGTAATGAGCCGACTGTCGCGAGCACGCAGCGCCTTGGCGGAGCTGATCGCCACGCCGCAAAGCGCTGTTTGAGAGAAGGGCACCCCACTATGGAAAGAACGCACGAAGATCAACTCAACCGGCAAGTTTTGACGGCGTATATGGATGGACATTTGTCGGATTCCGAAATTGTCACCGTTGAGCGTTCGCTTATCCCCGAAACAGCCAAAGCGCTGGATCTGCCAATTGCTTTGGTGAGAACCAGACTTGCCTTGGCAAAACAGCATCCAAGTGATTTGGCGGACGCTCCGCCGACCACGCACTGATTTGGCCGTTCGAATTTGGTATTTCAGATATGAACATTACGGACGAAATGTTGTCGGCTTACCTTGACGGGGAGCTGACCGAGTCAGAAATGACCCGTATCGAAGACGCTCTGCTGTCGGACAAAGAGCTCGATGCCCGCCTCGCAAGACTGCAGCACGCCAATGACGCTGTGCACCAAGCATATGCTGGGATTGCCGACGAGCCCGTCCCTCAACATTTGATCGATTCGCTACGCGCGCCGGAAGCGCATCCACTGAACAACCAATCGTCTTCCCCTTCGGAAGACAAAGTAATTTCATTCCCCGGGCGACCTACTGCGCCGGTTTCGGTCGGAAATTGGGCGACAGCCATGGCAGCGACGATTGCCTTGTTTGTGGGCTATCTTGCCGCCGTCCTTGTGGGCGCCACAGGAACGCCCGGGACCCAAAGCGGCGCGATTCAACTTGCGGGCACTGTGGAACCGCACACACCGCTGCACCACGTGTTCGAGTCCGTGGCGAGTTCCCGGCAAGTTGTCATCAGCGAGGGGCAAACGATCGAACCAATCCTGTCCTATGTATCCACAACCGGTCAGGTTTGCAGAGAGGCGGCCATCGACGAAAAAGCTCAGCGCATGGTGCTGGTTGCTTGTCGACAAGACGGTGCTTGGCAAATCGAGCTGGCCGTTCGCGTGCCCGCTCAAGGAAATCCGGAATCGGGAACTTTTCAAACAGCATCAGCAAATCAGGTAAAGCTACTGGACACTTTCCTGCAATCGAACATGGCGGGCGACGCACTTAACACCGCAGAAGAAACTGATCTGATTATGAATAATTGGACGCCTCACACCGGCAGCTAGAGCAGCTTTTTGCTCTAGCTGTCCACTGCCTGCTCAGCACAATGAGAATCCAATGCTTGCATCGCTTCGTATTGGTGCAGAAAGACTTGACCCGTCAGGTGTTTCAAAAAATGCGTACGTTTCAGACGATCCATCACCGGCCCCTTCACTTCACTGAGGTGTAACGTCACGCCCGCATCTCTTAGCCGCTGATTTATCGCCTCCAAGCTTTCGAGACCGCTTGTGTCAATGTGGTTTACGGCAGGACACATCAAAACCAGATGCTGAAGCCCCGGCCGTTGCGCGATAAGCCCGTAGACGGTGTCTTCCAGAAACCACGCATTTGCGAAATAGAGGCTTTCGTCAACTCTGATGGTGAGCGCGCAATCGCTCGTTACCACATCGTGCCGTTCGATGTTTCTGAAGTGCTGGGTGCCCGGCACCTGCCCCACAATAGCGAAATGCGGCCGGCTGGTATTGTAAAGATGTAAGAGAATCGACAAAACAACGCCGGTGGTTACGCCCAGTTCTACACCAACCAGGAGCGTCGCCAGGATCGTGGCCGACATCGCGGCGAAATCATGCTTCGAATAGACCCAAGCCCGTCGAATGGCACTGAAGTCCATTAGGGTCGAGACGGCAACGATAATGGTTGCGGCCAAAACCGCTTGCGGCAAGAAATATAGATACGGCGTCAAAAAGAGCGCCGCCAGTCCGATACCGATCGCCGTCAAGGCACCCGCTGCCGGTGTTTCAGCGCCGGCGTCGAAGTTTACGGCCGAGCGGGCGAAACCGCCTGTCACCGGGTAGCCGCTGGAAACGCCCGCCGCAAGATTGGCCGCGCCAAGCCCGATCAACTCTTGGTCCGGATCGATTCGCTGTCGGCGTTTAGCGGCCAGTGTTTGCGCAACAGACACAGATTCCACGAATCCAAGAACGCTCAGCAACACAGCGGATCCGAGTAATGCTTGCCAAAGGTCGAAATCCATCGGCGGCAACGCGAACTCGGGCAGACCGACTGGGATCGTCCCCACGATCCGCACCCCGTGCTGATCCAGCTGAAACCCCGAGACCACAGCAATGCCGGCGATCACAACCGCCACCGGACCGGTCCGGGCGACCATTCCAGCCCAGCGGGATTCGAACCCGAGTCTTTCCAAAAGTGGTTTCAATCCCTTTCTCACCCAAAACAGGAATGCGAGGGACGTGACACCAATGATCAGCGTCGACACGTTTACATCGCCTAGCTGAGAATAGAGTGACCTCGCAATCTCGATCAGATTGTACCCCCCGCCACCGACACCCAGCAGGTGTTTCAACTGACTTGCCGCGATGATCAGACCTGACGCCGTAATGAAGCCGGATATGACGGGATGGCTCAGGAAATTGGCGAGGAATCCCAATCGAAACAAGCCAAGCAGAACCAAGATGGCACCGGACAGAAATGCCAGCAGCAATGCGGCGGCAACATATTCCGGCGTGCCCTGAGCAGCGACCTTACCGGCAGCCGCTGCCGTCATCAGTGACAGTACGGCAACGGGTCCTACCGCCAGCGTCCGGCTTGTCCCAAACAGAGCATACGCGACCAACGGCAACATGGAGGCATAAAGGCCGATTTGAGGGGGTAAACCAGCCAGCAATGCATAAGCGAGGGATTGAGGAATCAGCATGATGGTCACGATGATTGCCGCGACCAAATCGTTAGCGAAGGCATCGGCACGGTAGGACCGCCCCCATTCCAGGATGGGCAGGTATTTGGGCATTCAACCCCCCTTAGGACGGTGGCCGCCCAAAGCCGCTCCACCAATCCGTAAGCTGCGTGACATGCGAGTCAACGACTAGGCGCTAACTATGCAGCTTTCTTCGCGTCGGTGCCGTCTCGGCACGCAGCTTGTGCTTCGTGTGACTGGGGTTGATGCGGCAGAATTTTCGGCGCCGCCAGCCATTCCCTCCCTTTGAGCATCAGATCGAAATAGAGAGATGGCAACATTTTTTCCTTTGCGAACCAACCAAGCCAAGTCGGCTTTGTGCCGTCAAGCAACCAATTTGGGAATGTTGGATCGAGCTTGCCACCATAAGCAAACTCCGCCAACACGACCTTACCGCGCTCCACGGTAAGTGGACACGACCCGTAGCCATTGTAAACCGCATGCGGCGCTTTGCCCTGAAGCACTCGGACTACATTTTCCGCGGCCACTGGCGCCTGTTTCCGCACTGCAGCGGCCGTTTTGGCGTTGGGTGTCGAACTCGCATCTCCCAATGCGAAGATATTCCCATAATCTGTATGCTGAAGGGTTTCACCGTCCACATCGACCCAGCCGGCGTCGGTCGATAACGAGCTGTCCTTAATGAAATCGTGGCCGGTCTGCGGGGGACACACATGAATCATGTCGAACTCTCGCGTGACCCGCTTTACAGCACCATTCGCTTCCGTCACATCAAATATCGCTTGCTTTGCCTCGCCATCGACAGCCACCAAGTTTTCATTGAAGTGCAGATCGGCCCCATAGCGCTGCACATAGGACATAAGCGCAGGCACATAGTTTGCCACGCCAAATAAGACTCCCCCAGCGTTGTGGAACGACACATCAATATCCTTCAAAACGCCTCTCCGTTGCCATGCATCGCAGGAAAGGTACATGGCCTTCTGAGGCGCGCCGGCACATTTGATGGGCATCGGTGGCTGTGTGAACAAGGCGCGGCCACCTTTCATGGCGGTCACAAGCTCCCACGTGTAAGGCGCCATATCGAATAGGTAGTTGGACGTCACCCCGTTCTTACCCAGCGTTTCCCGAAGGCCTTCGACAGCATCCCAATCCAGCTTGAGGCCCGGCGCCACAACAAGCGTTTTATAGCCGATACGCTCGCCGTCTTCGAGCACCACCAGATTCCGCTCGGGCTCGAATGTGGCGCAACCGGCATTGATCCATTGCACGCCCTTGGGAATGAGGGACGACATTGATCGCTCCGTTTGTTCCCGACGGAACACGCCGCCGCCGACCAATGTCCACCCAGGTTGATAGTAATGCTCCGTACGCGGCTCGATAATCGCAATGTCGGCATCAGGCTTTCGTTTAAGGATTCCGGAAGCCGTCGAAATGCCGGCCGCGCCCCCACCGACGATCACCACGTCGTGAGACCGCACTGGAGCGCTTGCCGAACCCGCCCAAATGTCGAGAGCATTCAAACGCCCCGATAAACCCGACAAATCATAACCTGCTGCATTCGTCGCCTTGAGGATGGCAGCGGCAGACATACGATCCGCTTGGGAAAGAGCCCATAGCGTGGCCGAACGGGTGCCTGTACGGCAATACGCCAAAATCGGCGCGGGCAACTCCATTAAGGCGATTTGAAATGCCGCCACATCCTGATCCGTGACTTGCCCGGGGATGATTGGAAGGTACCTTACCGCTAGCCCTAATCCACGGGCAGCTAATTCAATCTCATCATTTGTCGGCTGCCCATCGCCCTCTCCATCGGGCCGGTTGATGATAATCGACCGAAATCCTTGAGAGGCGGCAATTCCTACATCTTGCACAGTGAGTTGGGGTGAGACCGAAAAATCCGGCGCTATCGATCTGATGTCCATCAGCATGGCCTTTTCTGCGTTTCGCGCTATAGCGCGTCAATCGGAATTTTGAGATAGCGCTGCCCGTTGTCTTCAGGGGGCGGCATTTCGCCGGCGCGCATGTTCACCTGCACTGACGGCAGAATCAGCTTCGGCATATCGAGGGTAGCGTCGCGCTCTTCCCGCATACGGACGAAATCATCTTCCGATATGCCATCACGTACATGGATATTGTGCGCGCGCTCTTCCGCAACCGAGGTTTCCCACCCATACATATCCCGGCCCGGCGCTTTATAATCGTGACACATGAACAACCGCGTTTCGGGTGGCAACTGAAAGATCTTCTGTATGGATTGGTACAACGTGCGGGCATCGCCACCCGGAAAATCGGTGCGTGCCGTTCCGAAGTCAGGCATGAACAGAGTATCTCCCACAAAAGCTGCATCACCGATCACATAAGTTATGCACGCAGGTGTGTGCCCGGGGGTATGCATGACATGCCCTTTGATTTCACCGACTGAGAAAGTCGCTCCGTGATCAAAAAGGTGATCGAACTGGCTGCCGTCACGTTGGAACTCCGTGCCGGCATTAAAGACCTTACCGAAAATCATCTGTACGTCGGTGATATGACGCCCAATGCCAAGCTTGCCCCCAAGCTTTTGCTGAATGTAGGGCGCGGCCGACAAATGGTCGGCATGGACATGGGTTTCGAGAATCCATTGGAGGTCAAGCCCGTTGGACGACACGAACTCGATGATCTCATCGGCCGACATACGGCGGGTGCGGCCGGAAGCCGGGTCATAGTCCAAGACAGAGTCGACGACAGCGCACGCGGCCGTCTCGGGATCAGCGACCACATAGCTGACGGTGTTTGTCGGTTCGTCAAAAAAGGCGGTGACTTCAGGCTTCTTCATCACGTGTTCCTCCTAAAGCGGGCCCGGTGCGGGCAAACACACCGAACCCTCCATGTTGCGATCGGGAAGGTGGCCCCGACATTTTTGGACTTTCTGGAATAACCGGTTGCGGCGGTCGCTGGTTCAGGAAGATGGCGCACATCGCATCGACCAGCTGGGCAACGCGAGCGTCCGCCAAGTGATAGAACACCACTTTGGATTGGCGGCGCGTCTGCAAGATGCCTTCCTCTCGTAGTTTTGCGAGTTCACGTGACAGTCCCGGTTGACGAATCTGCAAGGTCGTCTCGATATCGCCCACCGACATTTCCTTGTCTCTGAGCTGACAACAGACCATTAGGCGCGCGGGGTGCGCGAGCGCCTTTAGTAGACTCGACACCTCGTCAGCGAGGTCGCGCATACCGGCAACATCAGGCGTCACGTTCGGCTCCTTCAATCTCGGTGAAGTACCAGCTCTTGTTGGCACCGTTGTGAGACTGGCGCGCACTGATTTCTTCCGTGCTAATCGGCGGCGGCAAAACGGTGTTGGCTCCCGGCTGCCACCCTTCCGGTGTGGCAACATCGTACAGGTCCGCTTCTTGCAAGGCACTCAGAACACGAATGATTTCTGCGGCCGAACGACCAATGTTCATCGGGTAGTGAATGATTGCGCGGATAACGCCATCCGGATCTATAAAGAAGAGCGAGCGCACAGTGGCTGTCGATGTGGATTGGTCATGAATCATGCCGTAAGCACGGGCAACGACCATGGAAATGTCTTCCACAATCGGAAACGTAATGCGCACGTCAAAGCGTTGGCGAATATCTTCTATCCACGCCAAATGGGCGAACACACTGTCGACGGACAATCCAAGCAAAGAAGCATTGCGCTTTTCAAATTGTTCTGCCGCCTTTTGGAAGGCGATGAATTCGGACGTGCAAACGGGTGTGAAATCGGCTGGATGAGAAAACAGAACAAGCCAACGCCCCCGATAGGCGCCCAACCGGATCATTCCCTGGGTCGAGCGCGCCTCAAAATCCGGCGCCAATTCATCGATCTGAGCCACTCTTAGTGGTTCGGGAACAAGTTGATCGCTATCGGACATCATTGTATCGCTTATTATATCTATTTATCAGTTTACAGTTTCCATAAATAACAATTATCAAGCGATTGTCAATAGGCTCCGTGGACCAAATCGGTAAACTGGCCGTGTTGAACGAGATTTCTTAGGAACGGTGTGCGCCGCCAGACATATGAGATTACGCAGATTTATGAGGGGCTTTGTGCCGGGAACCCTTCTTGGCCTCGCGGTCCTGACTTCGCCGGCATTCGCATTGAACGCCGGGCTTCATCAGGTTCACCAGCGCATCGAATCGCGCCTTGGCTCGGTCTCTCACCTACCTGCCGACGTTCTGGCAACGAGGCTTGCGGAAACGCGATCGGAAGCTGTCCTGTTCAACGTGCGAAAACCTGCGGAATTTGCCGTTAGCCATCTACCGGGCGCCATCCAGGTCGATCCCGACATTGATGAACAGAGCTTTCTGAAGGCTTTCGGCTCTTTGGTCGCAAATAAGCAGGTGGTGATGTATTGCTCCGTCGGTTGGCGATCTTCAACTCTGGCCGACAGCGTTCAGCGACAGCTTGTCGAGACGGGTGCGAAATCAGTGCAAAACCTAAAGGGCGGGATCTTTCATTGGCACAATGAAGAGCGCCCGCTTCATAAGGACAGCCGCCCAACACGCGCCATTCATCCGTATAATGCCTTTTGGGGCTGGCTGATCGACGACGGCGCATCGATCCGCCGCAACCCCTAGAAACCACATTGGTTGCAACCGCTGTAGTTTCAGAATGCCGATCATTGAGCGGTCAGGCCGCCATCCACAACAAACTCCGCGCCCGTAATGTATTTGGCATCGTTCGAAAGCAGAAACGCAACCGCCGAAGCAACATCCTCCGGCTCGCCCTCGCGGCCCATGGGGATAGCTTCTTCGAATGCTCTCGTTTGTTCAGGTTCCATTTCTTTTGCGCGCTGAGAAATCTCCGTCGCGATCGCGCCCGGATGAATAGAGTTAACCCGAATGCGCTGCCGGGCGAATTCCAAGGCGAGGGATTTCGTCAGCAGCCTTACACCTCCCTTACTGGCCGAATAGGCGGCACCATGAACGATTCCAACCAGCCCCGTTATCGAAGAGATGTTGACCACCGCCCCCGCTGTCCCTTGACGCAGGACTTGCCCGATCACCGCACGGCACCCCAGAAACATGCTTGAAAGATTGATTTCAATTTGCTTGTGCCACTGCTCTACAGAAAACTCCAACGTCGGGCTGAGATAAGCCACACCAGCATTGTTTACCAGCGCGTCAACCCGCCCGAAACGGGAAACACAAGTCGAAACAACCGTCTTCCAACTCGCTTCACTGGTAACATCATGCGCAATTCCAATCGCATCGATCTCCAAGTCACGCAATTCTGATACTCGGTCTTTGAGGCGCGATTCATCGATGTCGGTGATCACAACGGCAGCACCGTCTTGTCCAAGCCTGCGCGATGTTGCAAAACCAATGCCGATATCAGATGCAGCCCCGGTGATGATTACCACCTTCTTGTCCGTTTGATTCATTTGCGACCTTTCTTTGATGCCCAGGCCTCTTGCAAACCCTTCTCGAAGAGATAAGACACTTGGCCATGCCGGCTGGGGTGAGGGCACATCCCTTCCTCCGACAAGTCCGACCGACAACACCAAACCGGGTCAAAATGACGGCATCTAGAATTTGGGAAACTCGGGCACGGCCCCTGTTCCGTTTGGGAATTCAATGACTGGCCAAGTACTCTAGACTTTAGATCACGCCCGTACTCGCATTGTACTCGCTTCGACCCTCTCGCCGTGAGCATGGACCATCTCAGTCAAAAAAAGTCGTTTACCCACCCGGGATAACGCACAACGATACGCCGAGCGCATTCCTTACACGTTCAGAAGAAACCGTCTTGACTCGATTGGATTCTGTTTTCGGCAATTTGAATGTGAGCCGTATGTGAGTTGCCTATCTTTGCGTCGACCACGTCTAATCGTTCAAGCGCTGAAACTGTAGTTTCAGCTGTCATGAGGTCTAAAACGCGTGCCGATCAGACCCACGCACCTGACCATCGCCTTTTCTTTGGGAAA
>JANQMY010000417.1 GCA_028279895.1 Alphaproteobacteria bacterium
GGAAAAGAGGATAGCGGGCAAGCGCAGCTTGACCTATCGTGACCGAAGGTCACGCGCGAAGCGGTGATACCACGGGGCTTGCCCCGTGGAGCTTCACAACCACTCGCGTTCCTAATTTTGACTCTGGGGCTATGGGCCCCTGCTTTTGCAGGGGCGACAGGACGTGCTCACCCCTCCCGCAATCCCGCCTGCACCATGAGCGGCAGGATCTCGGACTGAAATTGTTCCAGCCCATGGTGGTAATCCACCCAGCTCAGCGTAATGCCGTCGAGGCCGGCATCGACAAAAGCCTGCATGCCGTCGACCACTTGCTCGGGCGTGCCCACCAGGGGCAGGGCCCCATACCCGGCGATCAAATTGTTGGCCATCGCTTCCCATTGATCGCCCAGGGCGCTCTTCGAATTGGGGATCAGCACATCCAGAAGGTTTCGCACACCGTCCCGGTCGCCTTTTTCATTCACATAATGATCGCGAAAGGCGATGGCTTCTTTCTCCGTGTCGCGGCATACCACATAGGCCTGACCGAAGACTTGGATGTCGCGGTTATACTCTTCGCGGGCGAGCCGCTTTACCTCTTTGGCCAAATCGCCGGCCGCTTGCATGTTCTGGGCGACGACAAAATTCAGATCCGTGTGTTTGGCGGCGAAGTGCTGGCCCCGTGGGCTATTGCCGGCGCTCATCAGCACGGGCGCGGGGGCCTGCACGGGCTTCGGCTCGGAATAGGCATCGTTGACCGGAAAATACTTACCGTCATAGGTGAATTCGCCCTGCGTTGACCAAAGCTCTTTACACAAACTGATCCAGTCATCGGCCACATCATAGCGCTCGTCATGGGGCAATTGTTGCGTGCCGAACATGGCGATTTCTTTTTCGTTCCAGCCGGCCACAATGTTCAGGCAAAAGCGCCCGCCGGATATATGATCGATGGTCGCCACCTCTTTCGCGGCGCGCACCGGATGAACCGTCGGCACATGGAACGTGGCAAAGACACTGATGTGCTCCGTCACCGCCGACAAGCCGGCCGCCCAGGTGAAGGTTTCGAAATTGCGGTGATTGAAGTTCACCTTGCCGCCCATGCCGCGCCATCGCGCCACAGGGATGATCCCTTCGATACCGGCCTTGTCGGCTGCCTGGGCGATCCGGACCGATTCGTCCCATTCGACTTTCAAGGTTTCCGGCATATCGGTGATGGTGCAGCCGCCGCTGACATTCACCCCGAACACCCCCAACTTCAGTTTGTTGGGGCTTGCAATCATCGGATTGGGCCTTGGCGTCATGATGTGGTCTCCACCCGTTGTTTTGGGGGAGCCTAGCAGAGGAGGCGCGCGCCTGTCAGGAGGCGAGTTTCTGCAGCCCGCCCAACTGGCCGACCGCGCCTTTGTATTCGGCCTTCAGGCGCCGGCAGACATCGGCAACCGGCTCCACCTTGTGGATATTGCCGACGCCGTGACCGGCGGAGTAGATGTTCTTGTACCGGCCCTTCACCTTATCCGGCGACATGACTTCCGTCGCAGGTGTGCGCACCAGTTCGTCCAGGTCGATGCCGGCGGCCAGCAGGCTGGGCTTGAGCCAATTGGCGGGCGCACCGTCGAGCGCCGCGGTAAAGAAAACATCATTGGCATTGGTGTCGCACAACATTTGCCGGTATTCGTCGGTCACCGTGGCTTCGTTCGTGGCGATGAACCGCGTACCCATATAGACCAGATCCGCCCCCATGACCTGGGCTGCCAGGATGTCCCGCCCTGTGGTCATGCCCCCGGCGAGCACGATTGGTTTGTCGGTGATCTGACGAATTTCATTGACGAGCGCAAAAGGGTTGATGGTGCCGGTGTGTCCGCCGGCGCCACCGCAGACGGCAATCAGTCCGTCGGCGCCTGCTTCCAGTGCTTTTTCCGCATGGCGGCGCGACGCCACGTCATGAAGGATCAAGCCGCCATAGTCGTGAATCTGACCGAACGTGTCGCCCGGCGCGCCTTTCGAGGTGAGAACCACAGGCACTTTATATTTGATGCACAGTTCCAAATCCCCCTCGAAACGCGGATTCGTCGGATGCACAACAAGGTTGACGCCATAGGGCGCATAGTTTTCAGCGCTGTCTTCCTCGAAACCCGCCGCCATTTCTTTCAGCCACTCTTCGAAGACGTCCCGCGTGCGCGTGCAATGGGCGGGGAAAGTGCCCAGAATGCCCTCGCGGCACGCTGCCATGGCAAGCTTGGGATTCGACACTAGGAACATGGGTGCGGCAATCAGCGGGATCGCCAGCTTGTCGAGGAGTTCGGCATAGGTCGTCATGGGCATCCTCTCAAGTCGCGGTATTAAGTTCCGCGAGAATTTCTTCCGTGTCCGCACCGACCGCGGGGGAGTCGCTGTAAATCGCCATGGGCGTTGTGGTGAACTGGCAAGGAAAGCCTTTCACCAGAGTGCCCGCGGCACTTTTTGATAAGGCGGTCGTGTTGAGGCGGCCGGCTTCTGCCAGGGCCGCTTTGCCGCCAAACGCCGGAAAAGCAGCCACGCCGGCCGAGCGTATTTCATGAAGGGCTCGATCTGCCGGCAGCTTGCGGATCGTATCCGCCACGGCTTTGCTGAGAGTGTCGTGTGTCGTCGTGGCCTGGCCGGAAAAGAATTTCTTGATGCCGGCGACGGCGTCGTCGCCCATGGCGGCAATAGAAATCCACTGGCCGTCGGCTGACATAAACATGCCTTGAAGGGACGCATTGGGATCGTCGTTGCCGATCAACAGCGCATCGTCGGACAAGATGCCCTGACTGGCGGCGGCGATGAACTCGCCAATCGCATAGGTGGAGATTTCCCGCTGCGGAATGGCCAAGTGCAGCCCGCAGCTTTGCTTCTGAGCCTTAAGGTAGCCGGCGATCAGGGCACCGGCCGCAAACAAACACACGATTTGGTCGGGATAGTTCAAATTCCGTCCACTGATGACCGGCTTGTCTCCGGAATAACCTGTGAGCGCACTGATGCCGGCCAGGGCCTCCAAGGTCGATCCGAAAGTGGTGTGCGCGGCACCGGGGCCCGTTTCGCCCTGTCCCGAAATCGATCCGAGAACGACGCGCGGATTGACGGCTTTGAGTGTGTCGAACCCGATGCCGAGACGGTCCAACACGCCACGCCGGAAATTCTCCACCACGATATCCGCCGTCTCAACCAGCTTCAGAAATGTGGTGCGCCCGTCTTCTGTCTTGAGGTCAATATCGGCGCCCCGTTTATTGCGGTTGTTGAATTTGAAGAGGGGAGAATCCTCTCCCGATGCGCCCGCCCAGGCCCGGAATGGATCGGGGTAGCTCGCCGATTCCACTTTGATCACATCGGCGCCCATATCGGCCAGAAGGGCTGACGTGCCCGCGCCGGCGGTGATGATCCCCAAATCGATCACCCGGACCCCGGCGAGCGGCAGTGATCCGTCCGCTTTGGAGGCGGAAGCGATCGTCTTTCGATCGTGCACTTTGCCATCGGTCTCGGTCACTGTCCTGACCGGTACGGACGGCACAAATATCGACTGGTTATGGTCGCCATGAAGCTCCCGCAAATAGCCGGTGGCGTCGAACAGGGGATCTTTCAGCAAGTCTTTCGGTGAAAGAACCGGCCCGCCGGGCACGCCGGCCTTTTGGAACGACGCGTATAGGTCCGCCATGGTGCGGTCGGCGCACCACGCCTCGATGACCGGCATGTAGCTGTCGCGGTTCTCCGCGCGCGATTTGAACGACGCAAATTTCGGATCTTCCAAGCGGGCATCGCCGATCATCTCGACCAGGGGCGTCCAGTCCCGTTCGGTGTAGATCAAGGCGACATAGCCATCTTTGCACGGAATAACGGGCCATTCGGCGTTCTTGCCTTCGCGGCTGATGGACATGCCCATGGCACCGGCGGCCAGCGCTTTCCAGTTAACCCAACAATTGGCGCCGAATAGGTCGAGTGTGACGCGCCCCGTCGGACGGCCGGCCTGCTGTCCGGCCAACGCCCCCATGGCGCCCGCGAACGCGGCGTAGCCCCCAATGTAAGCCGCCTGATTGCCGCCAAGTTTGAGCGGTTCGCGATCCGGGTCGCCCATCAAGTCCGCAAGCGCCGACACCCCCTGCAAAGAGATGTCTTCGATCTGCAGGTCGTTTTCAGGCGCATCGGCCGGAAAAGGGTGCATCACCAAGACCGTTTGCCGTGAGCCGTCGGTGCTGGTTTCCAGCCGATTCGCCAGGCTCGCGGAGTCCGTCAGAACGAGATTTGCAGATGCCAGTTCCGGCGGCACGTCGTTTTCATGTGCCGCCGCGCTGAGATCCAAAGCAACGCGGTTTTTGCCATTGTTGAGAAACACATCAAGCATGCCGCCGCCCTGTCCTACATGCTCGGAGCGAGTCGTTTTAAGCGGCGTGAGCGGGTCGTTGCCGTTGGGCGCAATCCGGGTGACTTGCGCGCCCAGATCACGCAGCATGCGGCCACAAAAGGCGGCGGCGATATGCGAGACGTTGGGGGCTCTCTCCGTAAGCGCTTCGCAGACCTTTATATGGTTTAGAAAGTCCATTATCAGCGTCCGGCCTCTTGCAAGGCCTGCCACAAGCGGCTCGGTGTGATGGGCATGTCCAAATGTTCCACGCCCAGCGGCCGCACTGCATCCAGAACGGCGCAGACATAAGCGGGCGGTGCGGCGGTGGCACCGGCTTCGCCGCATCCTTTAACGCCCAACGGGTTTGTGTCTGTGGGCGTGGTAAAATGCTCAATGTTCAGATGCGGCATGTCATCGGCGCGCGGTAGCCAATAATCCTGTAACGACCCGGTCAGCATCTGACCGGAGTCGGCATCGTATTGCACCCATTCGCCGGCGGCTTGGCCGATACCTTGGGCGACGCCGCCATGGACCTGGCCGTTGACGATCATCGGGTTGATGACAACGCCGAAGTCATCGACAATCGTGTAGCGATCAATGGTGACGACGCCCGTTTCGGGGTCGACTTCCACTTCACACACATGTCCACCATTGGGGAAGGTCGGGTTGTTGCCTTCATAGACACCATTGCCGATGAGGCCGTTGCCGTCCTTGCCCAGTTTGGTGACCGACATGAGGGGCAGGCGTTTGTTGGTGCCTGGCACCTCGAACACACTTTCTTCTGCATCGAAATTGAGTTTGTCGGGACCGACACCCAGCTCATCAGCGGCCAGTTCCTTGCCTTGGGTCACGACATCAGCGGACGCTTGGACCACGGCGCCGCCGCCCATATAGGTGCTGCTGGATCCCCCGGTGAAGCCACCGCCGGGTAAATCGCCGGTGTCGCCGGAGCGAAATTCGATGTTTTCAAAGGGCACGCCCAGTTTCTCGGCCACCATCTGGCCGTAAGAGGTTTCGTGACCTTGGCCCGAGCCTTTATTGCCGACAGAGATAACGACTTTTTCGTCGGGCAGGATGTGTACGCGCCCCACTTCCTGCGGGGCGCCGCCGGTTTTTTCCATGTAGTAGCAAAGGCCGCGGCCACGGATTTTGCCCTTGGCTTTCGAGTCCGCCGCGCGCGCATCGTAGCCGTCCCAATCAGACGTGCGCAGTGTCTTTTCAAGGCCGGCATCGAAATCGCCGCTATCCATGGTGAAGCCGGCCGCGCCGGTATAGGGCATTTGGCTTGCATGCACGAAATTCTTGCGCCGTAATTCGGCGGGCGACACGTTGAGTTCATGGGCTGCCTGATCCACCAGCCGTTCGATAAGATACGCCGCTTCGGGACGGCCCGCTCCGCGATAGGCGTCCACCGGCGTGGTGTTGGTGAAAACGCCTTTCACCCGAACCGCCATGGCCGGCACGTCGTAGACGCCGACCTGCAAGCCTTCCGGTCCGACCGACGGCACGTTCGGGGCGAAGGCCGACAGGGCGCCGCCCATGGCAGCAATGGTATTGACACGCACACCGAGGAACTTGCCGTCCTCGTCGAGCGCAAGTTCCGCGTAAGAGATATTGTCCCGGCCCTGATTGTCCGTCAGGAAAGCCTCGGACCGGTCGCTGGTCCAGCGCACCGGTTTATTCAAGCGCTTGGCCGCGACCATAAGGGCCACTTGCTCGGGGAAGATAAAGCCTTTTAAGCCAAAGCTGCCCCCCACATCGTTGGCCACCACACGCATGTTTTCCGCCGGCATTTGCATGACCAGTTGGGTGACCAGGAACTCCCACATTTGTGAGCCTTGGGTCGCCGTGTGCAGCGTGAGCTTTTCGCCACCCTCATGGGGTTCGGCGATGGTGGCGCGCGGTTCCATGGGCACCACGGCAACGCGGTTGTTGACCAAACGCTGTTTGGTCACATGCGCGGCGCTCGCAAAGTTCGCGTCTGTCTTGGCTTCATCGCCGAAGAAATAGTCGAAGGCGAGATTGCCGGGATTGCTTTCATAGAGCAGCGGTGCGCCGTCCGCCAGCGCGCCTTCCGTGTCGACCACGCAAGGCAAGTCTTCGTAATCCACAAACACATGCTCCGCTGCATCGCGTGCAGCGTTCATGCTGGTTGCGACGACACAGGCCACGGGCTCACCCACGTGACGCACCCGGTCCTTGGCGAGCGACCAGCGCGGCGGGCGTACGGAATCGCCGCCATCTTTGTTGGTAATCGGCGGCGCGATGCAGGGCAGGGGGCCGACACCGGCAGCGTCCAGCTCGGCGGCGGTGAGCACATCCAGCACCCCGTCGGCGGATTTGGCGCCGTCGATATCGATGGACTTCACCGTGGCATGGGGAAAAGGTGAGCGTACAAAAGCCGCGTAGACTTCGCCGTCAATGTGAAAATCGTCCGTATAGCGGCCTTTGCCGGTGATAAAGCGGTCGTCTTCCTTGCGTTTGACGGACTGGCCGATGCCGAACTGACCCATAGATAATGCCTCAGACTGTTGCGCCCGGAAAAGGGCAGGTGATCAAGGACGTGCCCTCACGGGATGCAGAGCTCTAGCAAGCCCTGAATATTTTCTTCACGTTCCAATGCATGCAGATGATCCTTCAGTCTCTGCGCTTTTGGCGCCCCCAGGGCATCGGACGCCAGGGACGTGAACTTTTCGTCCAGCTTTGCTTGCTGTGCGCCGAGGTCCGTTGCCGGGATGCCCACATCGGTTTCATCCGTATAGGTCTCACCGGAGGAGGTTTTGATCGACACCCGCGTCAGCGTGCCGGCCGGCAAATCTCCCACGACAGACACTTTGTCTCGGGTTGTGCACAACGCAGCGTCCCGCGCGTTAACATCGCTATAGGTGTCTAGAACCGCTGTGTCGTAGCCGTGGACGGCAAAGGCTTGGGTGTGCCGAAGGCTGAATTTGGTCTCCAACCCGGTTTCCGGGGCGGGGATGTTGCAGACTTTCAAATGGCCTTCGGGCACGTGAATGTCGATGTGTTCAACGTTTTCGGCTTGAAGCTGATGCCGGGCCACCAATTGTTTCGTCACCTCGATACCGGAATGGGTGAGGTAGCAGGCGGCGTGATACTTATAGAGATTGTTGCGAATGTACTGCCCCGGCGTGACGTCGCGCAGCTCTTTGCCGGTTTCGTGGGATTGCGTCGCCAAGAAACCCTGTTCGGTCTCTAAAACTTCGGCATTAGCGGTAAACCCCCGGGCGGCCAGGCGCGCCGCCAGCAGGCCATTCGCTGCGGATTTGCCGGCGTGAAACGGTTTAGTCATGGTGCCGAACATGGACTTAAGACCGGCGGCCTGTGCGCCGGCAATCCCAAGCGCCATGGCGGTTTTCCCGGCGTCCAGGGCCATCATTTTGGCGGCCGCGGCGGCGGCGCCAAAGGCACCCACCGTGCCGGTTGCGTGAAAGCCGATCATGTAATGGGACGGCAGCCCCAACAGGCCGACCCGGCATGACGCATCATATCCCGCGACAAAGGCAGTGATCAGGTCCTTGCCCGTCGCGCCGTCCCGTTCGGCAAGCGACAGCACAGCCGGAAAGATTGCGACCGTCGGGTGTCCGCCCATGGAAGAGTTTACGTCGTCGAAATCAAGCGCATGGGAGGCGCTGCCATTGATCAAGGCACTGTCGATAAGACCGGCCTTTTCCATCCGCCCGACAAGCCGGTTGTCGCCATGCCCTGCAAGTTCTGCACACAGAATGTCGGCCAGCGGTTCCGTCGCACCTGCGAGGGTAACGGCAAACCAATCCAGAATGGCCTGTTTGGCACAAGTGACGGTCTCGTCCGACAGGTCTTCGTACCGGTATTGGCCGAGATCGGCGGCAATTCTGTGCGTTGCGCCGCTTAAGCCGTCATGATCTATCGATTCGGCGATGGCCATGGGAGTGTTCCCTATTTCTGACGTTTCACTTTACCAAGAAGATTGTCGGAAATAATGCGTTGCTGGATTTCCGAACTGCCTTCGAAAATTTTGGTGAGCCGCGCATCGCGCCAGTAACGTTCCATGGGGTGCAGCGTGGTGTACCCGGCGCCGCCGAGGATCTGCAGGCCTTCGCTGGTGACGCGCTCGGCCATCTCTGCGGCGAAGTATTTCACCATGGACGCTTCCTTATCGCAGCGCCTGCCGGAATCGATTTCGTTCGCCACGTGATACATCAATTGGCGGGCTGCTTCGATTTCGGTTGCCATGGTTGCGATCTTGAAGCGGATGGCTTGGAAATTGCCGATGGGCTGGCCGAATTGTTCGCGCTCATGGGCATAGGCCATAGCGTCTTCCAGCGCTCCCTGCGCCAAGCCGATGGAACGCGCCGCCGTGTGGGCGCGCGCGACCTCAAGACCGGAAGCAACTGAGTAGAAGGCTTTGCCTTCCGAACTGTCACCGCCTTTTTCGACGATTGGCACACGGACGTTATCGAAATGGAGCTCGTAAGTCTTCCACCCGAAGTAGCCAATCTTCGGGATCGCGTTGCCGGTGACGCCTTTGGGCAGCTCGCCGCGTGGCTTTTCGACGGCGATGGACGTGAGGCCCGCATGGCGTTTGTTGCTGTCCGTATCGGTTCGCGCAATCACACTGATAAAATCGGCGCCATCCGCAAAGGTGCACCAATATTTACTGCCATTGATAACCCATTCGTCGCCATCTTTTTTGGCGCGGCAAGAAATTGACGCCACATCGGATCCGGCATTGGGTTCCGACATGGAAAACGCGCCCAAATAGTCGCCGCGCGCCATGCGCTCGATCTTGGCCAGCCGCTCATCACCCGTGCCGGGGACCGAGCGATAAAAACCGTTGCCGCGGGCGATGATGCTGGCGACGCTCATCCAGCCGCGCGCCAATTCTTCCGCCACCAGACAATATTCGAAGGTGCCGAGGCCCAACCCGCCATATTTTTCCGGGATGGTAATGCCGAAGAAACCAAGCTCCCCCATCTTTTCGATCAGGTCGCGCGGGATGTCCCCTTTTTCGGGGTCCAGCCTGTTGGCGACAGGGATGACTTCGTTATGGGTGAATTCCCGCGCCAGTTCCCGCATCATCCGGCGTTCTTCCGTCATATGACCGGTGCCGGTGGCGCCGACCATTTCGTAAGAGCCCACTGCTGCTTCCGCCATCACGCTGCCTCTTGCTGCTGTTGGATTTTTTCCAGGACCGGAAGGAGATAGGATTTAAACTCTTCCGGGTTTTCGGACATGGGGAAGTGACCCATGCATTTCATGACTTGGAAATAAGTGGCGCCCACTTCCTTGGCGAGTTCCTCTGTCATTTCGGGCGTCGCCGACAGATCGTACTCGCCGGAAAGCAGGTAAAGCGGGCATTTCTCCGTATCCAGATCTTTCGCCAAACCGTTCCGAAGGTCACCATCATTGAAATAGTAGTACAGATCCCCCAGGAAGATACCGGGCCCGCCTTGCATGTAGTGCCACAGGGTTTCCCATTTGTCGGCGGACGGGCTTTGCGGCGCGATGAGCGAGATCATCGAGGCGCCCGCCAGTTCCGATCCGTGCACGTCCGGCCGATAGAGCGCATACTGATCGGTCACCGCTTCGGTGTCGGTGGTTTCGGCATAAAGCGCCGATTGAAGACCAATTGCTGCTTTGAACTTGTCGCCATGTTGTATGGCCAGGTGCAGCACCGCGCGGCCGCCGATGGAGCAGCCCATCACGATCGGGTTTTCGAGCTTGAGCGCCGCCATAAACCCCATCACGGTTTCCACATAAAGGTTTGTGGTGAGCATGTAAGGCTGCTTTTCAAAGCCGGTGGGGGGTGAGGATTTCCCATGCCACGGCAAATCAAACACGATGACGCGATGATCTTTGGTGATGCGCGGGTCGCGCAGAATTTCCCGATACTGGCGCCCGTCGGAGCCCGCCGTGTGAAGGCACAGCAGCGGCGTGCCCTGGCCCGCTTCTTCAAAATAGACGCGGCAGGGTTGCCCCGCCACATTGAACCGCACATAGCGCCCTACAATATCGTCGAATTCGGGCGCATTGAGTGGCGCGATGGATGACGGCTTCTGAGGACGCAAGGCGTCGAACACGGTTTCCAGGATCATCAGGTAACGGGAAAAGTCGAGTGTGTTGCCGTCGACTTTCAGATGTCCGGTTTCAAACATGCCAAACAGCGACTGGAATCCCACGCCGGGATTGGGTTTGATTAATTCGCTCCAGCTTTCTTCTGAAGCGGTCAGCACCAAGTCGGGGCTTTTGCCATTGGGATCTACTTTTGAGACGTTGCCCGCCTTGATTTCGAGGAACTCGGACCGGTCTCCGATTTTGATTTCCGTCAGCATGTCGACCAGTTGGCTGCGCAGGCCGATCATAGGGTTTGCCGCAACCGCTTCCTGAACGTTTTCTAGCATCAGTGCTTCCTCAACTTGCAATGGCCCGCAGCGACCTGACGGGCAGGCTGATCTGTGTGCGGTATTTATCGAGCACCGCGATAATGTGATCGCGTGATTTTTCGAGGCGTTCCACAGGGGCGCCAACACCAACCCCCATAGGCGGGCCTTCGGGCAAATCCAGCAGCGTGGCGATAACCCCGCCGCCGGGCGTCATGGATCCTTTGGTTTCCGTGAACCCAAAGACGCGAATTTTTTCGATTTCCTTCATCAAATCGGCTTCTTTGATGCGGTTGGCGGCCACCGGTTCCTCCGCATTCACGCGGCGCAAGATTTTTCGAATTTCCGCGTCCGGTTGAAGGCTCAAAAGGGCGCGTCCCACAGCCGCCCGGGTAATGGGCCGTCTTGTGCCTACTTTGAGATGCATGCGGACGGGATGGGACGATTCGACAATGTGGGCATACTGCACGGTAACGCCATTCTGCATGCCCAGCAGGACCAGCTCGCCCGTTTCTTCGTGAATCCGTTCCAAGATTTCCGTGAGGCTGTTGCCCCCCAATGTTTTCTGCTGCACCCAAGCACCAAGAAACGCAATGCGCATGGTGGGTGCATAAACCCGGGCCTGGCTGTCGTAGTCCAGATAGCCTAACGACAGGAGGCTCTTCAGCAACACAGATGTGCTCGACTGCGGAAAGCCCAGGCTGCGCGCAATGTCGCCGACCGAAGCCGGCGCTTGCCGCTCCGAGAAATACTCGAAGATCTCAAGAACACGGGCGGCGGATTTGATGACGGTATCGCTCATGGGGTCACGCTGCGTTTACATGCCGATCAGGTCGGCCTTCTTGATGATGTTGTTGAAAATCCGCATGGACGCTGCGTCCACCATCACGCCTTTGTGGTTGACCGACCCAAGCCCTTCCGCTTCGGCCTTGGCGTAGGCGGCAGCCATGTCGCGCGCCCAGGTTACGTCTTTTTCTCGCGGCGAGAACACATCCAAGGCCGGTTCGATCTGCGCCGGATGAATGGCCCATTTGCCCACCATACCCAGCGTGTTGGCGCGTTTGCATTCCACGCGGAAGCCTTCTTCGTCCTTGAAGTTGGCGTAAGGACCGTCCACCGCGTCGATGCCGGCTGACCGCGCGGCGACGGTGATTTGAAAGCGGGCATAATGCCAAATGTCGCCGGGATAGACCGAATTGGCGCCACCGATTTCACGAATGTCCACGCCCATGGAGGCGGAATAGTCACCCATGCCGAAGATCATGGCCTCAAGCCGTGGTGTCGCGGTGGAAATCTCCACCACGTTCTGCAGCGCTTCCACTTCTTCGATCAGCACCTCAAGACCGATTCTTTTCTTGAGCTTAAGTTTCTGTTCGAGCTGCGAGATCAGCTTGTCCGCAAACAGAACATCGGCACCGTTCATCACTTTCGGCACCATAATGGTGTCCAGGTTTTCGCCCGCCCCTTCGATGACGGTGATGATGTCTTCGTAGCACCATTCGGTCGAGGTATCGTTGACCCGCACGCAGCGGGTTTTCTTGCCCCAATCCAAATTGTTAAGCGCGTCGATGATCTGATGGCGCGCGGCGGGCTTAGCATTGGGCGCAACCGCGTCCTCCAAATCGCAAAATACGTGGTCCGCCGCACTGCCGGCTGCCTTCGTCATCATCTTTTCGCTTGAGCCGGGCACCGCAAGCTGGGAACGGCGGAGGCGCAGGGGACGGTCGGACATATGTTTCTCCTTCGAAGGCTCAGGCGGTCGCTTTGACCACGTCTTTCTCAATCAGGTCGGCGATGTCGTCAGCCGAATAGCCGATCGCCGACAAAACTTGTTCGGTATGTTCGCCCAGGAATGGGCTGCGGGAACGGATCCGCCCGGGCGTTTCCGTCATTTTGGCGGGAATGCCGGCGATTTGAGAGGGCGTCTTACAGCCAGGCTGTTCCACATTCACGATCATGTCGCGTACGGCGAAATGATCGTCGGCCGCAATGTCTGCCATATCCATAACGGGCCCAAAGGGGATTTTGCCGCCCAATAGGTCGGTCAATTCGGCCTTGGTGCGTTTGCTGGTGCGTGTGGTGATTTCCGCCTCGCACGCTTCCCGGTTGGCAAGACGCGCCTGCGGGGTGGCAAACCGTTCGTCCGTCGCGTTTTCCGGCATGTCCAACGATTCACACAACGTCTTCCACATGCCGTCGCGCGGTGCGGCAATCGCTACATATCCGTCCTTGGCCGCGAACATGGCAAACGGACAGATCAGGGGGTGGCGGTTGCCTTCGGGGCGGCCGGGCAGACCTCTGTATGAATATTGATAAACGTTCCGTTCGCACAAAGACAAAACCGCATCGACCATGCCCACATCCACGAACTGCCCCTGGCCGGTTTCGCGGGCCCGGTAGACGGCCGCCATAATGGCAAAGGCGGTCATCATGGCCGGCACAATGTCGCCCGCGCCGGGGCCGACTTTCGCCAACGTCTCCGGGTTCGGGCCCGTTGTGGTGATCAGGCTGCCCATGGCTTGCGAGACCACATCGAACGCAGGCCAGTCTTTGTAAGGGCTCGCGCCCGTGCGCGGGTCGCCAAATCCGCGGATCGCCGCATAAACCAGCTTGGGGTTTTCTTGCGCAAGTGTTTCGTAGGAAAGGCCCAGCCGGTCCATGACACCGCTTCGGAAGTTCTCCACAACCACGTCGGCGTCTTTGGCGAGCTTGCGCATGGCCTCCTGGCCCGCCTTGCTTTTCAAATCAACGGAAACGCTGCGTTTGTTGCGGTTGACGCTTTGAAAATATCCGCACAGGGATTTTTCTTCATCATCGTCCCGATAGGGACCGGCAAAGCGGCTGCCGTCGCCCATCAGGGATTCGATCTTGATCACATCGGCGCCGTGATCGGCCAACATGCTGGTGCAGTAAGGACCCGCCAAGGCTTGCGTAAAGTCGAGGACCTTAAGGCCTTGGAGGGAGCCGAAACCCGTATCGCGAAAGGCGCTCATATCGTCACCCGTCCAACCAGTGGCTTTTGCGCTTGATCAGCACCCGGCGCTCGCCTTCGAAAACGACTTTATCGTCTTGGTTCACACCCCAATGTTTGAAACGCACCTCGCCTGCATCGTCCCGGTCCGCATTTTTTTTCTCAAGCACTTGGCTGTAGGCATAGACCGTATCGCCGTGGAACACCGGATTTTTCAGGCGGATGTTGTCGAGCCCCAATTCGGCAATGGCGTTTTCGCAAGTGTCTTGCGAGGCCAGGCCCATCACGACGGAAAAGTTCGCACCGCCATAAGAAAGCCGCTGGCCGAACGGCGTGCCCGCCATGGCATGCTCGTTGAAGTGGCCTTGTGCCGTGTTCATGGTGAGGTTGGTGAACAATACGTTTTCCAAGTTTTCGATGGTTTTGCCGCGCGCATGACGAATGACTTGTCCCTCTTCGAAATCTTCGAAATAGGTATCATTCCCGGTCAGCTTTTGCATGTCGGGGGAGAGTTTCATGGAACCGTTTTCTCCGTATTGCGTTTGCGGCACAGATTGGTGCGCTTGTAGTCGATTACCTTTTCACCGTGCTGATTGAAGCCTTCCGTGTGCCACGTGACGATGCCGTTATTGGGGTTGCTGTTCGACACCCGCTTTTCGAGGGTCGTGCTGCGCGCGGTAATGGTGTCGCCGGGATAGACAGGCTGGTGATAGGTCAGGTCGAACACGCCCAGGAACGGTCCGCCGATTTCGCTCAAATCCTCGACACTCAACCCTAGAACCACATTGAAGACGAAAAGCGGATTGACCACGATGTCATTGTGGCCATGGGCCTTAGCGTATTCGCGATTGTGATATTGCGGGTTGAAGCTCAAGGTGAGGGTCGAGAAAAGCGTGTTGTCGCTTTCCGAAATGGTGCGGCCCCAATGATGGTGGAAGATTTCGCCTTCCGTGAAGTCTTCAAAAAGATGACCGCGCGCCCGCAGTTTGGCTCGTGACCGGAAATCTTCAGCAGGCTCGACGCCCATCGCTCCACCCTTCCTGTTGCCGTGTTTTGTTTGACGCACTCTGCCCCCAAGGCAAATTGGCTCGCAACCGGTAAATCACAATCATGCTTTAGTATCACATACATGATAAACGATCGAAAGGGCGATAGGGGGATAGGACGGTCCGTTCGGGGTGCCTATGGTGCGCGACCAATACGCGTCAACGGCCAATGCGGTGAATGTCATGTCCCATGCGAACGCGATGACCCCAGCAAGTTCCAAAACGCAAAGCTTGATTGAATTGGTGGACGGGGCCTGCAACCAATTTCGTGACAGGCCTTGTTTCGTCTTCGAGGACGCGCCGATCTCTTACGGGGAGATCCACGATCTGTCCTGCCGGGTTGCCAATGGGCTTTTATCCGCCGGTATCGATAAGGGTATGCGGGGCGCGGTGTTTAGCCCTAACAATCCGTGGGGCTTTGCGGCAACCATCGGCATCATCCGAGCGGGGGCTATTTGGGTGCCCATCAATCCCCGCAACTCCTTGGATGACAATGCGGCCTTGCTAAGCAAATTCGGTTGCGATGTGTTGTTCTATCACAGCGCCCTCGAGGCCGCTGTGCCGGCCATTCGACGGGCCGCCCCCCACATCAGGCTTGTGGTGTGCATCGACAAGGAAGGGGCCCACGGTCCGGACCTGGAAAGTTGGGCCAGTGGATTTCCGGCAACGGTGCCGAAGATCGATTATCTGCCTACGGATATTGTGTCCATCCCCATGACCGGCGGTACGACAGGGCTGCCGAAGGCCGTGGCGTTGAGCAACCGTAACTTCGATGCGATTTTGAAAGGCGTGTCCGGCATTCAAAAGACGAAGGACGGGAAACCGCCCATCAACCTGGCGGCAGCCCCCATGACTCATGTGGGCGGACGCATCATTTTTACGATCATGTATCAAGGGGGCACGTCGGTCATCTTGCCTCAGATCGATCCCGAGGCGGTTATCGACGCCATCGAGACTTACAAAATATCGCATCTGTTTCTGCCACCCACGGCCGTATATGCGTTACTCGATCAGCCTGATCTTAGAGAGCGCGACCTGTCGTCCCTCAGACAGTTTGCCTACGGATCGGCACCGATTTCCATCGAAAAGCTCAAAGAAGCCTTGCGCGTGCTGGGGCCGGTCATGGCGGGTGGATTCGGTCAGACCGAATGCCCCATGCTCATTGCGTCTCTGCCGCCCGAAGAACATTTCATCGACGGCAAGATCGCGCCGGACGAGCGGCTTAGTTCCGTGGGGCGCGCGACGCCGTGTTCGACTCTGGGCATTATGGACGAGCGGGGCCGGTTGCTGCCGCCGGGCGAAACCGGCGAAATCGTTGTGCAAGGCCCCATGGTGATGGAAGGGTATTTTGAAGATCCGGAAGCCACGGCTGAAACCCGGATGGGCGACTGGCACAAAACGGGCGATATCGGACGGCTGGACGAAGAAGGTTATCTCTACATTGTCGACCGCAAGAAGGACATGATCATCACCGGCGGCTTTAATGTCTATTCGGCGGAAGTGGAAAATGCGGTGTCCACAATGCCTGGGATCAGGGCCGTCGTGGTGGTCGGCGTGCCGGACGACAAATGGGGCGAGGCGGTCAAAGCCGTCGTCCAATTGGAGGACGAGGCCTCGTTAGACGCGGAAACGATCCTAGCCAAATCGAAAGAAAAGCTGGGCGGGGTCAAGGCCCCGAAATCGGTCGACTTTGTCGACGATTTTCCCCGAAGCGCCAATGGCAAAATTCTGAAGCGCGAGGTGCGGGACCGGTATTGGAAAGAAGCGGGCCGCCAAATTTAACGGCAGTTCAGTAGCCTGCCGCCCGTTCATAATCTGTTACGGCCAGTTAACGGACAGGCAATAATTGTAGCCTCTAATCTGCGAATCACCGCTGATCGGTGGAGACGGTGACGGCTAGCTTTTTGGGGGCGTGCAGATGGCATTGGCAGCGAAAATCGGATTTCTCACATTGGCCGTGGGGGCACTCTTTCTTCCATCTATGGCGACGGCGGAAACGACGGCCGCCGATGGAACAGCCGCCGCCGAGGCGGGCGGCCTCGCAGCGTTTCACCTGGAAGGCGTCCGTGCATTTATGACCTGCGAAGAAATCGAATCCACACTTCTGAACGCGGGATACCGCAAGAATATGCGGTTCGGTTACAACAAACAGGACGCGCCGAGAATTCTGGTCGGCAATATGTGGTGCAGCGGTAAAACAGGTACCGTCACATGGGACTATCGCAGCATGCCGATTGAGTCCTGCGAAGGGCTGATTGCATCGCAAGTAGAGGATGCCGGCTCATGCGAGGAAACGGCGGAACCCTCCAGAACACATCCGACCGTCAAAGATGCCGCAAGAACCTGCTTGTGGGAGAGCGCGGCCAAAACCGTGAAACTCAAGACGGTAAGCTCTTACACCGTTAATCCGAACCGTCCTCACAAGAATGGGGAATGCAAAGTCTTCATGCTCTATCCGTGAGGGCTGTTGGTTCTGTGCCAGCCATTATTCTACCGGTTCGAGCCGCACCGCGATCGCGTTGTCCCGGCCGAGAATGGCGCTGATATAGGCGTCCGAGAGGCCATATTTTTCCGCCATCAGACCGTTAATGGTGTCGGCTTTTTCCGGCTCGGCGACGGCCGTGTATTGCGCGGCCTCGCCCTGGCGCACCACTTGAACCTGAGGCGCTGCAAGCAAGCGCTGGTACCAGCCCGATCCGGGGTCGCCCGACCTTAGATATTGGTGGCCTTCATGCTCGACCACCCACAAACGGGTTTCAACCGGTTCGCCGTTTTCATCCGTCGTGGTCAAAACAACCACTTCACCACTTTCCGACGCGAGCTGCATGCCGCCGACGACGACCAGCAGCACCAATACCAATAGGCCGAACAGGCGCAATATCCATTTCATATCTGTTGTCGCTTTCTCATGGAGGTAGGCGTGTCATCTGCCGATGTGCAATGACGTGAATGCCTCAATTGAAGTGCCGGATCCGTTTGGTTATTCCGCGGCCACCGGCTCCAGGCGGATGGCGATTGCATTGTCGCGTGGAAAAATCGCGCCGATATAGGAATCCGCCCACCCATATTTGTCCGCCATCAGATCATTGACGGTTTCGGTCTTGCTCGAATCGGGGGCGGCTAAGTACACGGCACCGTTTCCGTCGCGCACGACTTCCACTTCATTGTCTGCGACCAGACGTTGATACCAGCCGGCGGCGGCATTACCGGCGCGGAGGTATTGATCGCCTTCATGGTCGACCACCCAAAGGCGAGTCTCTAAGGGGGAACCTTCAGTATCCGTTGTGGTCAACACCACCACTTCCCCGCTTTCGGCGGCATACTGTTCAACGCCGACGGCAACCAGCAGCACCACGAACAGCGCCACCACAATCCGCAAAACCCATCTCATAATGGTTGTCCCTCTCCTCGTCAGGTCGCTTCCCGAATCCCCTAAGCCCTGATCCGTCGTCCGAGGCAGCTCACACTATCAGGAAACGGATCATTCACCAATGTTGGCCACTGCTTGGCTCGGAACAAGGCGGACTTTGCAATTTTTGTGTTTCAGGTTTGTTTCACCCGCCATTTTGGGGGTGCCAAATGGGAATTGGTTGCTACATTGTAGTCAAGGCAGCAGCGAAGACGGGGATGCTGCGCTGCAATAAGAACCTAGAGGTCGGAAGGGGCGATGAAGATTGCAATTACCGGGGCCAATAGTGCCGTTGGCCTGAACTTGCTGACCCATATCGCGGCGACCGGCGATGTGAGCGCCATCGCTGGTGTGCGCTCCCAAAAGGCCGCCGATACGCTTCCTGTTTCGCCTAACATTGCGCCGCAGATCATTGATTATGCCAATCCGAACAAGCTTGCCGTGTCGCTCGCCGGCGCGCAATGCGTCGTACATCTTGCGGGCATTCTGATTGAGGGAAAAGGGACGACCTACGAAAGCGCCAATGTGGACGCCACACGGTCGGTGGTGGACGCGGCAAAGCAAGTGGGGATGGACCACATCATTTTCATTAGTGTGTTGGGGGCGGATGAAAACGCGCGCAACCGTTATCTCAAGTCTAAAGGCGATGCCGAGAAGGTTGTGGCGGCGTCGGGCATCTCGTCGACGATCATTCGTACACCGATTTTATTTGGGCCGGGCACGGCCGGCGCCGATGCCTTGGTGCGGACGGTCCGTCAGGGCAAGGCCCGTGTTCTGGGCGGCGGCCGGTACATGATGCGCCCTTTGGATGTGGACGATCTATCCCAAGCTGTCTTAGGGACGGCGCGGCGCTCGCCGAAAGGATACTACACGTATGAGCTGGGCGGACCCGAGCCGATGCCGTACCGCGATATTATTCAGCGGTTCGCCTCCCTGATGGGCGCATCGGTGGAAATCGGCGGAATTCCGATCTGGCTTGCGAAGCTGGGCGCGGGCGTGACCAGTCGACTGAGCGGTGGCGGTATTTCACCTGCCGTGATCGACATCATCACCGGCGATGAGCGCATTGCAAAGAATGCAGACGGTGAACTGGGTATAACGCTCACGCCACTTGATGATACGCTTCTCAAGATTATCGATGCAGAAAAGGTTGACCTATGACCGAGTCAGATACGGCGCAAGAGGAAACCCCGCGCAAATCCAACAATGTGGGGCGGATCGTCCTTCTGATCATAACGGTCGCCTGTTTTGCGTATCTTTACTACCGCCTCAACGGGGCTGCAGCGCGGGAAGGCCTGTCGCTCGTGGCCTATATGGCCGAAGTGTTCGCCAATGTGGATTGGGTGACCTGGGCGGCGATCATGGTCGGGTATTCGATTCTGTATTTTTTGATCGACACGCTGGTCGTCACGCGTGCATTGACGTGGTTTATCGAGCCGATCAAATACACCGAAGTCATGCCCGTGCGGGCCAGCGCCTATATCATTTCGATCTTCAATGAACAGGTGGGGAAGGGGGCCATGGCGCTCTATCTCAACCGCCGGCACAAAGTGCCCGCCTGGGAAGTGGGCTCGGTGATGATCTTCATTATGTTCTGCGAGGTGTTCTATCTTTTGGCATGGGCCACGCTGGGGTATTTCCTCAGCGCCGGGGCTTTGCCCGAAGTGTTTGGCCTCTTGCCCTATCTGGCGGCGGCGGGCGCCGTGTTTTTCACCATTTGGGTGCTCTATTTCAATGGCACCATTTTGCCCAACGACAAGCTGAGAGACGCGCGCATCTTGCATGCGTTTAAGCTTGCCAAGCTGTGGCACTACGGTGCTTTCTTCGTGTTGCGGTCGCCCGCCATTTTGGCCGCCGTCTTCGTCTACACGACGGCGCTCATTCTGTTCGGCGTCGAGGCCTCTTATGTCGCCATGCTCGGCGTGTTGCCGGTGGTGTTTTTTGCCGCCGCTGTGCCGACACCGATGCGTGCGGCGGCGATTACGCTGTGGGTTGTTTTGTTCCCCGAGAATGAAGGCCAAATGGCGGCCTTCGGTTTCGTTCAGCACAACTTCTTTATCCTGTTCAACGCAGCGATCGGTTTGCTGTTCTGGCGCCGCGCGCAGCGCGATCTGTTTGGGTAACGATGGCGAATTTGCTCACCAGCATTCGACTGTTTCTGGTCCTGCCGGTGGCCTATGCCTTCGCGCAACCTGGGTTTTTAGGGGTGGCAGCACTTCTGGGATTGTTGGCGCTGGCGATCGTCACCGATTATTTCGACGGCATCGTGGCGCGCCGGACCAACGCGGCGACCGCCGGTGGGCAGCTTTTCGATCATGGGACGGACTTTCTGTTCGTCACCCTTGGATTGGCCGGTGCCGCCTATGCCGGGCAGGCAACCGCCGTCTTGCCGGTTCTGATTGCGGTGGCGTTTGCCCAATATGTATTGGATTCCTATTGGCTCTATCGCGAAAAGCGCCTGCGCATGAGCTTTCTGGGGCGTTGGAACGGCATATTTTACTTTGTGCCGTTGGTGATGATCGCGCTGTCGCGGGTCGAGCTGCTGGGGCCGCTTGGACCTTTTTTGTCGCACGCCGCCCTCTATCTCAGCTACGGGCTGGTGCTCAGCACGATCGCGTCGATCATCGACCGTGCACTGGCGCCGCTGCGTGCGCCGCCCTTCCATGACTCGCAGGCGTGTTGACCGGTGTGAGTTAGCGCGACTCGATTCCGAAATACCACCGGCCACCATTGCCGCTGCCCGGCGGTGGCGGATATTTCATGCGGAGCGTTTCGTCGATCTGAACAGCCAAGTCTTCATCCATAACGCGAGACAGATCCACATTGTATTTCTTGCCATCGATGCGCAAGATTGCGGCACCGTCTTCATCGGCCGCCTTGTGCCAGGTCTTGCCGGGCGGGAAGCTCAAACTGACGGGAATGTAGCCGTTGCCCTCATGCACCACGATCCAGGTGGTGCGCGACGTGTCCTGATAGGCCAATTGCAGTTCGATTTCCTGAATGTCGGCGGCGAAGGACCAGTCTTCCACTGGGTCAACCACCAGATTACCGGATTGGAGCGGACCGCCCGGAAAGATAGCAATCGGTCCATCGTTGAAACGCGCGCCAAAAAATACAGCGCCGACACAAATGGCCAAAAGAACAACCAGATAAAGCAGCCCCCGCAGAATACGCATCAAACTTCTCCTAATTTTTTCGGCACATTGAACCAGCTTTTTGTGACAACCGCTAGTCGGTGCCCTTCGCAGGTGCACATAAAAGCGACTGCCGAAAGGTTTGCGGCCGGAGGAATTCTGTGATTTATCAGCCGGTCTGGGTGTGGAGGCCTTTCAAAACAAATCAAAACTCAACCAAAAACGGGAAGATAAAACTCATGAAAAGACAAATCTTGGCAGGTGCGGCCGTCTTGGCATTGGTGGGGTGGGCGCAGACGGCGTCTGCGGCGGATGTTTATGACGCGTGTATGAATGCAAACGAGCCGACGGCAACGGGCGCAGAACAGGAAGCCTTATGCAAATGCATTACCGATGGCATCGGCGACAATGCGGCCCTGCAGGAAGAAGCCGTGGCGCTTGCGGCGATGACCCAGGCAGATCGGGAAGCCAACGCGTCGGAAGAAGCCAATGCGGTTATCGGGGCGTGCGCCCCCGAGCAGCCTGCTGACGCCGGCTAGAGCGGCGTCCGAAGGGCGCCGCTTTTTTTTTACGCATTAACCGTATCCCCGATTAAGGCGTCACCACGTTGAACCAATAGTCGAATTGGTCGAGGGACCCCATAAAGGCCCGCGCCACCAGCGGATTGCCTGACACGCTTGCATTGCCGCGCGCCACCTGCGCCAGGAAATTCGCCTCTCCGGCCAAAATCAAATCGAAAGTGGAACGGTCCATCACCACGGTGGCGTTGGGGTTTTCTGCCGCGGACGAGCGGGGGAAGGCCACCGACTGGCTCACCTCAATAGAGATCACTTCTTCCCGGTCCGGGAACTCGAACTGGATCGTATACGGGTCCCGCTCCATCTTTTCCGGGTTGAAGCGCACGGCCATCGCATCGAACAACTTCTCGGTGGGCACCGCTTTGAGCAGTTCCGGATTGGCGGTACGAATGTCCCCCACGTCGGGGACGCCGTCACGAAGCTCGGCAGCACCGGCTAGATAATAATTCCGCCAGGCGCCGGACTCCGCTTGAAAGCCCATTTGTTCGTAGGCGGATGCTAACCAATCGCGCGCCAGTTTATTTTGCGGATCGGCGAACACCATGTGATTCAGAACCGTGGCGGCCCAGCGATAGTCGCCAAGCTCGAACGCTCGGATGCCTTTTTTCAGCGCTTCTTCGGATCCACCCATGGCCTCTATGTATTTTTGAGATTCTTTGACCGGCGGCAAGCGGTGATAGTTGGCGGGCACGCCGTCCCACCACCCGAAATAAAACTGATATACCGCCTTGGAATTGTGGTTGAGCGTGCCGTAATAGCCCCGCGTGCCGAAATCCTCGCGGGCAAAATGAGGTTCTTGCAGATCCTCGGCGATTTCCACCATGGTGCCGCCGTGATTGGCGAGCCTCAAGGTTTGATCGTGCACATAGCGGTAGTTGTCGCGCTGATTGCGCAACGCCACTTTGATTTTGTCGGCGCCCCAGATGGGCCAATGGTGGGAGGCGAACAAGACCTCCGATTTATCGCCGAATGTGGTCAGCATACGGTCGATCACTTTGCTCCAGGTCAGCGTGTCGCGGATTTGCGCACCGCGCGGCGTCAGCACATTGTGAAAATTGCGGCTGACGACCTCCGCACCGCATAGGGCCTTGAATTCGGGCAAGTAGAAGACGATCTCGGCGGGCGCTTCGGTGCCACCGGCATCCAAAAACTCGAAGGTAATGCCGTCGATGATCAGTGTTTCGCCTTCCTCGCCAATTTCTTTGGTGGGTTCGAGCAATCCTACATTGCCGACGGACAGCATTTGCCCAAGTCCGGTGCCCACATGGCCGGTATTGTCCGCCGGCAGCAGGCCGCCGAACTGGAAGGCCGCGCGGCGCGACATGTAGTTTCCGGCCAGAAGGTTTTCACTGACGGCTTCTTCCGTGAAATTGGCGGGGGCGATTACCGGCACGTTGCGTGCTGTTACATCCTCTTCCGAGGTAATGCCGCGCACGCCGCCAAAATGATCTGCATGGCTATGGGTAAAGATCACGCCCGTCACGGGGCGCTCCCCCAAGGTTTCGTTAGCTAAGGCCAAGCCGGTTTTGGCAGGCGCCGGCGTGGTGAGGGGATCGACGATGATCCAGCCGGTTTCGCCACGGATGAGCGTCATCACCGCCAAATCGTAGCCGCGAATTTGGTAGATCCCGTCCACCACTTCGAACAGACCGTGAATGCGGTTGAGTTGTCCTTGACGCCAGAGCGACGGGTTCACGGAGAGCGGCGCCGGCCCGTCGAGGAAATCGAACTTAGTCACCTCCCAAGACACGGACCCGTCGTCGTTCAAGATCGGCGCGTCGAGCTTCGCGAGGAACCCGCGATTGGCATTCTCGAAATCTTCCTGAGCGTCCAAGGGCAAGCGCTCCGCGACCGCCGTGTTGACCAATTTGGTCATGTCGGTGGGGGCGCCCCGGGGGGCGCTACCGTCCGCCGGCCGATGGGTGACCATGGGCACTACTTCCGTTGCGGCCTCTTCTTCCGTACAAGCGGCCAAAAGCGTCAGCAGGCACAGGGCGGCGGCAAGTTTGAATTTCATGATGGCGTTTCCTCAAGCTGCGGCGGCGTGCAAAAGCCGCCGCCCTTCTTTTGGGGGTGTATCATAGTGGGTGGGCGGCAAATGTAAGAAACTTTGCAATTGCCCCTCTGCCCTACAACGAATCATATGCTGTCGTTTCCAAAGGGGTTACTTGAATGCGCGCATCGATCCAATCGTGCAAGGCGCGGGGATCCGGCAGCTCGATGGCGCCGTAGCCGCGGCGGATCAAACGGGCGGCCTCCAACTCCTGCAACACCTTGCCCATGGAGACGCGCGAGACGCCGAAGGTTTCGGCCAAGGCGGTTTGTTTCACCCGAATGCGAACGGGACCAGTGGCGTGCCGGGCCATCACCCCAAAGGTCTTGGCCACCCGCACCGTCAGCGGAAGACGCCGCATGTCGTCAATGAATTCCAGCGCCTGATGCAAACGCGACGCTAAGGACGCCAGCAATTGCCGCCGCAGTTCGGGATGCCCGTCCATCACCCGCTCGAAACGCGCGCGGCTGACCTGATTGACCACCGTGTCGCCCACCGCGTCTGCGTTATGCGTGCGGGGTAAATCCGCGAACAATGTAAATTCGCCGAAGGTTTGGCCGGGCCCCAGCAAAGCCGTCGCCATATAGCTGCCATCGCGGCCCACATTGCCGAAGCGCACGGCCCCTGCCCGGACGATGGAAAGGCCGGGCTTGAGATCGCCGCGGGCGTGGATCTGTTGGCCGTCGCCATAGCTCACCGGCACACCGGCTGCTTGAAGCGCATCGCGAAGGGGCGGGGGCAGGGCCTCGATCAGCCCGGGCGTGCCAAAATCGAAGGTGGCGGATTTCTCGACCATTTTCCCTCAAATGCAAAACTTTTTGCATTCTACTGGGGCCAGGCGCGCTATAACAACGGAAATCGTGAACAAATCTTGGGAGGACCCGATGAGTGCGATTGACGTGAAGCCCTGCGATGGCGTCGGTGCCGAGGTATTGGGTGCGGACCTGTCCGGCGACCTCACCAATTCGGAGTTCGCGACACTGCGCGATGCATTTTCGGAATATGGCGTTATCTTTTTCAGGGACCAAACCCTGTCGCCAGAACAGCACATCGCCTTCGCCCGGCGTTGGGGCGATATCAATGTGAACCGTTTCTTCAAACCGGTGGACGGCTACCCCCAGATTGCGGAGGTGCGCAAGGAGCCCGACCAGACCGCCAATATCGGCGGTGGTTGGCATACGGATCATTCCTATGACGTCGAGCCGGCCATGGGGTCCATCCTCGTGGCGCGGGACGTCCCGGAAAAGGGCGGCGATACCATGTTCGCGAATATGTACGCGGCCTATGATGCGTTGTCGGACGGTTTGAAAGAAACGCTTAATAATCTGAAAGCCGTTCATTCCAGCCGGCATATTTTCGGTGACGAGTCGGTTGCCTACACGAAGGACTCCGATATCGGCAACCGCCTCGGCAACTCGGATGCCGCGACGCAGGACGCGGTTCATCCGGTGATTATCACGCATCCACTCAGCGGGCGGAAAGCGCTCTATGTCAACATGGCGTTCACCCTGCGGTTTGACGGCTGGACCGCGGAAGAGAGTAAGCCGCTGCTCGATTATCTGTATACCCATGCCTGCGCGCCGCAGTTTACGACCACCTTTAAATGGAAGCCGGGCTCCATCGCCTTTTGGGACAACCGGGCCACTTGGCATTACGCCATCAACGATTATCACGGCCAACGGCGGCTCATGCACCGCATCACCATTGAAGGCTGTGCCTTGCACTAAGAGGTCAGCGACCGCGCGACAAGTGCGGCCAGCCAATCGCGGTAGCGCTGGCGGGTGCGGGCATCGTCTTTCAGTCCGACGCTGCGGAG
>JANQMY010000430.1 GCA_028279895.1 Alphaproteobacteria bacterium
TTACGAGGGGGCATCCGGCCGGTCGGCCGGATGCTGGTACGACCTGATGGAAGAAGCCGTCAAAGACTTAGGGACAGAGCTGACGTTGGAGGACGGCTCATGTGTGTGGCGCATCGATAGCGTGCAGACGGCGGAACCGACGTTCGACCGTCGCGAGTCTGACTACGACAGCACGCCGCTTTGGCAACAAGCCTTTCCGGCCTGGCTTGCCCAGCCCGCCGCGATACCTGAGCAAGCGGCACCGTTGAGCCCATCGCAACTCGATGGGAACGTGCCGGAACCGCCGGTTAACTCTCCGGCGGCCGGGGACGGCGATGGCCGGTTCAAGCGGGGCCGCCTCATTCACCGGCTGCTTGAACTGCTGCCAGAAATACCGGCCGGAGACCGGCGGGAGGCAGCGCAGCGCTTCCTTACGCAGCCTTACCTCTCGGTTGATGCCGATCAGGTGGAGGCCTTGGTAGGCGAGACCATGGCCGTCTTGGAAACGCCGGAATTTGGCGAGGTGTTTGGACCTGGCAGCAAGGCCGAAGTGCCTTTGGTGGGGGACATCCCGTTCGGCGGGCGGCAGATCGGCGTCAATGGTCAGGTCGATCGGCTGTTGGTGAAGGAGGATCGCGTGCTTGTGATCGATTTCAAAACCAACCGTCCGCCGCCGACCCAGCCCAGCGATGTGAGCCCGGCCTATTTGCGGCAGCTTGCGGTCTATCGGGCGCTGTTAATGTCGATTTTTCCCGAAAAATCGGTGGATTGTGCCCTTTTGTGGACGGATGCGCCCCGGTTGATGCCGATTCCGGGCGATCTCTTGGACACGGCCTTCACGGAAATTTCGCTTTGAGCGAACTATGCTGCGTCACCTTGACCCGCGGCAGGGCCATTCCTAGATTGGGGGAACACGAGAGTTCAGCCTATCGGGGGCGGAAACGTAGAAAGGTTATTTGGTTATGACCACAAGCAAAGTGACGGACGGCTCGTTCGAAGCGGATGTGTTGGGCGCAAGCGGTCCGGTGCTCGTCGATTTTTGGGCAGAATGGTGCGGTCCCTGTAAGCAGATCGGCCCGGCTTTGGAAGAAATCTCCAATGAAATGGGCGGCAAACTGCAAGTCGCCAAACTGAACATCGACGATAATCCGAAAGTCCCCACCAAATACGGTGTGCGTGGCATCCCGACCCTGATGATCTTCAAGGACGGTCAAGTAGCGGCCACCAAAGTGGGCGCCTTGCCGAAAAGCAAGATCGTCGAATGGATTGAAGGCGCGATCGGCACCTCTGCCACCGCCTAATCCGTTTCGACAGCTATAGCGTTTCCAGGTGAAGTGGAATCCGGTTCACCGTCCGGAAACGCGTAAAATAAAGAATCCGGAGACGTTTTGCGTTTCAAAGGAAACCAAAACGTCGCTAGAGAAACCTCAGCGTTTCTGGATTTTGGCCGCGCAGCAGGGCAGCGCCCTCCGCGGCCAAAAATAATCCTCCTGCCAGCAAGACAAGTCCGCGGCGTTCACGCGCGATGGTCTGCGCATGCGCCAGCGCATGGGCAAGATCGTCGATGGCTTCGTGCGATGCCGATATCGTCTGCGGCAGATGCCGTGCCACGTCCTTCGCCGGTCGTCCCATCGTGGTGGCTTGGGTACATACAATGTGTGCGGCGCGAGGTGCCAGGGCGGTAAGGATACCTTCAACGTCCTTGTTGCGAGAGGCACCCGTCACCAGCACCACAGGCGCCGCCGGATAGGCGTGCCGGATCGCCTCAATCGCCTTCGTGGCGGCATCGGGCGAATGGCAGACATCCGCGATGACGGGTGGGTCGTCCGCAAGCCGCTCTAGCCTTAGCGGCGGCTGGGCATCGGCCAGCGCGTCCCGGCAGGCCTGTTGAAAAACGGCTGCATCGATACTGGCCGAACCGCCGAGCCAGCTGTTCGTCAGACATATGGCAATGGCGGCATTGGTCACCTGGTGGCTCCCCAACGCTTTGAGGTGCACCTCGTTAACGGGACAGCCACTTAAGGGAAAGTCCCATACGCCATCGTCAGCCGACGGCACCGCGGCGCATGCCTCCCGCACAAATAGGGGGGTAACGCCGGTGAGGGCGGTATAGGCGGCCAGGCGATCTTCCAAGTCGCCGGACAGGAGCCCGCACACCAGCGTTCCGCCGGGTGGGCAAAGGTCCGCTTTGTCGTAGAGAATGTGCTCCCGTGTCGGCCCCAGGATTTCTTGGTGTTCCAGATCCACCGAAGTCAGTGCCGTGACCGTGCCGGGTATGAGCCGCGTGACGTCCAGCCGCCCACCCACGCCGGCCTCGATGACCAGAGCCTCGCATCCGCTTTGTTCGAAGGCGACCATTGCGGCCGCCGTCAATATTTCAAAGGTGCCGAACGTCTCTGCGGGATTCTCGGTTTCATAGTGGTCGACAAGATCGAGCACCGGCGCCAGCGCCGCGTCGAGACCCTCCGACGACACAGGCACCCCGTCGACCTGCACCCGTTCGGTAATGTGAAACAGATGGGGCGAGGTGAAGCAGCCGGTTTTGTGGCCAAGCGTCGACAGGATTGCACTGGTGAATTGCGCGACGCTGCCCTTGCCGTTTGATCCGGTGATTTTGATCGCGTTTTGGCGGCCCAGCCAATCCGCACAGGGCAAGCGCTGGTGAAGCCACCGGTTGCGGTAAAGGGACAAGCCGGTCCCCCATTTGCCGCGTGCATAGAGGCGTTCAATTGCTGCGCTCATCCGTCACCCGCTGTCCGGCGCCTCGTCGAAATAGCGCGCACAGATTTCGTGCCAAATGCGTTCGACAGCGCCCAAATGACCAGCCTCCAACACGCCCGCCAGACTTGGATTGCTGTTGGCTTCGATGATGTCGAAGCTTGCGGGGTCGTCAAGACCATTGGGCGCGAAGAAATCGATGGCGCCAACCCGCAGTGCCAACGCCCGTGTGACCGATCGGCCCCAACGGGCGAGGGCCGGAGGTACTTGATCCGAAAAGTCGGTGATGTGCCCGCCGGCGCTGATATTGGCCGTGGGCAGGAAGCTCAGCTTGTGGCCAGCCGGCAGCGTACTGTCCAGCGTGAGCTGGCGTTGCGCCAATTGCCGGGTCAGGAAGGCGGAGGTGACGGTCACCGGCGAAAGTCCGTGTGCGACGCGCCGGCTATTTTCGTCTTCCAGCCACGCCGCCACCGTGCGTTTGCCGTCGCCGATGAATGCACCGGGTTCGCGCCGATACAGAAACATGGCCATGTCGTCGATCATGAAGAGGCGGTATTCGTGCCCTGTCAGAACCGGCTGCAATATCGCGCCATGATGGACCTTGGCAATCCGTTCGATCTGTCTACTGAGTTCCTGTGGGTTGGCCACGATGTCCGCAAGATTGCCGCGCGAGCCGTCGAGCGGTTTCACAAACAGGGGAAACCCCAAACGGGCGGCGCCGTCCGGCAAATCCGCGCGCTCGCGGCCGTCTCCGCGCACGGCTCGGTAGGCGTCGTGCAAAAAGTAATACTCATAGGGCGGCACCCGGTGGCCAGCGGCTTCGAGCATCTGATACGCGAAGACTTTGTCGCGGGCCACACTGGCGGATGGCGCATCGTTCAGCGGATAAGCGTGCACGCGGCCG
>JANQMY010000432.1 GCA_028279895.1 Alphaproteobacteria bacterium
TCCATCTGACGGCGGACCGGGTCACCGGCATCGTCAGCCGGGGCGGGTCCATCATGGCCAAGTGGTGCCTGGCCCATCACCGGGAAAGTTTCCTCTACACCAACTTCGAAGAGATTTGCGATATCTGCCGGGCTTATGACGTGAGCTTCAGTCTGGGTGACGGTTTGCGGCCGGGCGCCATTGCGGACGCCAACGACCGCGCGCAATTCGCGGAACTGGAAACCCTCGGTGAACTGACGAAGATCGCCTGGGATAAAGACTGCCAGGTCATGATCGAAGGGCCGGGTCATGTGCCCATGCACAAGATCAAGATCAACATGGACAAGCAGCTTGAGGAATGCGGTGAAGCGCCGTTCTACACGCTGGGGCCGCTCACCACCGATATCGCGCCGGGCTACGACCACATCACGTCCGGCATCGGGGCCGCCATGATCGGCTGGTTCGGTTGCGCCATGCTGTGCTACGTGACGCCTAAGGAACATCTGGGGCTGCCCGACCGGGACGACGTGAAAGTGGGTGTGGTCACCTACAAGATCGCGGCGCACGCGGCGGATCTGGCCAAGGGCCACCCAGGTGCACAACGGCGCGACGATGCGCTTTCCCGCGCGCGGTTCGAGTTTCGCTGGGAAGACCAGTTCAACCTGTCGCTTGATCCGGATACGGCGAAGGATTTCCACGACCAAACCTTGCCGAAGGAAGCCCACAAGGTGGCGCATTTCTGTTCCATGTGCGGGCCGAAATTCTGTTCCATGAAAATCTCGGCTGAAGTACGCGACTATGCCCAAAACGGCATGGAAGAAATGGCCGAAAAGTTCAAGGAATCCGGCGGGCTGATTTATCAGCCCAAGGAAGATGTGGAAGACGCCATGGCGATCCAAACCTCCAATAAGGCGTTGTCGACGCCGCCTGCTGCCGAGTAGGCGGGCTCTTCCGCTTATTCCTATTGTCATCCCGGACGCACTGCAGCACTTACGTGCTGCGGTGCAGATCCGGGATCCATAGCCCTTTGAGTTAGCCCATGTCGCACGGAGTGTATGGATCCCTGCTTTCGCAGGGATGACAACGAGTGTGTTTTGCACGATGCCACTGCAATCTCTATTCTTCGTCCCCGGATTTGATCCGGGGATCCAATGGCAGTGCGGCCGGCGCATGGGTTCCCAAAGACGCTCTTTCCCCACCACAAAGGCTATTGGATTGCCGGATCGGCACTCGCATTGCTCGCTTGTCCGGCAATGACGACAGGTTTTGTGGCGCAACAGCGTCCCAAATTGGCACGCCTTCGTCAGCGGCGGCGCTTTTAAAAAGATGGGCGCATGGGGTAGATCCGGTTTTTTTGCCCCACGCCTCCCCACTCCCCCGGCCCAACCACCCGTGCGAGGGTACCCTTGGGGTGGTTGGGCCGGGGGAGTGGGGAGGTGTGGCACCATCAATGAAAGGTCGGTTGGATCGGCGAGTGGGCTGGCCGAGCTGGCTTCAATCATGGGCGCATGGGGTAGATCCCAGTTTTGGGCATAGGCCCCTGCCGTCGCCCAACAAAAAAGGGCCGCTCGGCCCCTTACAACGTCAAAACTGCAGCTCCGTATTGCCATCTCGAGGCACTCCGTTCCGTGCCTCCCTCTTAAAAACTAGAATATCACATAACCGAATGGGAAGCACCCAGGGTGTCATCCTCGACTTGATCGCAGTGTTGTCCGGGGAATATTTTCATGTTTGCGCCCAAAGTGTGAGCTGAGGTTGTTGTTCTGGTGGTTTTTGCGTCACTGGTTTTGGCCGTGTGAAGAGACTTGTTTTTGCGATGATTAGGAGGTCTTTCAGCCTTAACGTACCGGTTTGGCTGAGGAGCTTCTTATGCGCCTGCAAAAGAAGATAGGCGATCATGGCGGTATAGATCTGGATCATCACCGCATTGCGGCTTGTTCCGAGGAACTTCTTGATCTTCAAATTCTGCTTGAACCACTTGAACAAGATCTCGATTGACCATCGGTCTTTATAAAGACGGGCAATGTCGGATGCCCGTTTTTCCAAGGCATTCGTCACGATGAGGAATGGTGTCTTTTTACCGCCCGGGTGAGGGATCTCGATCACTCTCAAAGGGTGCCCTGCCAAGGTATTGGTCTTTCCCGCCCGTGGTTTCTTATTCGTTAGCGTGATCACACGGTCACTCAAGATCGAGCTTCGGTCTGATGGAGGGATCCGTTGTGTTTTAAGGAGCTTATAAGCGGCGTTGCGTTTTAACCGTGTGACAAAAACTGAACCGGCATCCTCAATCTCTTTCCACCAATTGTAATCGCAATAGCCTTTGTCAAAGACATAGACCCGGTCGTGCTCGATAGGTGTTTGACGCGCCACACTGACATCTTGAACGTTCATATCCGTTACCTGAACATGCTCAAGATGATCGGTTTCAGGGGTGATCCATACATGCATCTTCAAGCCCGCATTGTAAGCGCGCGACGTAGACGCTTCGGCCCATTCAAACCCTGTTCCCAAGAGCAAGATGGGGCTTGAATCCAGAACGGTCACAACCTCTTTCACATCCCGGCCGGTCCGCCCCTGGCGCCTTATCACACGGTGTAATCACGGCGGGTATTCGCGTCACTTAGCGTCGAACGTCTCACATCATGACTATGCAGATGGTAGTGATGAGAACCATGGCTGTTCATAACGGCCTCAAGGTCGCGCAAGCTGGCACACCCAGAAAGCTGCGCAACGATCATGGCCACCAAATGGTCCCATGTTCCAAACCGCTTGTAATACCGGTCTGTCTCATGAGCGCGGATAAGCGCACGGATCTCCCGCCGGGGAAGATGTTGGAGAAAATCATTCAAAATGCTAGTTCTGAACATTGGAGCTGGTCTTCCGGGAAAATTGAGTCTCGACAACCCGATTCTAACGGAAACAAAGGCCAGCTCTACCCATCCCTAGAAAAACAAAAATATTCCCCGGACAACACTGGGCGCTGTCCGGGATGACATTCGCATTCCTAGATATGATGTGCCCACCCATTGATCGACTTGATGATGTCCAGCGGTTCGGTGCTCGAATAATAATACGTGAGCGGAACTTCGTGGGGTGGGGTTTGGCGGAAGCCGCGCCGGGTTTGACGTTCGATTTCGTCGCGCAGATCGGCAGGCATCTCACTGACCATCGCTTCGTCGAAAATCAGCACCACGCGATAGGTGTCGCCGCCGTCGCCGCTGGAATTGGTGTCCAGCCGGGCGCGCTCGAACAGGTCCAGGCGGTAAGACCGTGTGCGGTTGTAAAACAGGCCGCGGCGGATGATCTCGATCCGTCCGACCGCGCGGCTGAAGCGCACGTCCACCCAATGGACGGAAAAATGCATGATGACCGGAAAGAGCATCAGCAAGAAGACCACAAGGCCGCGTTCCGGCGTACCCATGTCGTCCCACTGATCGAACAGCATGTACCCAAGCGCCAAGATCATCAGGGCAAACAGCCCGGCCAGAAAGCGCGGGTGTTCCGCCAGCAGCAGGCGGCTTGGGTTTTGCTCGACGATCTTCATGAGGCGGAGTATAGGGTGTGAGCGTGAGAACAGCGTTAATGCGGGCGCAGGCCGCAAGCTGGTACCCGCTTGCGATCAAAACGTAACTGTCATGCTCGCCGCAAGGCGGGCATCCAACCCAGGTTTCCAAGGGCTTGAAACCACATGACAAGTCTCAAGCGGTTGCGCCAATGGATCCCCGCTGCGCGAGGATGACAGTTTATTTGCTTGGCGAATGCCGAGGTGTCCGATGAGCTGGGTACCGCGATCGACCTCCCCGCAAGGGGGAGGTTGGAGTCATCACCCGGCCGCCCATTCATTAATCGTATCGGCGATGCGGTCGTGCGTGTTGCCGCCGGAAAAATAATAGGTAAGCGGAATTTCGTGGGGCGGCAGATTGGATACGGTGCGTTTCCGCTTGCTCATCCACTTTTTCTCGCGCTCCGACAGGGGCTTGGGCCGCCGGTCGGGCGGCAGCTCCCGCAGCATAGCGTCGTCGAACACCAGAACGATGCGCGCGGTTGTGCCGTCGCTGCCGGATTGTTCATCCACCCGCGCTTCTTGAAACCAGCGCAACGGAAACACTTGGCTCTTGTAATACCCCAAGCCGCGGCGGGTGATTTCGATGCGCCCCGCCGGACGGCTGAACGTTGCCCGCACCCAATGCACCGTGAACACCAGCACCAGGGGCAGCGCGACGGCGAAGAACATCAGTATGCTCCACGGGAACCACTCGAGCGCCGGTCCCTGTGTGATGAGGAAATAGCCCGTCAGCGCGAACAGGCCGATCACGATCGCCGCCAAGATCCGTGGTTCTTCGGTGATGACCAATCGGCTGGAGGTTTGTTCGGCGATTTTCATGGCGGCTGCTATGGCTTCCAGCTATGACATTGGGGCGAAGAAGACAACACCAAACGCATAAGTTATGTTCGTGTTCGATTGAGACTATATTGTTTGTTCTTGTTTTGTTCTATAATTGATTCATAATGGCCCAAAACACAGCAATTGAATGGACCGACACAACTTGGAACCCTGTTACTGGTTGCACCAAGATTAGTTCTGGCTGCGACAACTGCTATGCGGAGCGGTTCTCCGAGAGATTTCGCGGAGTAGCAGGCCATCCGTTTGAAGATGGGTTCGACTTGGTGCTCCGCTCGGAGAGAATCGAACAGCCGTTGAAGTGGCGTCGACCCCGAATGGTTTTCGTAAATTCAATGAGTGACCTGTTTCACAAACAAATTCCAAAAACGTATGTAGACAGAGTATTCACGACGATGGAACAAGCTGACTGGCATGTTTTTCAGGTGTTGACAAAAAGAAGCTCGCGGATGCGCGACTATATCAACAAGCGTTATCGTAATGGTGCCGCACCATGGCACATCTGGTTAGGATGTTCAGTAGAAGATGGAAGCAAACTTTCAAGAGTTCAACATATTCAAGACATGGCAGCTACGACGCGTTTCTTGTCGATCGAGCCCCTAATTGGACCAATTGAGGAAATTGATCTGAATGGGATTCACTGGGTAATAGTTGGTGGTGAAAGTGGGCCAAGAGCAAGACCAATGAAGAAAAAATGGGTGCGGGTTATTCGTAGGGCTTGTGAGAGATCTGATACACCGTTCTTTTTCAAACAGTGGGGTGGCTTGCGCCCAAAGTCAGGTGGTCGTCTGCTTGATGGCCGGGAGTGGAACCAGATGCCTTTACTGTCAAGCAAGACCTTGATAGCGGCTGAATGACTAGCTACGTAAGCGATGGTACTGTCGGGCCTTGGGCGAAAGAAAAACTTGAGTGCCTTGGAAAGTATCTTTCAGCGTACACGACAATTCTTCGACAGCAAAAATGGTGTAAACGATATTACTTTGTCGATGCTTTCGCGGGCGCAGGCATCGCGCCCTTACGCAAAGTAGCCGGTGAGGTACCTGAGATAGCCCTGTTTGACACTGCTGAAATTGAAGCAGACGCTGACGAGATAGAGTATGTCAAAGGGTCACCTCGGGTTGCGCTAGAACTAAAACATCCGTTTACAAACTATGTTTTTATAGAACTCAACTCTGATCGAGCTGACGAACTAAGAAGGTTGGTCTCAGAATATGAACTCGAAAGCAACGTCGAAATCAGGACCGGAGACGCCGCGCGGGAGCTTGTTGACTTCATTAGAAACTCTGAGTCCGAATGGAAAAGAAATGCGCGTGCTGTAGTATTTCTTGATCCTTTTGGTATGCAAGTAAACTGGCGGGTGATTGCACAGCTTGCAGAAACCCATGCAATAGAGATTTTTATCAACTTTCCGGTTGGTACAACGATTCAAAGACTGTTACCAACGACGGGTAACTTGTCAGAGGCTCAGCGTGCTAAACTTGATGATTACTTTGGCACGCCGGACTGGTTTGATTTGATATATGAACAAACAACAAATCTTTTTGGTGAAACGGTAACGGAAAAAGCCAACGACACAGGCGCTCGTCTGGCCATCTGGTATCGCAACAGGCTGAAAGAGTTGTTTGGTTACGCTTCACTTCCGCGATTAATTAGAAATACACAAGGCGGCCATCTGTACTATTTAATATTTGCAGGCCCGAATAAAACTGGAGCCAAAATTGCCAATCACGTGCTCGGCCAAGGGACTGTTGTAAGATAAGGAAGAACTAAAACTCTCCAATTTTACTCAAATCCCGACTTCTATCAGTCTACCGATTTCTCTTAGTCTTTCTTTAAGAGTCTGTGCGAGCTTTAAGACCTCTGAACATTTGGTTTCCTTCGTGTTGGGGCTTGCACATGTCGAAAACGCTGGCTGTCTTTTTGTCACCTCTTTCCGCTTCCATCGCCGTTTTGATGGTTGGGGTGGCGGCGGCCAGTGTGACGATGGGCGTGCACGCCAATCTGTTGGGCGATGCGGTGGCGGCATCGCGTTTCGGCGCCGTCGCCTCGACCCTCATCGAGATCTATCTGTTCTATGTCCTTATGTGGCTGCCGCTCATCTGGGTATTGTCCGGCACCTTTTTGGCCGGCGTCTGGTTCCTGAAACGCAAAGGCGTGACCATCGACCTGTCCTTGCCGGAAAAAGGCCGCATGGCCTGGTTCGCCCTGGTGTTGAGCATTCCGGTGACGGCGTTCACCACCTCGCTGCCCCTGGGCGATGCCACCGGGTTGATCGCCCTTTTGACGATGACCGGGTTGGTGTTGTGCGCGATCACCAGCGGGTTGTTCTTCCAGCTGTGGCGCGGTCCGTCTGCTTCCACCCGTTCGACGCCCATATGGGGCGCCGGCGCGGCGGCTTAGCTTATCTAATCTCCGGTCCACCCCACTCCCCCGTCCCAACC
>JANQMY010000455.1 GCA_028279895.1 Alphaproteobacteria bacterium
AGGCCGCGCATCTCTGACGGTGACCGGCATGCTCCTACCTCTCCAGCCATTGATTAAAGCGCGGGGCGCGTTTTTCCTGAAAGGCCGTCACGCCTTCCCGGGCATCGGGATGATGATCCGCCATCGGCGTTTTAGCGGCGATTTCGTCCAGCGATTGATCGAACGGCATTTCGGCCGCCCGATAAATCGATTGTTTCAATAGGCGCATCGCCACTTGCGGTCCGTCGGCCAGCTCGCGCGCCAGCGCCAAAGCGTGCCCATGCAGCGCCTCATGGTCCACCACCTCATGCACAAGACCCAGCGCCAAGGCTTCTTCCGCCGGTACGACCCGCTTGCGCATCAGAAAATCCATGGTGTTGGCAACGCCCATGAGCTGGACCAGCAGAAATTGGCCGCCCTCGTCCGGCAACAGACCGAACCGCAACGTCCCGGAGCCCATTTTGGCGCCTTGAGCCGCGATGCGGAAATCGCACGCCAAGGCCAGCGAAAAACCGGTTTGAATGGCCACCCCGTTAATGGCGGCAATGGTCAGTTTATCCAGCTTTCGGATGGCCTGGTTGATGGGCTGGGAGATCCAGCGCAGACCGTTATAGGTGCCGATATTGTTGTTGTGTCCGGGATAGATATCCGGCACCAACCATTGATCCGTATTCGGATCTTCCTTGCCGCTGATGTCGTCGCCCGCCGAAAAGGCCCGCCCCGATCCGGTAAATACCACCACGCGCACCGCATCGTCCATTTGCGCCTGGGCCAATGTTTCCAGGAGATCGCGTTTCATGGTGGGCGTCATGCCGTTCAAGCGTTCCGGCTGATTGAACGTCACCACCAGAATGCCGGGATCGTCTATCTGAAGCTCGAAACCGCGATACGTACCTTCCCTAACCATAAGGTGCTCCTATCATGTTGTGATGTCGCTCCGGCCCCGGTCGATCAAATCGAGTAATAGTCTCCTTTGTCTTCGACAAAGATATGCTTGTCGACCTTAACGCCGGTGGGGGTGTTCAGGGCGCCGATCGCCACAGAGACATAAGACGTGTCACCCCGCGTGCGGCGCCAGAACAAAGACGATCCACAGACGATGCAAAAGCCGCGTTCGGCCTCTTCGGAGGACTCATACCAAGCGATGCTTTCGGCGCCATGAGTGATGACCAGTTTTTCTTGGTCCACGTCCGCCGACGGCCAATAGTGACCGCCCCAGCGGCGGCATTGGGCACAATGGCACGCATTGGTGCGGATGACCTCACCGTCGAGCCGAAATCGAATATCACCGCATAAGCATTGCCCGGTTTGCCCTGCCGCCATGGACGCGCCTCCTGTGTTTCTACCGATACACGAAACCGTAGAGGATCGTCTGTGCTTTGAACAGACATGGGCGTGGTGCTTGGCGCCGCAATCATCCTCTGTCCTAGAACCCGTCGGTGGGGATGCCGTTCTCCATCAAAAAGCCGCGCATGGTCCCGACCACTTGGGCCACGGCGGGACGGGCGCCGACCCGCTCCCGCCAGGCGATCAAATTCCGGTTGGCGGGCGTAACCGGATGACCGACAAAGCTGGCAAAGAACTGTGCCATGTAGAAGGCAATATCCGCATAGGAATAGCTGCCGGCGAGATAGTCTTGGCCGGCCAGAAGCTGTTCCATATCGCGGTAATAAGCCGGAATGGCAGCCTGAGCGGCCTCGGTTTCCGCTTGACGCTCGGGAGTTTGATTGTGCGGGAACAGGTTCACCACATTCGGGAAAAACACTTCGTCGGATTTGAGTTCCAGCAGACGGGCCCGCGCCCGCGCTTTCGGCTCCGCGGGCCACAAAGGGGGTTCCGGCTTGATGTCTTCAAAATATTCGAAGATCTGCGTGGAATCGAAAATCTCCAAATCGCCGTCAATCAATACCGGCACTTGCTCTTTAGGGTTGACGCGGGCCACGTCCGCATGGCGCGGCTGATAGAGCGTGGCGAGGGAGAACGGTACAAATTCGCGGTGCGCCTCGAGGCTTTTTTCCAAGGCGGCAATTTCCGCTTTCGCGCCAAACATGCTCAAAGGTCCGGAGAGGAGTTTCATGGCAACCTCGTTCTATGGGGTCGGGACCGTGTATATGGCCGCGCCCCTTTCACGGCACAATTACGCGCCATGTAATGGCGGCACGTCAGCCGATTTCGACCCGCTCTGCCCGCAACGCTTTGCGGCGCACCTTTCCGGCATCATCTCGCAACGGTTCGGACACGAACTCCAACGTCCGGGGCACCTTATATCGAACGAGGCGCTCGCTGAGATGGGCCAGCAGCGCCTCTTCGGTGACGTCGCCACCCGGCGCATCCACAATGCCGTGCACCGCATTGCCCAAATCGTCATTGGGCAGGCCGATCACGGCCGACGACCGCACGCCGGGAAAAGCATCGATGGCCGCTTCCACTTCCGCCGGATAGATATTGGCGCCCCCCGATAAGATCATGTCAGTCAGCCGGTCCGACAAGTAGAGATAGCCGTCCGCATCCATGTACCCGAGATCGCCCAGGCTTTCCCAGCCGCCATCGATCGACTTCGCCTCCGCGCCGATATAGTGATAGGTGGTGCCGGGCCCGGTTTTGGGCCGCAAGAACACTTCGCCCACCTCGCCCGCCGGCAGGGTCTCGCCGTTTTCACCGACAATCTTGATTTCGCAAGTCTCGACGGGCTTGCCCACGGACCCTCTGTGTGCCATCCATTCGCTGCCCGTGATCACGGTGCTCCCGGTCCCCTCCGTACCGCCATACAGCTCCATGATCACGTCGGCGCACAGCCAATCGATATAGGCTTCCTTGAGCCAGGCCGGACAGGGCGCCGCCAAATGCCATAACGCCTTGAGAGACGAGACGTCATATTTCAGGCGTTCTTCTTCGGACAGGTTCCAAATGCGCTGCATCATGGTGGGCACAAGATAGATCATGTCCACCTTCCACTTCTCGATCAGGGCCAGCGTCTGCGCCGCATCGAAGCGGGTGGTGATGGTGATTTGACATCCCTGAAACAAGGGATACATGGACCAGAGAAACGGCCCGTTGTGGTAGAGCGGCCCGGGAATGAGCACGGATTTCTCCGCCCCCAGATTAAGCGGCGTTTCCTCCGGGTCCACTTCGGCCGGGAATTTCGACACGATCAGCTTCGGCCGCCCGGTGCTGCCGCCCGACGTCATGGCCTTGAACGACGCGGCGGTGCGTTCCGGCAGAGGATCGTCGGACAACGACGTGTCCGCTTCGTATCCGATGGGCAGGGACGGTGTGTCCTGCACCTCGCCCGGCTGCACGCCAACGACCAGCTTAGGCGCACCGGTCTCAATGATTTGGTCGCGCTCAAACTTCGGCAGCTTCGCCGACACGGGCTGCGGCGTCGCCCCTGCCTTCCAGGTCGCAAAGCAGGCTTCGAAGAACTCAATGCCGTTGGGCAGCGCGATGGTGACGAAATCGTCCTGGTCCACCCCCAATGCCATATAGGCGCGCGCCAGCCGATTGGTCCGCCGGTCAAGCTCGGCCCAGGTGATGGACTGGTCGTCATGGGCGACCACGATGTCATCGGGCTTTTGGTCCGCCCAATGGGTGAGGATTCGGGATAAGGAAATCGCGGGCATGAAACAAGTACCTCCCCAGATCTTTTTTGGTGTTTCCCGATAGATGCCATTCTCTGGGCGCTGAGGGAAGACGGCACGGCGGGATTTTCATGTTGCCCTGCGGCACCTTTGCCCGCTCAGCCCTTGGTGGCGTATGCTGGGGCATCAACAAAAAGGGTCGAGGGATAATCGGCCCGCCAACAAATTGCGGGCCCATCATGGTCGATATTATCTTACGCGTTCTGATCGCCGGGTTCGGCGTGTTGCTCTTGTCCATGGGCATTCAGTATTTGTGGGATCCCGCCGGATCAGCCGCCCAATATGGCTTAGCCGTAAGCGAAGAGATCGGTCTTGCAACGCTTCGCGCCGATATGGGCGCCTTCTTCTGCGGATCCGGCGGCTTGGCACTGGCGGCGGCGGCACTGAATCGGCCGGCTTGGCTGTTGGCGCCGACGGTCTTGATGGCCCTTGCTTTCGTTGGCCGCGTCATCACGCTGGCCGTCGACGGTGCCGATCCCGGCACTTTTGTGCCGATGGCTGTGGAAGCGGTAATGGTGGTGCTGTTTGGCGCCGCCATGATGCGCGCGCGAACAGCCTGAAGGGCGCCGGACCGAAAACCCGGCTAGAGACCGGCCAACAGCTTATCGACGCCAAAGCGCATCGCCGCCTCGGCATCTTTCCGGGTAAGCCCTTGGTCCTGCCGCAAGCCGCGCCAGGCCTCGAACGACAAAAGCAGGCACAGGCTTGAAAAAAGCGCATGATCCCGCTGCAGGGATTTAGGGACTACGGCCTTCAATCCCGCTTGCTCCAATTCGAGAAACACCTCGTGGTCGTGTTTAAGAAAGTCGGACTGAAACCGGCGCACGCTGCCGGACACTCTCAGTGGCAAGATCCGCTCGTAAATTTCGATGCGCTTGCCGATCAATTCATCGATTTTGCCGCGCCAGTCTTTCGACTGAAGCGGCCGTTCGAAGATCGGCCGAATTTCAGCCTCGATAATGGCCGTCATTTCCCGGAACAGGCTGTCCATATCCTCGAAATGCCGGAAAACGGTCCGTAGGCTGACACCCGACACCTCGGCCACTCGGGCCGCGCTGGGCCGCATATCGCCGCCGCGGACGATTTTCACCATTGCCTCGACGATTTGACGGCGGCTGCGGGCACTGCGCTGCCGCCGACCGTCGGGGCGGGCATCATCAAGCAAAGGATCGGACGTGTCTGACATCAACTCTGGTTTAGCAGATTCGCCACGGGAGATCCCACCGGTGCCACTGTTTCGATGTTGAGCTGTCCCTTCAAGCCGGCGGTGCGGTGAACGGCCGCCTGGCGCCATTCTTCGGACGACGACATGTCGAACAGTGCTTTACGGTTCGGGTACATGGCAATCGCCACTTCGTCCCACAACTCCTCAACCTGGCCCAAGGTGAGGAATGTGACATCGGCCATGAAGATCGCCCGTCCGCCGAACTTGGGAAGGATCTGTGTCACTTCTCGGCCATACAGCATATAGGCTTCGCGGCCCGTCAAATCCGTCGCGCGGCCATCTTCATACTCAGCCTTGTCTTTAAACTTGAGCAGATTGATCATAAAGATCGGGCCATCCGGCCCGGGCTGCATCATTCCCTCGATTTGTTTCGGATCGGACGGCATGACTTCATTGACAACTTTCATGGCAGCTCCTGTGGTGGGGATGGTCGGTTCAATCCATTACATCTATTGACACATAATATGTCAATAGATGTAATGGCACCCTCACGGATCGATGAGGTTGCCATGTCCACCCCTTCCCTTCTGCGCGTCGTTTGGCTGGGCCTTCTTCTAATTCTCTATGCGGCTTTTTGGCTTTGGTATGGCGGCGCCACGTCGCCGGTGACCGTCGAAGAAGCCAACGCCTATTTGCAACGCGCAGCGGAAAATCGACAACACACCGCTTCGGAGGGCGTGCCCCCCGAAACGCTTAATCGTTTGTTGGAATGGGCCGCCAAGGATGACGGCCGCGAATTCTACATGGTCAATATCGAAACCCACAAAAAAGGTCCGGAGGCGGAGGAAGCCGCCGCCGCCTATGGGTCGCGAGTGGTGCCGTTGCTTTTGGCGCGCGGCTCGTTCCCCATCTTCGTCGGTCCCCATGCCTCGGCCTTTCTGGGCGATCTGCCCACCGAGCCCGACATGGTCGCAGTGGTCCGGTACCGTTCCTTTCGCGACTTATTGGACATGAATGCAGATCCGGCCATGGCCGAAGCCTTGCCCTACAAATGGGCATCGCTTGAAAGCACCATCGTCTTTCCCATGCAGCCATTTGTTACCGTGATCCAAATGCGGATCTATATAGCGTTGATGCTTTTGGCCCTGGCCTGGGGCGGGTTGGCCGTGCTCGGACGCTTTAGCCGCTAGCAGCCTGCTGAAAAAGTTATCTGCCCCCTTCGAGACGGGCCTATCGGCCCTCCTCAGGGTGAGGAAATCTAATAAAAAAACCTCATGGTGAGGAGGCGCAAAAGCGCCGTCTCGAACCATGGAAAGATAAAGCGATGACTTTTTCAGCAGGCAGCTAGACGCCGAACCAGGAACCAAGTCTTAAATGCGATGCCGCATCTCATTTGCTATGACAACAACGATACACGCCGGGATTCGACAAGGAAGCGACAATGGGCGAGCGAGAAACGGTGCTGGTGGTGGGTGCCAGCGGCTTGGTGGGCACAGCGGCAGCGCACGCCTTTCACCGGGCCGGGTGGCGCGTGATCGCCGCTTCCCGCCGCAAACCGGATCTCATCCCCAACACCATCGAACATCTGCCGCTTGACCTACAGGACGGGCCGGCTTGCGCTCGAACCGTTTCCAACCTGCCCCCCATTTCCCATGTGGTCTATGCAGCGGTTTACGAAAAGCCGGGATTGGTCACCGGATGGCTCGACCCGGAGCAGATCGATACAAACGACCGTATGCTGCGCCATCTCATCGACCCACTGGCCGCCCAAGGCGCCCTTCGCCATGTCACGGTTTTGCAGGGCACCAAGGCTTACGGCGCCGTCGTAAAGCCCATGCGCGTTCCAGCGCGGGAATCGCAGCCCCGGATTGACCATCCCAACTTCTATTGGCGGCAAGAAGATTACATCAAAGAAAAATCCGCCCAGAGCGGCTTTGCGTTCACGATCCTGCGTCCGCAAGTCATTTTCGGCCCCAATGTGGGGGTGGTGATGAACCCGGTACCGATAATCGGTCTGTACGCGGCACTACGGCACAAGGAGGGACTGCCTTTCTCGTTTCCCGGCGGGCCAAGTACGGTCTGGGAAGCGGTCGATGCACGGCTCGTGGGCGACGCCTGTTTGTGGGCCGCCGAAAACGCCGTCGCCGCGGGCGAAACCTATAACCTTACCAATGGCGAAGTTTTTTCCTGGCGCGACATGTGGCCGGCCCTCGCGGAGACCCTGAGCGTGCCTATGGGCGAAGACGAACCTATGTCTCTGGCGGCATATCTGCCGGCCCGCGCCGCACTCTGGGACGAGATCGTCCGGGACCATGACCTTCAGCCCACTCGTTTGACGGACCTGCTGGGCGAATCGCACCACTACGCCGACCTCGTCTTCGCTTTTGGTGCAGACAGGCCGCCACCGCCCACATTCGTCAGCACCGTAAAGATACGCCAAGCCGGTTTCACCGATGCCTACAACACGGAACAAAGCGTCTGTTACTGGCTTCGAGACCTGATGGATCGGCGTATACTGCCGACTCTCACGTAAACTGACCGGTCAACGAGGCTGAAGCCTCACCTGCAGCGCTTCCAAGCCGCGCGACGACAATCCACCCTTGTATTTTGGAGAGTCGCTCAGCAAATCAATTGACGAGGTGCCTTCAAGCAGTTTTGTGAAAATGATCTCCATATCCAGACGGGAAAGATGATTACCAAGACACAAATGCACCCCCCGCCCAAACGCCATATGCTTGTTGGGCGTTCTGCCGACATCGAAAACATCCGGGGCCGGAAATTGGCTAGGGTCACGGTTCGCGGCCCCATAGAACAGCCCAAACTTTGTTCCCTTGGGAAAGGCACGCCCAAACAGCGTCACGTCTTCGGCCGCATAGCGATGAAAGTAAGGCAGAGGCGATTCATAACGAAACATTTCCTGAACGGCGGTCCGGACCAGGCCCGGACCTTCCTTGAGCCGTTGTAACTGATCGGGAAAACGTAAGAGGCTGAGCATACCGCTGCCCATGACATCGATCGTCGACCCGTGCCCCGCCATGAGAATGAGCATGCAGGTGGAGATCAGTTCGGTTTCGTTCAGCTCTCCCGCTTTCTCTGCGCGGACAAGCGTGGACACCAGATCTTCTTTTGGCGCTTTGCGGCGTTGCGCGATCAGATCCGTCAGATAGTGAGAAAACTCCGTGGTGGCGTTTTCCACCAACTGCTTGTGGTCTTCCGTGCGGTCCACATCAAAAAACTGCACAATGCTTTCGGACCAAACGCGTAACTGCCCGCAATCTTCATCGGGCACACCGAGCACATTACCGATAATATGGCCGGGCACATGGGCCGCCAGGTCGGCGATGAAATCGATTTCCTTTTGCTCGAACAGCCGTTCCAACAATTTACCCACATAGCTCTCGATCATACCGCGATGGCGTTCGACGAAGCGGGAGGTGAATTCCCGGAACACCAGCTTACGCAAGCGATCGTGAACGTCGCCATCGCTATCGAGCAGACTGAACTGCACAAAGCGCTCATGGTGCGGCATGTCGTGCCAGTTCGCGGCGCGTTTTGCGGCGGCGACCTCTTCGGGCGTACAGAAAGCCTCCCGTGATCGCACGAGCTTTGGATGCAATGCCGCTTGCGAGACATCATCGAAACGCGCGAGCAGGTACGCGTCTAAATCGGTCGAGAAGTAATGCGCAGGAAGATCGCGAAGCGCGCTGTAGACCGGATACGGATTCTCGGCGAATTGGGCTGTCAGCGGATCGAACGCGAACGGCTGGTCAGTCATCGGCGCATAGGACTCAATTAAACAAAATCATGCGCCGATCATATCATGCAATTCGATCACACTCGTCTCAATTATCCGGGCGTCGGAGGCGCACACAGCCGCCATCTCGGCCGCGATCCCCGCCACCGACGGTTTTGCCGATACGTTCGGACGCGAATTCTTCTCGCCGGCCGGTTGGAGGCCGGCTATTTCGCGTTCGACTGATTGACCTGAGGAACCACATCGGTGCCGATGAATTCCGGCGCCGGGTCTAATCCCAGATAGATCTTGCCGATTTCCGGATACAGGGAATGGGACACCCAGCGATGGCTGGCACAACCATGGGCATCGCGCAGCTTGCGCTCCAGCGGGTTCGCCATAAAGGCTGCGCTGGTGCCCGCCGTATTATGCAGCACGTCGACCACTTCCATGCAGGCATTGGCCGCGAAGATGCATGCGAGCCGCGCCAGTTTGGTAGTTTCGGGGCCCGGCACCGGCGCCCCAGCATTGAGTTCGTCCTGAACGGCGCCCAAGGCTTCGAACATGAACGCTCGGGCCGCCCGGTATTTCGCCTGGCATTCGCCCATGCGGTGCTGGGCGATTGGCCGGTGGGCCAGGCTGGAGGATGACAACGCGGGAATTTTGTTTTGCGCCAAGTCGGAAAACGCCTCCAACGCGCCTTTGCACACACCCAACGCAATCGCCGATTTGTTGTAGGAAAGGCGCAAAGGCACCGGCGTGCGGTAGACCGGATTGTCGTGCTTTGCCGGCAGAACGAACAGATCGACGCCCGCCCATTTTTCCGGTACATGCGCGCCGGACGCCCGCACGGTATGGCTGCCAGAACCGCGCAGCCCCGCCACATCCCAGGTGTCGAGAATCTCGTATTGGCTTTTGTGCATCATCCAAAGCTTGAACTTGGGATTGCCGTTTTCGTCGAGCACGGGCTCGCCGTTCTCCACAATCGGGCCCGGCATGAAGCACCATTCCGCATTGTGCACGCCGCTGACAAAGGCAATAGCGCCCCAGACCTTGAAACTGCCGTCCGGCTGTTTCTCCGCCCGCGGAGGTTCCACCACAGCACCACCGCCGCCGCACATCACCACGCGGGGATTGTCCACATAGACTTCTTTAGCGAGCGCTTTGTCCATGCCGCCGACGGCCATGGCGTTGATTTCGGACCCCAGCATCACATTCCAACCGACCGAACCGTCAATCGCCGAGATGGCTTCCAAGACTTCGACGGTCTCTAGAATGGAGGCGTTCTCGCCCCCCAGCTCATGGGGAATCGTAAAGCGGAAGAACCCCGCATCGATCAATTGGTCGACCGTGTTTTGGTCGAGCTGACGCAATTCCTGCGCTTTATCGCCGCCTTCGCGGATGACGTCCGCAAGGTCCGGCACACGGGCTAAGGCCGGCTTATCAAAGGCGCCATTCGGCCCGTAGCCAAATTTAGACCCCAATCCGTCCCCACTGTATTTCGACAGGTCTTCAGCAACTGACATGGGCATTTTCCTCCGCATTTGACCGCCCGTGGCGGCACGCAAATCTCCTGTTTCCGGTAGATTGAGAGAAACGCACTGCCCCGTCAATTTCACATGAAAACTTTGCACAATCCGGTCTTCGCGTTATCTTCTTGACATTCTTTAACGATCACTCAAGATAGAAAGATGGCAAAGGTCGGCCGACATCGGGAAGGCGAAGAGACGCGGGAAAAAGTGTTGGCCGCCGCACGCCGGCTGATTGCCGAGAACGGCTATTCCGCCACCAGCATGTCGATGATCAGCAAGGCGGCCGGGGTCCAGCCTGCGTCGATCTATTGGGCGTTCGAAAGCAAAGAGGGGCTGTTCGCCGCCGTGCTCGAAAGCGCGGCGGAGGATTTCTTTCAAGCAAACCGTCAGCTCGGCGTGTCACGCCCCCACTCGCTACGGCAATATTTGAATGACTTGGCAGAAGCCATTGCCGCCCAGCCGGATTTTCTGCGCCTGCTTCTTATTCTGTCGACGGAGCGAAAGAAGGGCGACCCCCGCATCTTGAAGGCTGCGCAACGCATCCGCGATCAATCACGCGCAAGCATCGAAGAGCGCCTTGCTCCCTTTGTAACGGCCCCAACGGAACGTGAACGCAAAGCGGTGCTGCATGATTTGAGCCGGCTGGCCATCATGCTGTTCGACGGCACCTTCGTGAGTATGGAGCTGGAACCGACCGAATCGAGCATCAAACATCTGGCCCAATTGGTGGCGCTGGCCGTGGAAGGCGCCATCGCGCAGCTCGAAAAAGAAAAAGCATCGCCGCAGAAGCCGGCGAAACAAAAGAAGAAACGCAATGAACGTGCAACCGAAGACAGTGCCGTCTGACATTCAAGCGCAAGCCGGAAAGCCGCTCTCGAGCGGCGAGATCTGGGAGAACGCCAAAGGCCTGCGCGCGTTCCTCCAATCCCACTCCGACGCCATCGAAGACGCCCGGCGGCTGACACCCGAGGTGGTCAGCGCCATGAAAGAGGCCGGTCTCTTCCGCTTGATCATGCCGAAAATCTGGGGCGGCCCGGAACTCACCTCCATGGAGCAAGTGGAAGTCATCGAAGAAGTGTCGCGCGGCGATGCATCGGCCGGCTGGTGCCTGATGATCGGCTGCGACAGCGGTCTTTATTCCGGCTTCATGGAAGACAGCGCGGCGCGCACGCTTTACCCGCGCCTCGACATGGTTCAGGCCGGCTGGGTTCATCCCGTGGGTCAGGCGCACGAGGTTGACGGTGGCTATAGTGTTAAGAAAGCGCAGTGGGCTTTCTGCAGCGGATCGACGCATACGGACAATATTGCCGCGGGTTGCATCGTTCACAGCGGGGGCGAACCGAAATTGAACGAAGCCGGCCTGCCTGAATGGCGCATCATGGTTGCACCGGTCGACCAATGGGAAATCAAAGACACCTGGCACACGACCGGATTGCGCGGCACGGCAAGCAATGACTACACCATCAAGGGGGAGGAACTGTTCGTACCCCGCGAGCACAGCTTCACCTTTCGCGAACCCCATCGCGACGGACCGCTCTGGAACGCGCCGGATGCGCTGCTGCGCAAAATGTCCGGCATCCCCTTGGGAACCGCCCGCGCCGCCATCGACTTCGCGACGGACTTGTTGAAAGACAAAGTCGAAATGCCCTCAGGACTTCCGTACAAATCCCTTCCGCGGGTGAAGACCGCCATCGCCGAAGCGGAAATGAAATTGGGGGCCGCCCGGTCTTACGTTTTCTCGTCCCTTGAAAACCAGTGGCGCAAATTGGAGCGCGGCGAAGCATTGACGGAAAAGGACCGGGCCGATGTGTGGCTGTCCCGGCTGAATGCCTTCCAAAGCGCCCGTGACGTGGTGCAACAGGTTTACGACACAGTCGGCGGCAGCGCCGTCTATGCGCAGAAAGGGCCGCTCGACCGGGCCATGCGCGATACCATGACCATGTGTCAGCACATTGCCGGTCAACATAAGGGGGCCGAAACGGTCGGTTCCCTTCTGCTCGGCGACGACAGCGCACACATCATTTCTCTTCTCTAACCCCGACGCTCACAGGAGCCCGGCCATGAACAAAATCGATCCCCTTCCATCGAACGACCTGCCCCCCTTTGCTTCGTTTGTCGACTGCGAAAACGGGCTGGTGGACCGGCAGATTTTTTCAGACGATGCGATTTACCGATTGGAACTTGAGCGAATCTTCGCCCGCGCCTGGAACTTCATGTGCCATGAAAGCCAGGTCAAACAGCCGGGCGACTTTTTTCAGAACAGGATCGGCGATGACCGGGTGGTCATCGTCCGGGATAAGAAGGAGGACATTCAGGTCCTGCTGAATTCCTGCCGCCACCGGGGCAATGTGATCTGCCGGGCGGAACAAGGCCGCGCCACGTCTTTCATGTGCCCCTATCACGGATGGAACTATGGGCTGGACGGCAAGCTGGTGGGCGTGCCGGGCATGAAAGAATTCTACCGGGATAGTCTGAACAAGGATGAATGGGGTTTGGCCAAAGCTGCCCAGGTGGCCAGTTACAAAGGCTTTGTTTTCGCCACCATGGACCCGGACGCACCACCCTTGGAAGAGTTTCTGGGCGAGGTGGGCAAAGTGGGCCTGGACCTCGCCGTGCGCGGCGGCGATGTGGAAGTCGTCAGCGGGGTTCAGAAGAACCGTATCGGCTGTAATTGGAAAATGGCCGTGGACAATCTGTTCGACTGGTACCACCCGATCATCAGCCACACATCCGCCGAACGGTCGGGATTCTTTCCGAATTTCGAAGCGTCTCTTTATCCCATGCATCAAATGGTGATGCTGGGCGAATATGGCCACGCCATTGGCGGCCCTTTCGTGAAACCGGAAGACGAAGCATCCGCAACACCGGCACAGAACCGCTATGGCACACAGCTCACCAAGGCGCATCCCAGCATCTTCCCGAATTTGTGGATCACCCTGCAGGGCGACCAACTGAGCCTGAGGTTGCCGAACGGTCCCTTCGAAACGGAGATTTGGTGGTTCACCATTTTCGAGAAGGATATGCCCGAGGAAGAACGGCGCATTCGGCTCAGTCTCGCCAGTCACGTCTTCGGCCCCGGCGGCTTGCTGGAACAGGACGACGGCGAAAACTGGGCCCACAGCACGCGCGGCACCAAAGGCGTGGCCAGCCGTCGCTACCGGCTGCATTACGCCATGGGCAAAGATCACGACCGGTTCGTCGACACGCCGGAAGGACACCAACGGGTCGAAACCGTTGTGAATGAACACGGACAATTGTGGACCTATAAGTCTTGGGCCGAATGGATGGACGCGGAAAGCTGGTCCG
>JANQMY010000491.1 GCA_028279895.1 Alphaproteobacteria bacterium
CAAGCGGCTCCTGGATTGCGTCAGGCGCTTCTGCAAAGCGCCTTCGCAATGACGCACACACATACGCGAGATCATTCCGCTAGAGCGGCGGACGGATAACCGGATTACACCCTCCGGTCGAGCCGGAGGGCATGCTTAACCTGATCGCGCTCTAGCAGGCTGCTGTAAAAGTCATTTTCATCCTTCGAGACGGGCCTGTCGGCCCTCCTCAGGATGAGGAAAACAAACAAAAACCTCATGGTGAGGGGGCGCGTTAGCGCCGTCTCGAACCATGGATTCCCAAGACCATGACTTTTTCAGCAGCCTGCTAGGGTGCACCATCGATCAAAAACTGGCTGAACCAGCGCCGGATGTCCATGATCGGTCCGTCGCCGTCGCACAAGCGCATCCGTGCCAGGTATTTTTTGTTTTCCCAGATCGGGATGTCTTCGTTCAGTTGCCGGACGATTTCCTGCACAAAGGCTTTGGCGACCCCTCCCCTCGGCCCGTCCACGTCGGATTTCGGCTGGGTAAAGGCGAAGCGCACATGCACCAGCTCCCGTTGCACCGGTGTAATAGATGCCAGCAGAAACGTATCGCAGATGCCCGAAAACCGGGTCCAGGCCTGTCCCGGCCCGTCATTGCCGTTTTCGATGCGCCCCGTTACGCTGCCTTTAGGCGTCTCCATCTTCATTTCGAGCCAGGCATGGCGCAGCGGCCCGTCATAGCTCGATGTCCAATCGGACGGATAATCGGCCGCCTTATGCACATAGCGAAAATGGGCGGCGTCCACTGAGTTCTCAGCCATCTCCTGGGGATGGGTCTTGATCATCCAATCATAGGTTTCGAAATCGCTCCAATTCTGGTCGTTGCATTCCGCATAGACCGGCGGCGCCCATTGCGGCGGTGTGCTTTCCGGATGATACCAGATCCAAATCATCCGGTTGACCTCGGCACACGGCCAAGATTTGAGACACGGTTCCTGGGCAGCCGCCGGTATTTTCGACGCATACGGAATATGGACGCACTTGCCGTCGTCGTCGTACTGCCAGGCATGGAAGGGACAGGCCAGCGTATTGCCGATCACTTCGCCACCGACGCCCAGATGGGCGCCCATATGGACACAATGCGCGTCCAGGGCGCGGGCGCGGCCGTCTTCCCCACGAAAGAGAGCAATGTGTGACCCGAAATACTCCAGCGCCTTGACGCCCTTCTCCGGCAATTCATCGGCATAGCACACGCCGAACCAGCCGAACGGCATGGGAAGCGGGATACGCGGTTCCGATTTCTGCTGTGCCTCCATGGACTTCCCTCTCTTTTTTTACTTACAGGTCAAACACGCGCATGGCGTTTTCACGCAGGAATTTGGGCCAAACATCGTCTTTGAACGGAACGTTGGGCATGTCCCGGGCAATACGGTCGAGCCCCAGCCCCATGGGGAAATAGCCCGCATACATGATTTTGTCGGGCCCCCGCTTGTTGGCATAGTCGATGATTGCTTCGGGGTAGTGTTTCGGCGCAAACGCGCTGGTGGAATAATAGAGGTTGGGATATTTCAGCATCAGCTTGACGGCCATGTCTTCCCAAGGCTCCGCCCCATGGCGCATGACGAATTTCAGCTCCGGGAAGAACCAGCACACTTCATCGATCAGATCGACCCGCTGCGCTTCCATCGGCAAACGCGGCCCCGGCACGCCTACACAGCAGCAGAAGGGAATGTCCAGTTCCACGCAAGCGGCATAGATCGGGTACCATTTCTTGTCGTTGATCGGCACCTGCGGGGTGATGCCGGACGGAAAGGCACTGACCGCCTTGATGCCATATTCCTTATGCAGACGTTTGATCCGCCGTACTTCCTCCATGCCGTGATTGGCATTGACCGGCAGATCGAAGAAGAAACGGTCCCGGTGGGATTTCCACGCGGTCTGCATAATCGGTGAGTGCTCGTCGAACCCCACCATGGCCCGCTCCACACCATGGGCGTCCATCTGGTCCGTCACATAGCCGATGAAGTCTTCATGGGGCCCGGTCTTCGGCAGATCCTTGAACAGAAACTGCGCGGGCATCTGCATCATGGTGCGGCTTTCTTCGTCCATGAGTAGCGGCTTCATGAACTCGTACCAATCCCGCCGATCTTCGTCGGACGGGATGCCCATCATGAGATCGATGGCCTTGATCGTGGGATGCATGTCAGAACCCCTTCAGGATGCGCGTCAGGCCTGCCTTGAATTCCGCTGCCGACAGCGGCGCGGATAGGTGTCGGGCGGCCCGCGCTACGGCCGGATGCGCCGCCGCGAGTTCTTTTTTGGTCGGCAGTTTTTTGCCCGTCAGCTTGCGGGTTTTGAACCGGTCGAACGCGAGAGAGCCGAAGGTGAAGCTGACCGTGACATGAAAGACTTTCGCGGCTGCCTCATCGGACAATCCCGCCGCAACAAGATGGGAAAGCACATCGTCGAAGGTGGCCAGCTCTCCCCCGGACATGCGCTCGGTTTCCGCGAGAACGGTCAGGATCTCCGGGTTCAGCATCAAGGATTGGCGCATGCGAACGCAGGTTTCCACCATCCACGCCCGCCAATCTTCTTCATGGTGGTCACAAATCGCGTCGTCATCGATCGCCTGCGCTAGAACCGCTTCCAGCAAGTCCTGCTTATCCGCCACATGCCGGTAGAGCGCCATGGGCGTGACAGAGAGGCGCGCCGCAAGTTTTCGGATAGAAAGGGCACCGGTGTCTTCGGCGCGGATCAAATCGCGCGCTTCGGCAATGACCCGTTCGCGCGTGAGGGCGCCCACGGACGCTTTGGAGGGCTTTCGATGTGAGATACGCGCCGTCAATTCTGCCGCCGTGAGTGTATACACCGTATACTCTTACGTATACGGTGTATACATTATTGTCAAGACAGCTTTATGGGCGCACGGAACGCCGCGCTTTAAAGCGGAATATTCTCATAATACGGGATCGGAATTTCACCTTCCGCGTTGATGTCGCCGATCATATTGGCAGTCACTGGATGGGCCACATCCGCATCCGTCATGATGTTCAGACACACCGGCTTACCCGATTTCTGGGCCGCTTCGACGGCTGGGGCAATATCCTCGAATTTATCGATGCGCTCGCCGTCCGCTCCGAAGCCCTGTGCCACCTGATCGTAATTGGTATCGCCCAGGGCAACGGCGCTGCGCCGGTTCGGGCCGAACACCAAATCCTGCCCGTGTTGGGACATGCCCCAACAGGAATTATTGAACACCATCGTCAAAATGGGGAGGCCATGGCGGACCATAGTGTCGAACTCCTGAATGTTGAAGCCGACCGCTCCGTCCCCCATCACGACCGCCACCGGCCGCTCAGGGTCGGCAATGGCCGCCCCTATCGCCATGCCGGGGCCCACGCCTAGGCATCCCAAATAGCCGTTGGCCATGAACCGTCCCGGGGCCGGCACCCGCAAATGCATGGTGGCCCAAGAGACCGCTTCGCCCCCATCGCACACGATGGCCGTGGCGGGATCGAGTGCCTCCATGGCGGCCTTGGCCGCGTGATAGGGATGGATGAGGCCCGGCCGGGATTGTGGCGCTGCGTCCTCGAACAGCCCATTGACCGCTCCGCGCGCGCCCTGCAGCGCCCCGCGCCACGCCGTGTAATCGGGCCACAGCGCCCCATCCGCCGCCCGCACAAGGGCATCGAAGGTTTCGGCACAATCGGCAATCACCGGAATGGCCGGCGTCTGCAGACGGCCCAGTTCATTGGCATCTGTATCAATTTGAATAAGCGTCGCCTGGGGCGAGATCACACCGCCCGATCGTCCGCCGGTGAAAAGACCTTGGCGCGCGCCGGCCAGCACCACCACATCCGGCAAAGTCCCGGACATTGCCGCAACGCCTACCGCATCCACCCCGCCGCAATTGTTGGGATGGTCCGGCGGCAGCACCCCATGGGCCCGGCCATTCGCCACGACGGGAATACCGCTTTGTTCCGCGAAACGGCGCAGGGGCTCGGAAGCGGGCGACAAAATCGTGCCGCCCCCGGCGATGATGACCGGCCGTTCAGCAGCTTGCAGCACCGATAGCATGTCGGATACCGCCGCCGCCGACGGTGCCGGCGCGCGCAATCGCGCAATCCCCCGCGCGTCTTCGACGGGCAGCATGAGCGGCTTCGACGGGGCGAACATCACATCGATCGGCACTTCCAGGAACACCGGTCCAGGGCGTCCGGTCGTCGCGATGCGGACCGCTTTTTCGATGAGATCCGGAATGCGCTCCACATGGGTTATGCGGTGGGCCCATTTGCATACCGGCGCCGCCATGGCCACCTGATCAAAACCGCCTTGCAGCGGATTGGTTTCCGTCTCCCGCAAGGGCGGTGCCCCGGCGAAAAACAAGGTGGGTATGGCGTCAAGATAGGCACTCGCCATGGGGGTCAGGCCATTGGTAAATCCCGGCCCGGCCGTGATCACGGCGACGCCGATTTGCCCACCGGTCACCCGCGCATAGCCATCCGCCGCGTGACCGCAGGTCGCCTCGTGCCGGGTGTCGATTAAGGCAATGTCTTCATCCACGGCTGCCACAAGAAAGGCATCCAAGTGCCCCCCGTGTAAGGCGAAAACATGCTTCACGCCCAGACGGGCCAGAGTTTGGGCCATCAAGCCGCCGCCGTTCAGAGTACTCATGGATCTGTTTCCCGATTTTGAATGCGGTACGTGCGATACCTTATTTTCGATGGGTATAGCGGAAGTCGCAATGGCTTGCGCCCTGCATACAGGTTTGAGTCCGTTTCAGGGTCGTGCCCATTTGTTCCGCCATCGGAAAATCGACGTTGCAGATCAGGTGCGGACCGAGATCGCGCGCATCCATCTCTTCCATCATCTGGGCATAGCGGCAGCCGGTGACATTCAGATCGAAATGATCTTTGTCCGCCCGCACAACCTCATAGTCGAGGGCCTCGCCCGCTGCATAGAGCTTGACACCTTCGGCCATGCCGGAGAGGTCCTCAAAAACGGCATCAGACTTTTTGGCTTCTTCGATCTGATCTTTGAGGCGCTGTTCCAAGGCCGCATTGATCACGTCTTCGCCCAGGATGCGCTGCAAGTCCCGGATCAACGGCACCACATAGTCCATTTGGATCTTTGTGCGTTCGAGAAAGGTAAGCGTATCGGTGCTCATGGGCAGCCTAACAAGGATTTTCGGTG
>JANQMY010000498.1 GCA_028279895.1 Alphaproteobacteria bacterium
TCAGGTGCCGATTGGAGTGCTTGCGGTGTGTCTATTGATAGCCGGACTATCGAACCGGGCGACTTGTTTGTTGCGATCGAAGGCGTGAACCAAGACGGCCACAAATATGTCGAAAGTGCCTTTGCCAATGGGGCAGCCGCAGCGATGGTGCACAGAGACACTAGCGAAACGGCCGGTCCAATTCTTCGGGTCAATGACACTCTTGAGGCGCTCAACCAACTTGGCCGCGCGGCCAGGGGCCGGACGGCCGCCAAGGTCGTGGCGGTAACAGGTAGTGTAGGCAAGACCGGTACAAAGGAAGCGCTCAAAACGGCTTTGGCGCGATCGGGCGCAACGCATGCTTCTGCGGCCTCTTACAACAATCTTTGGGGCGTACCGCTCAGCCTTGCCCGCATGCCGCGCGATACGCAATTTGGCGTGTTTGAGATTGGCATGAATCATCCGGGTGAAATTGCCCCACTGGTTGATTTGGTCCAACCCCATGTTGCCATTGTTACGACCGTGCAGCCCGTGCATATCGAATTTTTCGACAGCGTTGATGGAATTGCGGACGAGAAAGCAGAAATATTCAGTGCACTTCTGGAGGGCGGAACGGCCATAGTCAATGCGGATATGGCTCACTTCAAGCGGGTCAAAGATCGGGCCGTGCATTATGGTGCCAGCAAAATCGTCGGTTTCGGAGAGGTGGCAACGGCGCAAGCACGGTTGACGAAGTCCTCTGCCGGGCAGCAAGGAAGCGATGTGGAAGCCGATATATTGGGGCATAAAGTGTCCTACAAGGTTGCGCTGCCTGGACATCACTTCGTTGTCAATTCGCTCGCCGTTTTGGCTGCGGTCGTCGAGCTCGGCGGAAACCTGTCTAAAGGGGCTGACGCGCTCGGCGAGTTGAAACCTACAGAAGGGCGTGGAACACAGCATCAAGTTCAGCTTGGCAAACATCGCGTTGTGCTTGTTGATGAGAGTTACAACGCAAATCCGGCCTCTGTCTCGGCTGCTCTAAGCGTTCTGTCAGACACAAATCCGTCCGCGGGCGGTCGCAGAATTGCGGTTCTTGGCGACATGCTGGAACTCGGAACTGACTCTGCGATGTATCATCGTGACCTGGAAGTTCCGATCCGCGAAAATGATGTGGATCTAGTCTTCTTGTGTGGCGAACACATGGCGTCCCTTTGGGAAGTGCTGCCGGAGGAACGGCGCGGAGCGTTCGCGGAGAATTCAGAGCAGCTCATTGATCCTCTAATCGACACGCTTCGAGACGGTGACGTGTTGATGGTCAAGGGATCATTGGGCAGTCGAATGGGTAAGATCGTGCAGCAGTTGTTGTCTTTAAGCGCTGATGCCGATTCAGCCGGGGGAGGGTAACAGGCTGTGTTGTATCATTTGTTGGTGCCGTTAAGCGATCAATTCGGCATCTTTAACGTTTTTCAGTACACGACGTTTCGAACCGGCGGCGCAATCATGACAGCGCTTTTCGTAAGCTTGTTTTTCGGGCCGCGTATCATTGATTTGCTTCGCGCTCGTCAAAGCGCCGGACAGCCCATCCGAGAAGAAGGTCCAGAATCGCACTTGCTGACAAAGAAGGGCACACCGACGATGGGAGGATTCCTCATCTTGTTCGGAGTGCTTGTCGGAACCCTCTTATGGGCCGATCTGACCAATCAGTATGTTTGGGCCGTGCTTCTGGTCATCGTCGGGTTTGGATTTGTCGGATTTGTCGATGACTACCTTAAGGTGACTAAACGCTCAAGCGACGGCATTTCAGGCCGCATCAAGTTGATTTCTCAATTCCTCTTCGCGTTCGCTGCCATCGTATGGATTCAGTCCATTATGGGCCCGGAGTTGGGGCAGGCGTTGGCGGTGCCATTCATTAAAGACCTTCTGATCAACCTGACTTGGTTCGGTTTCATACTCTTTGCCATGCTGGTGATTGTGGGGGCATCCAATGCGGTAAACCTGACGGACGGCTTGGACGGATTGGCAATTGTTCCGATCATGATCGCCGTTTCGAGTTTTGCATTGATCGCCTATCTGACGAGCAACGAGTTGTTTGCGAACTACCTGCAGATCAACTTCGTCCGGGGCACGGACGAACTGGTGATTTTGTGTGGGGCAATCGTTGGAGCTGGTTTGGGCTTTCTTTGGTTCAATGCGCCGCCGGCAATGGTGTTCATGGGAGATACCGGTTCACTGTCTTTAGGTGGTGCGGTCGGGGCAATTAGTGTGGCCACTAAGCATGAGTTGGTGTTGGTCATCATTGGGGGGTTGTTTGTCCTTGAGGCCGTGTCGGTCATCGTACAGGTGGCGTCGTACAAACTTACCGGTAAACGGGTTTTTCGGATGGCCCCTATCCATCATCACTTTGAGCAGATGGGCTGGTCGGAGCCCACGATTGTTATTCGCTTCTGGATAATCGCCGTTGTCTTAGCCTTGATCGGCCTCACCACACTGAAGCTGAGGTAGCGCTGTTGGTCCCTGTTAGGCAGTACAAAGGAAAAAAAATAGCGGTATTTGGTCTTGCACGATCAGGGTTGGCAGCTGCGCTCGCCTTGAGTGAAGGCGGTGCTGAAATTGTTGCATGGGATGACAACCAGGCTCAGCGCGAGGCAGCGTCAAATGCAGGCATCCAGACAGCAAATCTGTACGAGGCGGACTGGTCGTCCATAGATTTGTGCATCTTAAGCCCCGGCGTGCCGCTGACACATCCGGCCCCCCATGCAATCGTCACCAAGGCGCGGGAAAGCAATATCGAGATCGTTGGAGATATAGAACTTTTTGCGCAGGAGTGGGAAGCCTGCGAGAAGAGGCCGAACCTCATCTGCATCACGGGTACAAACGGCAAATCGACGACGACGTCGCTTGTTGGACACGTCTTGCGGCAGGCGCAACGGTCCGTTGAGGTGGGCGGCAACATTGGTGAACCAGCATTGTCATTAAGCGGTTTTGACGCGCATGTGGGAGCCTACGCCTTAGAGGTGTCATCCTATCAGCTTGACCTATCACCGAGTTTACGCCCCAGCATCTCAGTGCTGCTCAACATATCGCCTGATCACCTAGACCGGCACGGCGGTATGGAAGGCTATGTGGACGCCAAGCGAAAGATCTTTCGTAATCAAGGTCACGGTGATGTGGCAATTGTCAGCGTGGACGACCCGTATTGCGCTGAGATCTGCACCGACATATCGCGAAACGGGATCGAGCGGGTTATTCCCATTTCGGTCGGCAAAGCGCTTAGCAAGGGTGTGTATGTGGTAGACGGCATTTTGTTTGACGGTTTTGAAAGTCCGTGTACCGAAGTTTTAGACCTTCATGAATGTCAAAATCTGAAGGGCGAGCACAATTGGCAGAATGCCGCGGCCGGCTTCGCTGTCGGCCGGGCGCTGGGCATTTCTACAGATATGATTGCGCGCGCCCTTAGATCGTTCCCAGGGTTGCCGCATCGTCTTGAACTTGTTGGCGAATTGGACGGCGTTAGATTCGTCAACGATTCCAAAGCGACCAATGTGGATGCGGCCTGCAGGGCGCTCTCCTCTTTTGAGAATGTATATTGGATCGCCGGTGGACGGTCCAAGTCAAAGGCGCTGGAACCGCTGCATGAGTTTAGGGATCGGATCAAAAAGGCATTTCTGATCGGGGAAGCGGCAGCCGATTTCTCAAACGCGCTGGCGTCCTTTACGCCATCGGAACTCTCCGGTGACTTGGCAAGCGCTGTTGGTGCTGCCTTTCTGGAGGCGCGCCGAAGCTCCGAACAAGATCCGGTCGTTCTCCTTTCGCCGGCTTGTGCGTCTTTCGATCAATTCTCGGACTTCGAGGAACGTGGCAACGCGTTCAAGGCGGCCGTTGACGAACTAATGGCAACCCAGACACGTGGAGGGGCAGCGGCATGAACTCTTTCCCTCGAACGGATCGCAGCATGATGGCCCAATGGTGGTGGACGGTCGATCGCGTGTCTCTTTTTGTCATCTTCGCCCTCATTCTTGGTGGGGTGGTTGTTGCGTTGGCTGCAAGTCCGCCGGTTGCCGAGCGCCTGGACCTCGGGCCTTTTCACTTCGTGTACAGACAAATGATTTTTGTGATTCCGACTCTGGTGTGCCTGTTCGGAATTTCCTTGCTGAGTGCAAGGGGCGTGCGCCGGGTGGCCGCGGTCATTTTTTGCCTTGGACTTATTCTAATGGTGCTCACTTTGCTCATCGGGCCTGAAGTGAAAGGCGCGCACCGATGGCTTTCTATCGGATCCTTTACCATCCAGCCGTCGGAGTTTGTGAAACCGGCGTTTGTCGTATTGGCTGCGTGGTTTTTTGCTGAAGGAAAACGTCATCCCGACGTTCCGGGGAATACGCTAGCTGCCGCGGTGTTCGTTCTGTTCTTGGGATTGCTTGTCCTTCAACCCGATTTCGGACAAGCGATTTTGGTGTCACTCGTCTGGGGCACGATGTTCTTTCTGTCCGGTGTCTCATGGCCATGGATTGCGGGCTTAGCGGTTTCCGGATTGGCAGGTTTTTTCGTTGCCTATCAGTTGGTGCCGCATGTTTCCAGCAGAGTAGACCGGTTTCTGTTTCCTGAGTCAGGTGACACCTATCAAGTCGATAAGGCCCTAGAAGCCTTTACCCAGGGCGGCGTCCTGGGCAGGGGGCCAGGCGAAGGGCAGATCAAACAGATCATTCCCGATGCGCATACAGATTTTATCTTTGCCGTGTTGGCCGAGGAATATGGCCTTCTCCTATGCCTGTTTATCGTTTTGATGTTTGCCATAGTTGTCGTTCGCGTTTTTGCACGGGCGCTGGAAGAGGTTGACGAGTTCGTCTACATCGCATCCTGCGGACTAATCTCACTGTTTGGACTTCAGGCGATCATCAACATGGCCGTCAACCTGAACCTCCTGCCCGCGAAAGGCATGACGTTGCCGTTTCTTTCCTACGGCGGATCATCACTGCTTTCCTTATCGATTACGATGGGCATGGTCTTGGCTCTCACCCGAAAGCGAAGTGGGATCGCCGCAGGACAGATGGCGTTTGCCCGATGAACGATAGCCCAAATATCATGACGGCGCCCATTGTGGTTGCAGCCGGAGGGACAGGAGGGCACTTGTTTCCTGCTCAAGCGCTTGCTGCGGAAATGGTCAAGCGCGGACGAAAGATTGTGCTTATCACGGATAATCGGGGCGAAGGGTTCTCGCAAAGGTTTCCAAATGCAGATATTCGTCACATTCGGGCTGCCACATTTGCCGGCGCGGGAGTCGTCGGCCGCATAAGTGCCGCGGTTAAGATTGTTTTGGGCATATACGATGCCATCCGCGTTCTCCGGCAAACAAAGCCGCGCGTCGTCATCGGCTTTGGTGGATACCCATCGTTCCCGACTATGGTGGCAGCCATGGTGTGTGGCGTACGGCGCTGTGTCCATGAGCAAAACGCAATATTGGGGCGTGTAAACAAAGTGATTGCGACGCGCATTAACCTGATTGCTTCTACGTTCGGGCCGTTCGAAGACGTTTCCGCGTCCGTCAACCAGAAGGTTGTGGTGACCGGCAATCCATTACGCGATCCGATTATCGCACAAGCACAAAGCCCGTATCCCGAAATCTCCGAGTCCGGCGAATTGAACCTGCTTGTATTCGGGGGGAGCCAAGGCGCACGCGTATTCAGCGATGTCGTTCCCGATGCTTTGCGTCTTTTGCCGGATAGTATGCGCAATAGACTGCGCGTGGTTCAGCAGGCGCGTCCCGAAGATGTCGCTCGTGTGGAAGACGCTTTTCAACAATCAGGTATCGCGGCTGACGTGTCGGCCTTTTTCGAGGACATGGCGCGTCGGATCTCAGAATCCCATCTGATCGTGTGCCGATCCGGTGCGTCTACTGTGTGCGAGATTGCTGCAATTGGACGTCCTGCAATCTTTGTCCCCTTGCCGACGGCGATGGATGACCACCAAACCGTCAATGCGTCGTTTCTTGCGGCGAAAGGTGGAGGGTGGCTGATGCGGCAAAATGCGATGACCGCGGAGGCGCTGGCTGGGAGGATTATTGACCTGTTTCATAATCCTGAAGAGTTGCGATCTGCGGCAGCCGAGGCGCGATCGTCGGGGCGAACACAAGCCACCTCGTACCTCGCTGACGTTCTTGAAGATGTGGAAGCGCGCCGGCCGGTGAGGGGGCCGCAGATGATGGAAACGGGGGCCGTCGGTAGCGGCAATCCGGGTCGAGCGGTGCGGCCATGAGTTTTAGGGTCGATCAATGAGAACGCTTCCCTTCGACATCGGCACCATCCATTTTGTCGGAATTGGCGGTATCGGTATGAGCGGTATCGCTGAAGTGATGCACAATCTCGGCTATTCGGTGCAGGGCAGCGACCTTTCCGAGAACGGTAACGTGGCCCGACTGAAAGATCTTGGTGTTCCCGTCGCTGTCGGTCAGCGTGAAGAAAATCTAAAGAACGCATCTGTTGTCGTCGTGTCTTCTGCCATTGGAGAGGACAATGCGGAGTATCTCGCTGCGCAGTCTCGCCATATTCCGATCGTGCGGCGTGCGGAGATGTTGGCCGAATTGATGCGGTTTAAGTGGTCGGTCGCCATTGGCGGAACCCATGGCAAAACCACCACCACATCGCTTGTCGCCACCTTGTTCGACGGGGCGGGCATGGATCCGACCGTCATCAATGGTGGGATAATCAATGCTTACGGCACGAATGCTCGAAAGGGCGAAGGCGAGTGGATGATCGTTGAGGCCGATGAAAGCGATGGTTCGTTTGTCCGGCTTCCCGCCACAGTGGGCGTTGTGACGAACATCGATCCTGAGCATATGGATCATTATGGCAGTCTGATGGAGCTGCGGCGGTCTTTTCAGACGTTTATCGAGAACATTCCCTTCTATGGTCTTGCCGTGATGTGCATCGATCATCCTGAGGTCCAGGCGATGATTGGGCGCGTTAGAGACAAGCGCATCATAACCTATGGTCTCAGTCCGCAGGCGGATGTCCGCGCCGAAAACTTGGTTTTGCAACGCGATGGCGCTCAGTTCGACGTTACTGCCGTAAACCGCATAACCGGCCAGGTCCGAACCGTCTCTGATCTTCATTTGCCCATGCCCGGAAATCACAACGTGCAAAATGCACTAGCGGCTATCACGGTTGCCCTCGAGATGGACGTGCCACCTGAGAAGATACGGTCGTCGTTGGAGAAGTTTGGCGGCGTAAAGCGCCGTTTCACAAAGACAGGGGAATGGAACGGTGTCACCATTATCGATGACTACGGACATCACCCCGTCGAGATTGCAGCTGTGCTTGAGGCGGCGCGCCACGCCCTCACCGGAAACCTGATTGCCGTCGTGCAACCTCACCGGTTCACTCGATTGCGCGACTTGTTTGAAGACTTCTGCACCTGCTTCAACGATGCGGATACTGTGATTGTTACGCCCGTCTACCCGGCCGGCGAGGAGCCGCTGGAGGGCTACGACCGAGACGCACTCATCGAAGGCGTTCGGGCGCATGGCCATCGACATGTGGTGCCATTGGAAGACCCGGCCGCTCTGCCCGAACTTATTTCCACCTTGAGTGAGCCAGGCGATGTTGTCGTTTGTTTGGGGGCCGGCTCAATCACGGGGTGGGCCAATGATCTGCCGTCAGAACTTGAGCGTCTGTCGACTGGAAGGGCGGGCCAATGAATCGCCAGACGGCATTGGAGGAACTGGAGTGGTTACCGGAGCAGCTCAAGCAGCGCGTTGAGAGAAACGTGCCTTTGGCGCCAATCACATGGTTCCGGGTCGGTGGGAACGCGTCCTATATGTTCCGCCTGAAGACCAAAGCGGAATTGGTTGAGCTCCTCCGACACATGCCTGACAACCTGCCACGCCTTGCTTTAGGTGTGGGCTCGAACGTGTTGATACGCGATGGTGGTGTCGCGGGTGCCGTTATTCGGCTCGCTGGAGAGTTCGGCGCGATTACCGTGGAGGCCGATCACTGTATCCGTGCCGGGGCCGCAGCGCTGGATGTGGCAGTTGCGCGTTTTGCTCAGAAGAATAGTGTCGGCGGATTAGAGTTTCTCCGCGGCATTCCCGGTACTATTGGCGGCGCTCTGCGTATGAATGCAGGGGCTTACGGCCATGAGCTAAAAGATGTTCTTATCGAGGCAACGGCGATTGACCGGCGCGGCAATATGGGAACGTACTCGGTCGCAGACCTGAAATATGCCTACCGAAGCTGTGGGGCCGCTGCAGATCTGATTTTTGTGGAGGCCCTGCTGCGAGGACAGCCGGCTAACGCTGACGATATCGCAGCGCGCATGAGTGAGATTACTGAAGCGCGCGAATCCTCACAGCCTGTGCGGAGCCGCACAGGCGGCAGTACCTTCAAAAATCCGGACCCCGATCTCTCCGGCGGACGACGTGCCTGGGAACTCATCGACGAGGCCGGGTGTCGTGGCCTGCGTGTTGGAGATGCTCAAGTTTCGGAACACCACTGCAACTTCTTGATCAACCATGGTCAAGCAACAGCCCAAGAGCTTGAAAGCCTTGGCGAATTGGTTCGCAACAAGGTGCTGGAAAAAACATCCGTTCAGCTGGAATGGGAAATTAAGAGGCTTGGCCGGGAAAAGACCGATGGCAGATAGCTCACAACGTAAGTATGCGCATGTTGCCGTTTTAATGGGCGGCTGGTCGTCCGAACGAGAGGTGAGCCTTGTCAGCGGTAAAGCGTGTGCGTCTGCCTTGCGCGAGGCGGGATATCGAGTTTCCGAAGTCGATGTGACTCACGACGTCGCCGCAACTTTGCGTGAGCTATGCCCTGATGTTGCGTTTAATGCGCTTCATGGCCCCTGGGGCGAGGACGGCTGCATTCAAGGCCTACTGGAGATCCTGGAGATTCCTTACACGCATTCGGGAGTCTTGGCATCGTCCCTGGCGATGGACAAAGAAAAAGCGAAGCATCTTTTTCGTGCTGTTGGGCTGCCTTGCGCCAAAAGCATCGTTGTCGAACGGGGCCTCTCCATGAAGCAGGAAGAAATTGCAGCACCTTATGTGATTAAGCCGGTCAATGAAGGATCCAGTGTTGGGGTCTATTTGGTCCGCCCGGGCGATAATCTGCCGCCTCCGGCTTTTGATCCAACCGAGGAATCGGACAACGACCAAGTAATGGTGGAAGAGTTCATCCCGGGCCGGGAATTAACCGTGTCGGTGATGGGGGATCGCGCCCTCACCGTCACCGAGATTCACCAGGACGCCTCTTTCTATGACTACCATTCCAAATACGCTCCAGGCGGGTCACGGCACACCTTGCCGGCTGCGCTTCCCGAAGCTGTGACGCAACAGGCGCTGGCATATAGTTTGGAGGCACACAGAGTGTTGGGGTGTAGGGGTGTCACCCGATCTGACTACCGCTATGACGATACTCAGGGCGGCGAGGGAAGACTTGTCCTTTTGGAGATCAATACCCAACCCGGTATGACGCCCACATCGCTGGTGCCCGAACAAGCCGCCCACATTGGGATTAGTTTTCCTGATTTAGTTCAATGGATAACGGAGGACGCCTCATGTTCTCGGTAAAGAAGAAGCAGAAGCGGCGCACCGCGGCGCCACGCAAACTGGGTGCCATTCACATAGGGCCAGCCCGCGCACGCCGATCAAAAAACACACGGGGGCGGTGGTGGAAAGATCTACGTCGGTCCGTCCATGGATACCGTCCGGTTGCGGTCGCGTCGGTAGCGATAGCGATGATGGGTGCCGTGTACGTAGCTTTTGCCAGCGGCCAAGTGGCCCGATGGGGGGACGCGGTCTATGCCTCGCTCGACTCCGGACTCAGGTCGGTGGGAGTCCGTGTGGAGCGCATTGTTCTGACAGGACGAAAAAACAGTGACATTGATGACATAAAGCGCGCAATCGGTCTTGAGCGGGCAGACTCAATGTTGAATGTTAATACAAAAGTGATTCGCGAAAGGCTGTTGGAATTGGGCTGGGTAGAGCAAGCTACTGTGCAGCGGTTGCTGCCCAATCGCATCAACGTGGGAATTGTAGAGCGTGAACCGTTTGCCGTGTGGCAGTTGAACGGATCGCTCAGCCTTGTCGATGAAACGGGCACGTCAATCGGCGGTGCGGATGCGAAACGCTTTGGTCATCTTCCCCTGATCGTTGGCAAGGGCGCAAATGATCAGGCCGCCCATCTTTTCGCGGCTCTTGCTCCGTATCCAGAGATTCGCGGCCGAGTGCGCGCAGCAATACGCATTGGCGAGCGCAGATGGAACCTGAGATTGGCGTCAGGCATTGACGTGAAGCTTCCAGAAGGTGCGCTGGACCGTTCATTGCGCGAGTTGTCAATTTTGGAAACCGAAACGCGGCTGCTCGTAAGAGACATCCGCGCGCTCGATTTGCGTTTCCCAGACCGGCTGATTATCCAAACGAAAGATGGGGCCATCACCGATCTCAAGCCGCAGGCCGGTAAGGATACTTAAATGGCCTCGATGATTGGATCGCAAACGCTCAGGGATAAGCTGGTTAATTCTGGCCGCCAGGGCATTGTGGCCGCCTTGGACATTGGTACGTCAAAAATCAGCTGTTTTATTGCGCGGCTTGAACGCGCCGGTGCCGGTGAGTCCGGGGTTGTCCGGGTTGTTGGTATCGGCCATCAGGTGTCGCGAGGTGTCAAGTCAGGCGCCGTCGTGGATATGGAGGCCGCTGAAGAAGCCATTCGGTCGGCCGTTGATACCGCAGAACGCATGGCGGGTGTCACCGTCCGGCATGTAATAGTCAATCTCACCAGTGCAACACTCGCCAGCCATTCTGTATCGGTCGATGTTTCAATCGCGGGCCACGAAGTCCGGGACCAAGATCTGCGTCGGGTTTTGCATCACGGACAGGCCCAAGCCGTGTTACCGGATCGTCAGGTCATTCATGCAATTCCGGTTGGGTACAACATCGATGGTAGCCGAGGCATTCGGGATCCCCGCGGTATGTACGGCGACCGATTGGGCGTGACCATGAACGTGGTTACCGCTTCTCTCGGGCCCATCAGAAATCTGGCGATATGCGTCGAACGTTGTCATTTGGAAATCGCGAGCTTTGTGGTGTCCCCTTACGCGAGCGGTCTTGCCTGTTTGGTTGAAGATGAGATGGACCTTGGGGTCACTTGCATCGACCTTGGCGGCGGGACGACATCGATCTCTGTGTTCTTCGAGGGCAACTTGCTGTTTGCAGACGTAATTCCGGTAGGCGGTCAGCACGTTACCAACGACATCGCAAGGGGGCTCTCGACCCCTGTGGCGCATGCGGAACGCATGAAGACACTTTATGGCAGTGCGTTGGCAAGTCAGTCGGATGACCGCGAAACAATAACGGTGCCTCAGGTCGGTGAAGATGACGAAAGCGCCGGGACACAGATCCCACGGTCAATGCTCACGCGGATCATACAACCCCGCCTAGAAGAAACCTTTGAGCTGGTGAATGACAGGCTTTCGCAAAGCGGCGTTGGGGCGGTTGCGGGACGGCGCGTGGTGTTGACGGGCGGCGCTAGCCAAATGAATGGAATTGAACTTCTGGCCAGTCGCATCCTTGAGAAAAGAGTCAGGTTCGGCAGCCCCATTCGTATTGTCGGGCTGGCGGAAGCAACAGGTGGCCCGGCTTTCTCCGCATGTTGTGGCTTGTTGGGATTTTCGGCACGGGCTCCCGCCGAAGTAGCAGAAATGGAGCGCGTGCCCGAACGCACACCTCAGGTGGGGCGATTCGCGAGACTTGGTCGATGGATTAGAGAGAATTTTTGAATGAAGAACGCAAAGAAAAATGCGCCGGTGCCTAGAATCACCAGGCAATATTCACCACGAGGCGATGTGTCACTCTTAAGAGATAACCGGAGGCAATCATGAGCATTAATTTGAGCATGCCTGAAGTGACAGAGCTCAAGCCCCGCATCATCGTTTTTGGTGTTGGCGGCGCCGGCGGTAACGCCGTCGCAAATATGATTCAGTCGAACCTGCAAGGTGTCGATTTTGTGGTTGCAAATACGGACGCACAAGCCTTGTCCTTGTCCCCTGCCGAGCGGCGTATTCAGATGGGGACAAACGTTACCCAAGGACTAGGCGCCGGTTCGCGGCCTGAAATAGGGTGCGCCGCCGCAGAGGAGTCTTTGGACGAGATCATCGAAAACCTGTCGGGCAGCCATATGGCTTTTGTGACTGCAGGTATGGGTGGCGGCACCGGCACCGGCGCCGCGCCGGTAATCGCACGGGCAGCCCGCGATCAAGGCATTCTTACGGTCGGCGTTGTTACCAAACCTTTCCAGTTTGAAGGGGACCGCCGTCTTCGTGTGGCGGAAGCGGGCATCGAAGAGCTGCAGCAGTATGTCGATACGCTGATTATCATCCCAAATCAGAATCTGTTCAGAATCGCGAATGAGCGCACCACCTTCGCGGAAGCGTTCGCGATGGCGGATGAAGTATTGCATTCGGGCGTCCGCGGTATCACGGACCTTATGGTTATGCCCGGGCTCATCAATCTTGACTTTGCGGATGTGCGCACGGTGATGAACGAAATGGGTAAAGCCATGATGGGCACCGGGGAAGCCGAGGGCGAGAAACGGGCGATTGAATCGGCCGAGGCCGCAATCTCTAATCCGCTTCTTGACGAAATCTCCATGAAAGGAGCTAAGGGTGTCATCATCAATGTCACTGGCGGCATGGATATGACACTCTTCGAAGTCGACGAGGCGGCTAACCGCATTCGGTCTGAGGTTGATCCCGACGCGAACATCATGGTCGGTGCAACCTTCAACGAGGCGCTGGACGGACGCATGCGGATCTCGGTGGTGGCGACTGGAATCGATGCGCAATCCAACGCCGTTCCAAGTCCGGTGACACAACTTCCTACAGCGGCAGTTCAGGGCGTTGCGGGGGATGTTGCCGCCGTTTCGTCGTCCGGCTTCAATCCTTCTGCAGGAAATCCAGTTAGTGCGAGCATTGAGAACCTGGAAGCGCGGATGAGTGCAACCCGAGCGGCCGATCAGTCAGTCACTGTTTCCGCATCCGGCTTGCCGGCAGATGCACCTGCTCGGATTGATGCAACAGGTGTTACTCAGGCCGCCCAGGAAGATGTGAGGCAGGTGGTTGCCGAAGCGCCTCTCGATGAGCCTGTTCCTGTGCACAGCGCTGAAAGCGGAGCGGTTGGAGCTCCCGAAGCCGAGCCGCCGCACGTAGCAGCTGTCCAACCTACAGTGGCAAAACTGGCGCCGCAGCCCCAGCCGCAACAGCTCGCTGCCGACCCTGTTGCCGCGCCGAAGCCCACCAGCGATATGTCTCTGCTTCAGCGTGTCAAACGGCATGGCGCTTCCGGTCTACTCCAGCGGGTCGCGGGAAGCCTCGGCACGAAGGACGTCACCGATCCTCGGGAAGAGAGAGGTGGAGGACAACTTCCAGCGGGGGCGGATCGCGTAGAACCCGGCGCATCTCAGGTGGCTGAAAACGCGGTGGAGGCGCCGGCGCAGAAGCCACGCCTTGACGATACGATGCTGCCTGCGGCGGGCGAAGACGAACAGCTTGAGATACCCGCATTCTTGCGTCGGCAGGCTAATTGATCTGATCTTAACCTGGAACGAGATAGTTGTTTTGTGTCAAAGGTATATGCACTTTTGCCACCAAACAGCTTTAGAAAAAAGTTCCAGGGTAACAATGCGTAATAAAGATTTATTTGGCTCCCGTGAAACGGATTGGTACCTCACGATTGAGGGTAAACACCACGATCCCGCCAATCCGACTCGTTTTCGCACATGGTGAAAGCACTATTTCGGAACTCAAAAGTGGTTTTGCCGGAGGCTTCTCCGCGAACCGGTTTTTTGGGGACTTTTCGAAGGCCGCGATCCGAGCAGTTGGTCAGCATTGATCGAAGGGTAATCGGGGTGTAACACGCCTTAAGGGGAAAAGTATGAAGGCCGCGTGTCAGACGACTTTAAAGCAGAATGTGGAAACCGCTGGCACGGCGATCCATTCTGGAAAATTCGTTCAGCTGAAGATGTTACCGGCACCTGCGGACCATGGCATTGTTTTCTATCGCGTGGATCAGGATGACGATTTTCAGCCGACGTCACGGGTGGCGATCCCAGCGGATTTTCGTTTGGTGCATGACACCGTATTAGGTACCAGCCTTCGCAACGAGTTTGACGTTGACATTTGCACAGTCGAACACTTGATGGCGGCCTTGGCCGGATGTGGCATCGACAATGTGAAGGTGCTGATAGACGGTCCCGAGCTGCCCATTCTTGACGGTAGTTCGGAGCAATTCGTTCGGCTGATCGATCAAGCGGGAATCGTCAGCTTAGACCGTCCGCGGAAGTACATTCGCGTCTTGGAAACCATTTCTGTAACGGCGGAAAACAAGTCGCTGGAACTTCACCCATACGATGGATTTCAGGTTTCCATGTCCATTGACTTTGAGTCAGCCGCTGTCGGGAAGCAGCATTGCGAAGTCAAGCTTGTAAATGGTGCTTTTCGTGAAGAGATTTCAGGGGCGCGGACGTTCGGCTTTAGCCACGAAGTTGAAAAACTTCGGTCGCTTGGGTTGGCCTTGGGTGGCTCCCTGGATAACACGATCGTCGTTGAGGGTGATCGCATCCTGAATGACGGAGGATTGCGCTACAGCGACGAATTTGTGCGTCACAAAATCCTAGACGCGATTGGCGATTTGTATCTCGCAGGGGCGCCAATATTAGCAAGAGTCGTTGGGGATCGGTCTGGTCACACGCTTAATAACGCGTTGCTTAAAGCGTTGTTCGCATCGCCTGAAAAGTGGGTCGTTGAAACAAGGGATCAATCCGCTAGTGACCATCATGGGCATACCAGCGACGCAATAGAAGCCCAGGCGGCTGTCGCTTAATCAAGTTAGAGGCGGTCAGCCGTCACGGTTGGGTTCTGCTCGGTTACGACGCCATCTCTAACTGCTGATTGATCGTTGCAGAGCGACTTCACCAAACTTGCCACCGCGTTGCGTATTGCCGGATCTTTGATTTCGGAGAAATTTCGAACAAGTTCAATGGTGGTTCGGCTTCGGCCCCCATGGGGCAGCACTCGGCCCGACATGTCCGGCTCTACACCGTCGAAGAAGTAAGCCACGCCGACATCAAGGTGCTGAGCAATTTCAAATAGGCGGCCGGCGCTTACCCGGTTTGCGCCCGTTTCATACTTCTGGACCTGCTGATAAGAGATCTTAAGGGCCCCCGCCAATTGCTCCTGAGTTAAGCCTAGAACGGTCCTTCGACGGCGAATTTGCTCCCCGACATACTCATCGACGCGTTTCGCAAGCCGAGCATTGCCTTCAGTCGAAGATATATCCACCTTTTTGACCCTCTTTCTGGCGTTTTCCTGAGTGGTCGCTGCCCTTGTGACGTGCAGCTAATCGAAAGTGACATGTTCCGAACTTGCGAGAAGGCAAGACTAGAGCGTTATTTTTTGCTTGCCGGCTTTGGGAAGGCCCCAAATCCTGCCATTTGGCGGCATTTGCCTTGGATTGCCAGGGCGAAACCTATAAAACGGACCCGGGGAAGTGCGTTGCGTAACAAAGGCAGCAATATGAAGATTCGATCGGTAGTAGAGGAATTGGGTCGGAAAGGCACCATCGCCTGGCGTCAAACGGGCCGGGCCCCCATGGTTGCGGGCATATTGTCAGCGGCGCTGGTCGTGGCCGGCTGCGGCGGTGGAAACTCCGAACCTAAGAATGCGGAATATGTCGAGCGGACGGTCGAAGAACTCTACAATGACGCCTACGAAACCATGCAGAAAGAGATTTATAATCTCGCTGCCCTCAAATTCGATGAGGTGGAACGCCAACACCCCTATTCCCAGTGGGCCCGTCGGGCGATGCTCATGTCCGCGTATTCATACTACAAAAGCAACAAATATGAAGACGCTATCCTGGCAACGGAACGTTTCATTGCACTCCATCCTGGTAATGAGCATGTGGGATATGCCTATTACCTGAAAGCGATCTCCTTTTACGAGCGTATCGTGGATGTGCAACGCGACCAAAAAGTGACAGAGCAGTCCTTAAGCGCTTTACGTGAGGTGGTACGCCGGTTTCCGAGTTCCGAGTATGCGCGAGATGCTCGTTTGAAAATTGATATGGCGGAAGACCATCTTGCCGGTAAAGAGCTTTCTATTGGACGCTACTACCTCAAGAAGGGCCAATACGTTTCGGCTATAAACCGGTTCCGCAATGTGGTCGAAAAGTATCAGCGCACCAGTCATGTCCCGGAAGCACTGCACCGCTTGACGGAAGCGTACATGGCGATGGGCATCAATCGTGAAGCTCAAACGGCGGCCGCGGTTTTGGGGTATAATTATCCAAATGACGATTGGTACGAAGATTCGTACAGTTTGCTTGCAGATGATGATCTTGAACCGGCTATCAATGAACGCTCCTGGATTGCTAGAGCTTGGTCCAACGTCTTCTAGGCAGGTCCCATGTTAACCGGCCTGTCGATCCGGGACATTGTCCTCATTGACAGGCTGGACATTGAATTCTCGGACGGTCTCTGCGCGCTTACGGGAGAGACAGGGGCTGGAAAATCAATCATTCTCGATTCTCTCGGGCTCGCCATTGGTTCGCGCGCCGACAGAGCGCTGATCCGCCAGGGTCAGGAAACGGGATCTGTCACAGCCGCTTTTGAGATTTCGGAACGTTTCCTCCAGTCTTTCGACGAAAGTGGTGAGCTTGGCATTGATGCATTGGAACCTCTCATTCTCAAGAGAGTAATTACCAAGGACGGGCGGACCAAAGCCTACGTTAATGATGCGCCCGTTGCGGTGGCTACTCTGTCAAAGATCGGTGATGCATTGCTCGAAATCCATGGGCAGCATGGAGACCGATTTCTGATGGATGTTGGCGCTCATCGCGCCTTGCTAGATAGCTACGGTAACTTGAACGGTCTCGTGCATGATGTCCAAGAAGCCTATGACGCTGTGAAACATGCGGAGCAGGCCTTGCGCGAGCACGAGCAGGTGGTGAAGGCCCTCAACAAAGAGAAGGATTACCTTCTGCACGCACGCGATGAGTTGGGGCAACTTGATCCGCAAACGAATGAAGAACACGAACTTGCTGATCGGCGCGCATTTATGATGCAAGCGGAAAATGTACATGCGGAAATTGCTGCGGTTCGATCAAAGTTGGCGGATGAGAATGGTCTAGAGCGTGAGATATACGGTGTTCTCCGCCAGGTCGGAGCCATCAAAGTTGAGGGGTCCGATTCGTTGGAAAAAGCCGTTGATCTTCTGGAAAACGCTTCCGACGCCGTCGCTAGGGCGAATCAATACATCGATCTGCTGGTTCGTGAGCTAGAGTTCGATCCTGCCGAATTGGAAACCACCGAAGAGCGGCTATTTGCACTTAGAGCCGCGGCGCGCAAACACAAAGTGTCGGTTGATCAGCTGCCGGCGCTGTTGGAGAAATTCCAAACGCAACTCGAAACCCTGCATCATGACGAGCAGGTTTTGGATCAACTGCGCGGCGATGTCGACAAAGCGAGGCAACAACTTTCCGAACGTGCAGCCAAACTGACTAAGAAGCGGGCTTCGGCAGCAAAAAAGCTTGATGCGGCTTTGAAGAAGGAACTGCCGCCCCTTAAGCTGGAAAAGGCCCGCTTTGAAACCTGCTTGCAGCACCATTCCGGAGAGACGATCGGTCGGAATGGGGCTGAATCTGTTGAGTTTCATGCAGCGACCAATCCAAATACTGAGATGGGACCCATTGGAAAGGTGGCGTCTGGTGGCGAACTTGCGCGCTTTTCACTTGCCCTCAAAGTTGTCCTTCGTCGCGCGGCCGAACAAAAAACGTTGATCTTTGATGAAGTTGATCAGGGTATCGGAGGCGCAGTGGCAGACGCTGTGGGGGAACGCCTCCACGATTTGGCCAAAGAAGGACAAGTGCTTGTCATTACGCACAGTCCGCAAGTTGCGGCTCGGGCCAAACATCATTGGCGTATACGGAAAGACGGTTCGTCGAAGTCTGCGAAACAGGTCCTCACCCGTGTAGAAGATTTGAATGCTGGCGAACGGCGTGAGGAAATTGCGCGGATGCTTGCTGGCGCCAGTGTTACAGACGAGGCGCGTGCGGCTGCTGACCAGCTTCTACGTCATCAATAACGAATATCAATGAAATCTCTCGAGAAGATTGCTATCGCAAAACTGACAAAGCAGCAAGCGGCTGAAGAACTCTCCCGGTTGGCCCGCGAGATCGCCCGGCATGACGACGCCTATTATCAGGAAGACGCGCCCACAATTTCCGATGCGGAATATGACAAACTGCGTCAACGAAATCTGAAGATCGAAGAGCGTTTTCCATCGCTTGTGAGAGAGGACAGTCCCAGCCTTCGCGTTGGAGCAGCGCCGCTGGAGAAATTCGAGAAAGTCAAACATCGCCGGCCAATGCTGTCATTAGACAATGCGTTTGGTGATGATGACATTGTCGATTTCCTTAATCGTGTACGTCGTTTCTTGAATTTGGATAACGACGTGTCCGTCGCAGTAACTGCCGAGCCCAAAATCGATGGCCTCTCCGCGAGCCTCCGGTACGAAAACGGACAGTTTGTGCAGGGCGCCACGCGCGGTGACGGAGAGACTGGCGAGGACATCACCCAGAACCTACGCACGATCAAGAACATACCACTTTCGCTCAAAACGAAAGGTTGGCCAAAGACCGTCGAAGTTCGTGGGGAAGTCTACATGTCCCACGACGACTTTTTGCATCTTAATAAGTGGCAGGTCGAACAAGACAAAGCCCCTTTTGCCAATCCCCGCAACGCTGCAGCTGGGTCATTGCGCCAGCTGGATGCAAGGATCACGGCTCAACGGCCACTTCATTTCTTCGCTTATGCCTGGGGAGAAGTGTCGGATCTGCCCGGTGACTCCCAAATGGAAGTTCTCAAGAAGTTCTCAAAATGGGGGTTCTCAGTTAATCCGCATACTGTTCGATGTGTGACTGTTGAGGAAATGATTAGCACCTACAAGAGCATAGAAAGTCAGCGTGCAGATCTTGGATATGATATTGATGGGGTGGTGTACAAGATCGACAATCTCGATTGGCAAAGAAGATTAGGCTATGTTTCGCGTTCCCCCCGTTGGGCAATCGCTCATAAGTTTCCCGCCGAACAAGCGCAAACGGTCCTCCAAGACATTGAAATTCAAGTGGGACGTACCGGCACGCTAACACCCGTTGCACGACTTGCTCCCATTACGGTTGGGGGTGTCGTGGTGTCAAACGCCACATTGCACAATCAAGACGAAATCGAACGCAAGGACATTCGCGTGGGCGACACGGTGATCGTTCAACGGGCGGGAGATGTGATCCCGCAAATTGTTGCTGTTGTGTCGGAGAAAAGAAAAACAGATTCTCAACCCTATGAGTTTCCTGATCACTGTCCGGTCTGTGGCAGCAAGGCCGTACGTAGCTTGAACCCCAAGACCGTAAAACTTGATGCTGCCCGCAGATGTACAGGGGCTCTGACTTGCCCGGCGCAGGTGGTCGAAAAGCTAAAACACTTCGTAAGCCGAAATGCCTTCGATATTGAAGGGTTAGGGGCAAAGCAAGTTGAACGGTTTTATGAACAGGGGCTGATTCTTCAGCCAGCGGACATCTTTACGCTGGAGGAGCGGAACGGCAAGGATTTCGAAGATATCGGTGAGCAGGAGGGTTGGGGGGAAACCTCCGTAAAGAACCTTTTCGCGGCGATCGAAGAACGGCGAAACATCTCCCTTGAGCGGTTCATCTTCGCGTTGGGGATACGGCATATAGGTGAGACGAATGCGGGGCTGCTCGCACGCACATATGGGACTTTCGAAAAGCTCTATGAGTCTTTGATACAAGCACAGGAAGAAGACTCTGAGGCGCGCAAGGAGCTCATGAATATCGACGGCGTTGGCGATGTGGTCGCTGTGTCGATGATTGAATTTTTCGGTGAAGAACATAACACGCAGGCAGTTGACCGGCTGCTGGCGCAGGTAGCGGTGCAACCAGCCGACATGCCTGAACTGGATTCGTCAGTTGCTGGGAAGACCGTGGTGTTCACGGGAACCTTGGAAAGAATGACGCGCAGCGAAGCCAAAGCCACCGCCGAGAGCCTTGGAGCAAAAGTGTCGGGTTCTGTATCAAAAAAAACAGACTATGTCGTAGCTGGACCGGGGGCCGGCTCGAAGCTGCAAAAGGCAAAAGACCTCGATGTAACCGTGCTTACCGAAGACGAATGGCTTGACCTGATTAAATAGAGAAGAATTCCTGTGCGCAATTTGTCGGTCACAAGGGCGCTGCCGCTTGTTTTAGCCAAGCAGCGACTTCGTTGGGAAGAAGCGGTTCTAGAGTTGATCGGACTCTTTCATGGTAGTCGTTTAGCCACGTAATTTCTTCGTCTGTTAACATATTCACATCAATCAAACTTCGATCGATTGGCGCCAATGTGACGGTTTCAAACCCCAACATTGGCCGTTCACCTCCGTCCACAGGTGTCGGGGGCGTCACAACCACAAGGTTTTCAATGCGGATGCCGTAGTCGTCGGTTTTGTAGTATCCCGGCTCGTTGGAAATGATCATGCCTTCTTTCAAGGCGACGTTGAAGGAACGTCGAGAAATACTTTGGGGGCCCTCGTGTACACCCAAGTAACTGCCAACGCCGTGACCTGTGCCGTGATCGAAGTTCAGTCCGGCTTTCCATAAAGCGATCCGCGCCAGCACATCAAGCTCGGCGCCGGTTGTTCCCTCAGGAAAGCGCGCCGCCGCTAGCCCAACATGCCCTTTTAAGACGCGCGTAAATCTGTCCCGATGCTCTTGCGTCGGTTCGCCGATCGCAACGGTGCGAGTGACGTCCGTTGTGCCGTCGCGGTATTGTCCGCCAGAATCAACTAAGAACAGTGTGCCAGGCTGAAGTTTTTTGTTTGTTCGATTGGTGACACGGTAGTGAACGATCGCGCCGTTTCCGCCTGCGCCGGAGATTGTTTCGAAGCTGATGTCCTGCAGCTCGCCACTATCCGCCCTGAAGCTTTCTAGGCGGCGCACGGCCGTTACCTCGTCAACCGTACCTGACGTCCCCTCTTCGGCCAGCCAATGGAGAAAACGGGTGAGGGCGGCACCATCGCGAATATGCGCTTTGCGCGTTCCTTCAATCTCGACCTGATTTTTCGTTGCTTTGGGAAGCGCACAAGGATCTTCCGCTCTAACGACCGTCGCACCGGACTGCTCTAGGCTAGAAATCACCGAATAGGGCGTGCTGGTGGGATCGACAAGAGCTGTTCGTTTTTCCTGCCCTAAAGCTGATAGGGCCGATGCGAAGCTTTCCGGGTGTTCCAAGGAAACCCGATTGCCCAGATGTTGTGGCAGTTGATCCGTTACTTTCTGCGGATCGATGAACCAATCCACCTGACCGTCTTTGGATAGTATCGCTTTGCTGAGGGGCAAAGGCGTGTGCGCGACATCGCCCCCGCGTACATTAAGGAGCCACGCAATGGATGCCGGATTTGTTAAGATTACCGTGTCCGCCCCCTTTTCCTTGAGTGTTTGAGCAATTTCCTCCCTCTTGAGTTCAGACTGCTTGCCCGAGAACTCGAGGGGATGGGGCACGACGCTTGCCATGGGTTCAGCTGGGCGGTCCCGCCAAATATGGTCGATGTAATTGCGTTCAGTTGCCACAAACTCAATATCGGAGCCTTGCGCGTCGCTCCGGAGCTTCTTGACTGATGCTTCCGTGTGCAGCGATGGGTCAAAACCGATCTTGGCACTGGATGTCGTATTCTCTTTAAGCCACGTGCCAACGGATTTATCCATGATTGGGACGATTTCGAAGACAGCTAGATCGACCTGATCGCGAACGGCCAATGTATATCGACCGTCAACAAACACCGCCGCCTTGTCATTCAAGACGACCGCAACGCCGGCGGAGCCGGTAAAGCCTGTAAGCCACGCCAATCGTTCAAAACAAGCAGGCGTGTACTCATTTTGATATTCATCATCATGCGGAATAATAAGACCGTGAAGGCCTTGCTGTGCAAGTGTGTTCCGCAACTCTGCCGCCCGTTGGGCGCCCGAAGCTGGATCGGTATGATCGTCAAACGTCTGAAACATATTGCAAATATGGGCTTTTGGGCCACCGTCGGCAAGTTCGGAATATGCTAATCTGTCCTGGATAACAGAAGTGTCGGCCAGTCCCCTAGGGTGTAGCGTTTCTTCAAATGGAATCCAAATTGTCGGTATCGGCTCAGCACACCCGCTTCTTGCTCCGAAAGAAGGCCTGAGACGATTAAATTCCCAGAGGGGTGGAGGATCTCATCCACCTCAATTGCGAGGCGCTTAAGGGGCGAAGCCAGAATATTGGCCACAATCAAGTCGTAAGGTGCCCGACAACGGATCTCCGGATGGTGAGTGCCGTCGGCAGCAACTCCGTCTACCAAAGGTGCAACGTAATTGGCCTTTGCGTTTTCTTGCGAAACGCTGATGGCTATTGGGTCGATATCCGTGCCTAAAACCTTGCAACGGGTCAATTTGGCTATTGCGATGGCGAGGATGCCGGATCCACAGCCCATGTCCAAGGCGTGGATCCTTTTTTGTTTTCGTGCCAGGTCTGCCAAAAGTTCAAGGCACCCGCGTGTGGTCTCGTGATGTCCTGTACCGAAAGCAAGCCCGGCGTCGATCTTTATGCTGATTGCAGGTGCCAGCGTGTTCGTATCATGATGAGAGCCATGCACGAGAAACGGCCCAGCCATCACCGGCGTGAGCGTTGTTAACGTGTGGCTAACCCAATCTCTGTCGGGTACGACTTCGATACCGCCCATTGAGGCGCGGTCGCCCAAAGCGCGGCGGATTTCATTCACTAGGACATCCGCTCTTACGTCTGGAGTGTCGCCATCAAACAGGGCTTCGATCCGCCATTGGCGCTCCGCCCCCGGCAGGATCGCGAAGCTGGAGAAGGGCAGGGCGGCTGAGTGTTCCAACACTTCAACCACTGCTTCGGCGTCGGATTGAGTGTTGACCGAAAACGAGATCTGACAGAGCGGCATCAGACGCGCTCGACAAAACTGTCGACGACCTTCTTTCGTCCGGCCTTCTCAAACTGTACGGTAAGCTTATTGCCGTCGACGAGTTCGATTTGGCCATAGCCAAACTTTTGGTGGAAAACACGTTCGCCGATGTTGAAATTGACCGCGCTGGACAAGCTGCTTGCAGTTAACTCTGCCTGCTGTTCCAGTTGAGGGGGCGATGCTGCGGCAAACCCTCCCGCTTTGGCTGCCTGAGCGCGCTTCCAGCCCGGACTTTCATATTGTCCTTCAAAGACAGCTTCCTGCAATGGTGAGCGGCCAGCTGTTGGGGCGCCGCTGTAAAGGCCCCGATCTGTTTCCACTTCAAGGTGCTCGGTTGGCATTTCTTCGATGAAACGCGACGGAATGGAGCTTTGCCATTGTGCGTGGATCCGACGATTTGCGGCAAAAGAAACAAACGCGCGTTCCTTGGCTCGCGTAAGACCGACATAGGCCAACCGGCGCTCTTCTTCCAAACCAGAAGTGCCACTTTCATCCAGCGAACGTTGGTGCGGGAAAAGCCCTTCTTCCCAACCCGGTAGAAACACGACGGGAAACTCCAGTCCTTTCGCTGCATGAAGCGTCATAAGGCTGACTTTTTCAGACTGATCTGACTGTTCCATTTCCATGACAAGGGAAACATGCTCCAAAAACCCGGCCAAATTGTCGAATTCTTCCATCGATCTGACGAACTCACGGAGGTTGTCCAGCCTGCCCGGCGCGTCGGCAGATTTGTCATTCTGCCACATCTCCGTGTAGCCGGATTCGTCTAAGATGATCTCTGCTAGATCCGTATGCGGAAGGGTGGGAATCAATTCGATCCACCGGTCAATCATGCCGACAAAGTCGCGCAGCGCGTTGCGTGCCCGGGAAGATATCTCGTCCGTCTCAATAATCCGCTTTGAAGCTTGTAAAAGCGGAATACCCTGGGCACGGGCAAACTTCTGAAGAACCTGAATGGATGCATTGCCGATGCCGCGTTTTGGGCGGTTAACGATGCGCTCGAATGCAAGATCGTCGCTCGGGCTGTTAATCAGCCGCAAATAGGCCAGCGCGTCGCGGATCTCGGCCCGCTCGTAGAACCGCGGTCCGCCGAGTACCCGATAGGGGATGCCGAGCATGATGAAGCGATCTTCAAATTCCCTCATCTGAAAACTTGCCCGAACCAAGATGGCCGCCTGGTCAAGCGGCAGGCCCTTCGTTTGCAGTGACTCTATTTGATCTGCGATGGCACGGGCTTCTTGCTCACCGTCCCAATAGCCGCGAATGGATACCGGTGCACCATCTCCCTGGTCGGTCCAGAGAGTCTTGCCAAGGCGATTTTCGTTGGCACCGATAAGCCCAGATGCTGCGCCAAGGATTTGAGGTGTGGATCTATAGTTTTGTTCCAGGCGAATGATCTGCGCACCCGGGAAGTCTTTTTCGAATCTCAAGATGTTGTCGACTTCGGCCCCTCGCCAGCCATAGATAGACTGGTCATCGTCGCCCACGCAGCAGATGTTTTGGCGTTTTTGTGCCAGAAGGCGAAGCCACAGATACTGAGCGACATTAGTATCTTGGTACTCATCCACCATTATATAGGTGAACCGCCGCTGATACTCTTCCAACACAGCAGGGTTGTCTTTTAGAAGCCGAACGCACTCGCAGATAAGATCACCGAAATCGGCTGCATTGAGCGTCTTCAACCTCTGTTGATAGAGTTTGAACAGGTCACCGGCCTTCCCGTTGGCAAAGCGTTGTGTTTCCGAATGCGGAAGCGTATCAAAATAGAGGCCGCGGTTTTTCCACTGGTCCAGCAAAGCTGCAAACGCACGAGGAGGCCAACGCTTATCGTCGATGTTCTCTGCGGATAAGATCTGTTTGATCAAACGAATTTGATCATCCGTATCCAGAATAGTGAAATTTGATTTGAGATCTACCAACTCCGCATGCCGGCGCAGAATCTGTGCTCCGATGCTGTGAAAGGTGCCGAGCCATTGCATACCTTCGACGGTGCCGCCGATAAGTCCGCCAATTCGGCCCTTCATTTCGCGTGCAGCTTTGTTCGTGAATGTAACGGCCAATATCTGGCCGGGCCACGCCCTGGCTGTATGCAATAGATGCGCAAGCCGAGTGGTAAGAACACGCGTTTTTCCGGTGCCTGCGCCCGCCAACACCAGTAAGGGGCCCTCTGTCGTTTCGATCGCTTTTCTTTGTGCCTCGTTCAACCCCTCCAAATAGGTTGGAGGCGCAGCGTGCTCTCGAGCGGCCAGCGTCTCGGTTTCGGCGAGGTCGAATGGGTCAGAACCGGAAATAGACATGATTCCTAATTATACCGAAATGATAGGAAATCAGCGATGTTCTTCCACATTCCTTTCAATCAGCGCGCGATTGAAGGCTTTCAGCGCGTCTTTATGGGTCGCCGTGCCGATTGGAGAATCGCTCGAAGCGTTGCTGTACACCAATACCTCGTCCACGTCAGCCGATTCGAAGAGCTTTAGTGCCTCATCGAGGGTCATATCGGCTGTCAAATGAGGCGCACTCGGGTCGGTCGTCACGCCGGATTCCGGCAAGCCTTCCATGATATCTCTGACTTTGAGCATTTTGAGGATGTAGGCGTGTGCGCCCTCTCGAACATACAACCCCCTGCGTTCGAGTTGCCAATGGAAAAAGCTTTTGCCGAGTTGTGATTGCGTCAAAACCGTTGCAATCGATACGGCCACGAGTACTGCCAAGCTAAGCTTCCATTCGCCGGTTAGTTCAAAAACAATAAGCGTTGTGGAGATCGGGGCGCCAAGCACCGCAGCGGAAACCGCTCCCATGCCGACAAGTGCATAGGCGCCGTGACTGGTGGCTTGGTCGGGAAAGAGCTGGGCGGCGAGGATGCCGAAAGCACCCCCTGTCATGGCGCCAAGGTAGAGAGAGGGCGAAAAGACACCTCCGCCAAAACGGCTGGCCAGAGTTATAGCGGTCGCCGCCGTCTTAAAAACGATCAGGGAAATGAGTAGAACGAAACCAAATTGTTCGTTTAGTGCGGCGTCGGTGGCGCCATAGCCGACGCCCAGCACTTGGGGAAAAACTATCCCAATCATTCCCAGTATAAGGCCACCGATCGCTGGACGAAGCCACAAGGGACATTCGATCTGAGATGCCAAATCATCCGTATACATAATGGCGCGCATGAAAATCATCGCAACGAGGCCACACAGGACGCCCAAGATGGCGAAGGCAGGCATTTCCCAATAGGACGTCAGCGTATCGACCGGCACTATGAATGCAGGAAACTCTCCCAGGTAGATGCGAGACGTCACGGCTGCAGCCACGCTGGAGATGACGATGGGGCCAAATGCCCTTAGTGCGTAGTGTCCCAAGACGACTTCTAACGCGAACAGAACTCCAGCCAACGGTGCATTGAAAGATGCCGATACGGCTGCGGCCACGCCGCATCCTAGCAGTGTCCTGGTAACGACACCGGAGTAGCCCAACCGGTGACCGATCTCTGATGCAATGGCGGCGCCGAGATGAACCACCGGACCTTCGCGGCCGGCGCTTGCTCCCACACCAAGCGATGCGCTGGTCCCCAAGGCATTAAGCAAGGCTGTCTTAATGTCGATGCGCCCACCATGTAGGGTTCTTGCTTCGATGACATCGGCAACTCCCTGCATGCGTTGTCTTTTCATGACATTTTGCAGAAACAGTCCGATGAATACACCGCCCAGTGCCGGCAGTAACAAGACCTGCCACCATGGTAGTTGCTGTAGCTGTGGAAACAGTTCCTCGGAGTAAGTCCTAAAGGCAAGCCACTGGACAATGAGGATCAATTCGCGAAAGCCGATTGCCGCATGGGCGACCGCTAAGCCAATGAGTAGGGCAAAAAACCAAATTGTGGGCTGTCGATTCAGCGTAACGTTGTCACGAACGTATAGGATCGTTCTTTCGCGTAGTGTGTGAGGGGCGTCATTCATTTGCCATGCAGGTCAGTTTCGTGCAGACAGGTGCCGCATAATTAGTTGCACTGCCCAATGGAACCGGGCGCGCAAATCTGTTCTCCATCGATCCAGCGGGCGCCCGATAAGTCTGCTTTTTGTAGATCTGCTCGATCGAGATCAGCGCCCGTAAAGTCCGCTTCTTGAAGGTTCGCACGAAAAAAGCGGGCACGACTCAAGTCGGCCTCTTTCAAGCTCGCTCCTCGTAGATTTGCGTTGGTGAAATCGGCACCTTGCAATAAGGCACGATCGAAAAGAGCCCCTGTAAGATCCGTATGAAGAAACTTAGCGCGCCGGCCGTCAATGAGCGTCATATCAGATCCAGACAGGTCGCCTCGGTTAAAGCGGGCTTCGCGCAAGCGGGCGCCGCGCAGGTCGGCGTTCTGAAATGACCGTGAGTCCATATAGCAGCGATACCAGTCGACGGCGGGGCCGGCAGGATCGGTGCACCCCGCTAGTGCTCTGCCGATCCACAGTGACTGGAGGCCTAAACTGATTGTGGCGAGTATGATCAGATGACTGATTTTAAGGATGATCAATTTTGAGGCCTTATTTTTGAAGAGAGGGTTTTGATCCGATGCGCTCATCTCTCGGCAGTGATTTATGCACATAGAACAATCGTTTAAGACTATCAAAAATCTCTGTCGGAAAAGGGGCTGAGCGTCGGGCTACGGAGTCTACGTGAATTGTGATGCGCTCCTCAATCGCCGCGAGATAGTCTTTGTCGGCGTGAATCATCGACATAAAGCAGTGAATTCTCTTCCGGTCATAGTCAAGCAACTGAAATGTCACCCTTAAGGGGTCATTTAGCATAACTTCCTTCAGATAGTGTATCTGAGATTGGAGGGCAAACGTCGTTCCGTCCGTTCGCTCAGTGTATTCGGGACCGAGCCCTATTTCGCGCCAGAAATGGTCGATGGCACGGTCAAACACCAATGCGTAGTAGGCCATGTTCATGTGGCCATTATGGTCGATCCACTCTCGGCTAACGCGGACAATGGGTGCGCTCAATGGGGCCGGAACGGTGCGTTGGGCGGCCATTCGTTAATCAATCCTTGACCACATGTTTCTGGGTGCCTCTTCACCTCGGAATGCCTGCATAAATCGGATGTTAACGGCAAATGCTGGATAAGTCATTGTCCAACACTTTTCCTCGTAGGTGAGTTCAATGACCAGCAAGTCTAATACCGGCTCGGAGTCTGTCGATGTCAACAAGCGCATTGATGAATGGCGGCAGAAAGCGGGGCGTGTAAATGCGGAGGCGGCGCTGCAAATCTTGGAGGATCCGACTAGCCGCTCCGTTTTGCGGATGGTCTTCTCGCGCACGCCTTATCTTGCCAAATGCTGCCTCGCGCACCCGGACGCGGTCATTGAGGCTCTGAGCGGGAACCCGGCAAGAATTATATCCGAAGTCGAACGGGACTTGAGTGCTCTCGAAAGAGCGACAGGGACAGCCAACGCACTGACCCGCGCGGTTCGTCCGTGTAAGGAACGAGCCGTCGTCGCTGTCGGCTTGGCGGACTTAAGTGGCCGTTGGTCTGCAGAAGAAGTGGGGGCCACCCTGAGCAGACTTGGACAGCTTGCCGCTGAATCAGGCCTGTCTTGGTTGACGCGGCTTGCCTATAGGAACGGCGATATCGGCTTTGGTGGCGATGCGCTTCCGGTTCCATTGCCCGGTCTCTTCATCGTGGGAGGCGGTGCCATTGCCACCGACGAGATTGGTTTTTGCGGCCCCATCGACTTGGCCATGATTTACGACGAAAAACTGCTCAGCGGCTCCGGCGTCAAGGTGAGCCATGTCGTGTTGGAAAAAATCGCAACCCAACTTCGCGATTCATTTCATGGCAATCGAGAAATGCCGGCCATCTTCGATGTGAATTTTAAGGCTGCGGCCGAAGCAGGCAACCTGAACCTTAAAAGCGAGTCTGTCTTCAGGAAGAAAATGCTCTTTGAGAAGATCGCCGATGAAAATCACGGCCTTCATGCCTGGTTCTCGAATGCGATTCCGATCGCAGGAGACCGGAATATTGCGGCTGACTTCCTCAGAGAGGTGAAGAAGAGTTTCTGGACGTCGGACGCTTCTGCCACGGCCATACGGAGTGCGGTAGGAGCGGAGGACAAAGCCGAAATCGGTGTCAAAGAGATCGATCGGATCACGCAAACCTGCCGGCTTGCCCTGGGCGGCAAGAGCGAGAAGGTGCAGAACTGTTGTTCGACAATGGTCTTTGATACGGCCGCTAAGTCCGGGGCGATTGACCGACTAACGGCTCAGCGGTTGAGTACCAACGTCAACTTCATGCATGTGGCGCGAAATCGGCTGCAGTTGGTAACGGGTTTGGCAGACAATATCGATTGCGACGATTCCCTGCGCACGGACTGTGCCATCCTTTGCGGGTATTCGGATCTCGCGCTGTTCGATCGCGTAGTAGATGGCGTAGTATCGGAGGCCCGACAGCATTGGCTCAATATTGTTCTGCCTCCTACAGATTCCTCCCGTCGTGCGACGACGATTTCCATGGAAGAAGCGAACCTTGCTCGGCTTGAAGAAATCGGTTTCACCGATGGCCGAGCCGTCGCGTCCACGGTTGATGCATGGGTTGCCGCACAGCAAGCAGAGGGATCGGAGCAGCGCCGCTATCTTTCCGAGATAGCGCCCGGACTGCTAACTGAAATCGGCCGAACCCAGGGGCCGGACCAAGCAATCGATCTAGTCGATGCTATCCTAGGAAAGCTGCCAACTGAGTTTAAACCGCTCGAACAGCTTGCTTCTGACTCGCGATTGGCAGACGCGTTGGTGGATTTTGCCGGTAATACACCGTCATTCGCTGAGAAGGGCCTTAAGAACGAGGTTGTCCTAAAGGAGATCTTCGATCCGAGATTTGAGATACCCCCAACGGCAGAAGAATGGATCGTTAAGTTCCCGGCACCCACATCGAAGAAAGGATGTGATCAAGCCTTTGTCGACCGATTGCATAAGTGGCTGTCTGAAAACGAGACCCGATTGTGTTTTCGTGCATTGTCGGGAGATATACCTGCCGAGGATCATAGCCATTATCTAACCGTGTTCGCCGAGACGGCGGTGCGTGCCTGCTATGACGGTGTGATGGCTGAAATGGATGACCGGCACAAAAAGATCGGCGGTTCAATAGCGGTAATTGCGGCAGGTGACTTTGGCGCGGGCTCCTTAAAGACCAATGCACCCCTAGATATTGCCTATGTGTTTGATGGTGGTGACCAAGAACAGGCCTCCGATTTCTTTTTCGACTTTGCTAAACGCGTGACGGAGGTTCTGGAGTCGAAGGGAAGTGATGAAGATGCGGCGATGTTCCAAGTCGACCCGCGGCTAAGGCCGGGCGGCGCGACAGGGGAGCCGGCATCAAGTATCCCTGTATATTTGAATTTCTACTCGAAGGATGCCCGCCCGGAAGAACATCTTGCGCTGACGCGTGCGCGGTTGATCTGTGGTCCAAGCGCCATTCGGCAGCGCCTGGAAGCTGCCATTACCGAATGCGTTACTCAGCCGCGCAAGGCGGAACGCCTCATGATCGATGCTGACCGGGCCCACATGCGCGTGCAAAAACAGAACCCACCGGAATCGATCTGGGATGTTGATCGCATCCGGGGTGGCCTTGCGGATCTCGATTTCATTGCTGAGGTTCTGCAGGTTCGTCACGGTGCGGAGAATCCGTATGTTATGGCTCAATCTACGGCGGACGCATTTTCTGCGCTCTCACGTGCAGGATGCTTGGATCCGGACACGGCGACGGATTTAATCGAAAGCCATTTGTTTTGGTCTCGTCTAAGGACGATTCTGGCTTTATCGAGTGGTTTTAACATGTCTACCCAGCGGCCACGGCAACGGTTAGGTATGATGATTGCGGCGGCGGCTGGTGTAACGAATTTCGGCTCCGTGGAACCGCTGATACAAGGGCATGCTGAGCGTGTAACAGCGCATTACCGCAAACTTGTTCTTGGTGATGAAAATGCGTCGCCGATCAATGCGGCTATCGCGAGTTAGGGGCTAGGGCGTTTCGTTTGTATCTTCCAGCCGATGCTGATCGAGCAAGTGCTTCTGCTTGCTTGATTGTTTCGCATCATCTGTCTTTTGGGCTTTGGTACGACCAAAACGCACGCGGTTTTCTTCCGCATTTCTCGTTTTGGACTTCTTGTCCTTTGCCTTCCGAATCCTGTTCAAATTGACGACGTTGTCAGCCTTCGGACGATCGGTGCCGTTATCCCTCATGAGAGACCCTTCATTTGCCAGCACTCATATCCAAAGCGCGCGTGCGATAATAGTGTAGCACGAAAACGCGAATGGCGCTCGACAGACCAGACTGGGGTACTGAACTCTGGTCGGATCGGGTTCCGGCAATGCGCTCTGCGTCTATTTCTTCGATCAAGCGATTGACGGAAAGTCCTTTTGCGTTTGCTATGTCTCTAACGCTTTGCCAAAAGGGGTCTTCCAGCGAAATACTGGTTCTGTGCCCAGCAATGGTGACGGAATGTTTCACCAAAGTCGGCATGGGTGCGTGCAACCAATCAGCTAGGACCAATCATTTGCTGGGGAATCACAATCTGATCGAATTCTTCCTCTGTGACAAAACCAAGATTGATTGCCTCTTCACGAAGCGTTGTTCCATTGGCGTGAGCGGTTTTGGCGACCTTGGTTGCATTGTCATAACCGATTTTCGGAGCAAGCGCGGTAACTAGCATGAGGGACCGTTCCATAAGCTCCTGGATCTTCGCTCGATTGGGCTCGATGCCCGCGACGCAATTGTCGGCGAAGCTGTGGCACGCGTCGGAAATGAGCCGGATCGATTGCAGCAGGTTATAGATCATGACGGGTTTAAAGACATTTAGCTCCATGTGTCCCTGGGTACCTGCGAACGATACGGATGTGTGGTTGCCTATTACCTGCGCACATACCATCGTCATCGCTTCGCACTGTGTGGGATTGACCTTCCCCGGCATGATCGATGAACCCGGTTCGTTTTCTGGAAGGCTGAGTTCTCCCAATCCCGATCTGGGGCCTGAGCCGAGCAGCCTTATATCGTTGGCGATTTTGAACAGGCTTGCTGCAATCGTGTTCATCGCGCCAGAAGCCTCCACAATAGCGTCGTGAGCTGCCAGCGCTTCGAACTTGTTAGCTGCAGTTGTAAAAGGCAGGTCAGTGAGGGCTGCTACATGCTCAGCAAACTGCTCAGCGAAACCGGTCTTTGTATTAAGACCGGTGCCGACGGCAGTGCCGCCTTGCGCGAGTGGATAAAGCCGCGGCAAACAGTCCTTAACGCGCGCGATGGATAATTCCAATTGTGCCGTGTACCCCGAGAATTCTTGTCCCAGAGTAAGAGGTGTTGCATCTTGCAAATGGGTTCGGCCGATTTTGATGATATCATTCCAAGCGGCCGCTTTTTCAGCCAACGTAGCATGCAAGTGTGTCAGCGCCGGCAGCAGGCGGTGATGTATCTCTTCCACAGCACTAATGTGCATCGCCGTGGGAAACGTGTCATTTGACGACTGACTTCGATTGACATGATCATTGGGGTGAACCGGCGTTTTTGAGCCAATCTCACCACCCAGAAGCTCGATCGCCCGATTGGCGATCACTTCATTCGAGTTCATGTTTGACTGCGTACCCGATCCGGTCTGCCAAACGACAAGGGGGAAGTTGTTGTCAAATTTCCCTTCCATCACCTCGGCCGCTGCTTTCACGATAGCTTGGCCAATCTCGTTCTCTAGGTTTCCGAGCGACATATTTGTTTCGGCGGCCGCCCTTTTGATAACTCCCAGGGCCCGCACGAGCGCGGGGGGCATGGTTTCGATGCCAATCTTGAAATTTTTAAGAGATCGTTGCGTTTGAGCGCCCCAGTATTTTTCGCTGGGGACCTCTAAGGGGCCGAATGAATCGGTTTCGGTGCGTGTTGAGTTCTGGTCGGTCATTCTTGCGTTCTCAAGCAGTCAGAGGTGGTGAATTGAATTAGCACTATGTGGGGGCGTAAGCCAACTGCCCCTAGGGCGTGCGGAGCCGAACCTGGCTTGTAGCAGTGGCCTTCACGGCTTCATTCCCGTCTAGATCAAAGAGGGTGCCCTCTAAGAACACAATGGACTTAGCCAAGCGGACCACGCGGCCCTCCACTTTCACGATGCCCGGTTTGACGGCACGAATGAAGCTTGCTTTGATCTCTAAAGAGGGTGCGTAGATTGTAAGCTGCGACTTGACGATTGCGGCCACAGTCATGGTTTCGTCAAGAGCGGCTATCAAGAAACCGCCCTGGATTACGCCTCGGGGATTCGCGAAACGCTCGTCCAAATCGAAGCTTGCGGTCGTTGCCCCCGTTGCCAAATCGGCGTCGATAAGTTTGAAACCCAAAAGGCGAGCACCTTCTGAACCGCGGCTTTTGCCGAAGATCTCGATCACGCGCTCATTGGTCAATTCACTAGTCAAGGCTTGATTCCCACCCTTCAGATAGGTTCCATGGCGCCCATTCCGTAGTCAACAAAGAGAACTTTTGCAATGGGAACTGAAAAACAAGCGGTCCTGTCGGGCATTCGAGTTGTCGATTTGACGTCGGTTCTGCTCGGTCCCTATTGCACGCAAATACTCGGAGATCTCGGTGCTGACGTGATCAAGGTCGAACCTCCCGAGGGAGATCTTCTGCGGTGGGGTGGCAAGTCGCCGAAGACGGAGGGCATGGGGCCGATCTTTATGAATGTAAACAGGAACAAAAGATCGATCTGCTTAGACCTAAAACAGGATAGGGCCAAAGAGGCGCTTGTAAAGCTTATTGAAAGCGCCGACGTTTTTATCCACAACATTCGAGCGGCCGGCATAAAGCGTTTGGGCTTTTGGTACGACGACGTAAAGAAAGTTAATCCAAATATCGTCTACGTGCATTGCGCCGGTTACGGGGCCGGCGGCGCATATGAAGGTCGCCAAGCTTATGATGACTTAGTACAAGCAGCAACCGGCACGGCAACACTGCTGCCACGATTCGACGGTAACGAAGCTCCGCGATATCTGCCTTCTCTAGTCGCAGATAAGGCGACCGGCCTTCATGCGGCTTATGCTTCGCTTGCGGGGATCATTCATCGTCTGCGGACCGGCGAAGGGCAGTTTATTGAAGTGCCAATGATGGAGAGTTTCACTTCATTCGTTATGCTTGAACACCTGTTCGGCTCAACATATGAGCCACCTACGGGGCCGGTCGGCTACAGAAGGGTTCTCAATCCGAATCGCCGGCCCTATAGAGCGAAGGATGGATTTTTGGGTATTGTTCCTTATTCTGATGCTCAGTGGGAAGAGTTTTTTCGACTTGGGGGGCGTCGAGATGTCTTCAAAGACGAAAGGTTCGCAACATTTGCGGCGCGCACCAAGCATATTCAAGAATTGTATGCCCTTATTGAGAAGGTGGTAGCCACAAAGACGGTAGCCGAATGGCTTGACCTGCTTGCCGAGGCCAACATACCGGCGATGAAGGTGACGGATCTGAATGACGTTTTGGACGATGAGCACCTTTCAAGCGTCGACTTTTTTCAAATACTCGAGCATCCTTCTGAAGGGGCCTACCGATCAATGCGGCATCCGATATATTTTGAGAGTTCTCCGGCCTCAGTGCGTCGAGACCCGCCTCGTTTGGGCCAGGATGGAACCGCTATCTTAATGGAGCTAGGGTACTCGGAAACGGATGCCAAATCGATCGCGATGCATAAGAGGCGCTAGCCGACTTTTGTAGACGCGCTGCCCGATGTGAAAACTCACTTCTTCCGGAATGCATCAAGACTGACAACTTCGCCCGTGGTTTGCTCGTCATGTTCCGCATCGTCTTCGGCTTCCTCCGTTTCGGCTGCACCCGGTATAGGCCGGTTGGTTCCGATATCGGCCGGAGGAAGTGAGGAGGGTTTGTCCGCCATTCCTTGAACGTTGAACTGAAGCCCGAATTGAACGCTCGGATCGAAGAAACCGCTCACGGCTGCAAAGGGGACCACAAGTGTTTCTGGAACTTTGTTGAAGCGAAGACCAACGCGGAATAGATCATCGTCTACCTCGAGACCCCAAAACTGATGCTGTAAGACGATCGTCATTTCCTCGGGATATTGGCTCTTCAAGGCAGGTGAGATTTGTACGCCATCGAAAGTGGTATCGAAGGAAATATAGAAATGATGGTCACCAGGCAGGCCGTCCGATTCTGCCTTGCGCAACGCACTGCGCACAACGCCGCGAAGAGCGTCCTGTGCCAACAAGTCGTAGCGCATTTGATCGGTCGTCATTCTTGCCCCGTTGTTTGAGCGTCTACCCGCCTACGAAATCACAACAGTACGAACTCACCTCAAAGAGTCAATTCTTGTGAGGCGTTTTGAGTGAGGGGCTTCTGTTGCCCGGCGCCCCTCAAGCCGCGCTTACCTAAAATTAGGCAGCGATTGCCATTTCGTTATCGTTGGCAATTGTAAAGATGGTCCGATAACGGCGGTACCATGCCGGGCAAAAGATACACCTTTAGACGCTCGTCGATCCTATTTCGCCCCCAAAACAGCCAGCCATTGTGGTCAATTGTTTGGTGGAGGCGCCGGGTACCGCCCCCGGGTCCGATACGCTTATTACGTGCTCGTTTATCGCCATAGCCGGTGAGACCGGCACCTTTATTATAGTGTTTCTAAGCGGTTAATTAAACCCTTCATCACAGCTACATACCTGTCTTGAAAGCTGCTATTTTGTTACCTCGATTCTTTTTGGTAAATACACCGTCCCATGAAGCAATATCTAGATCTTATGAAGCTGGTCCTGGAGACCGGGGCGAAAAAGGGTGACCGCACCGGAACGGGCACATTAAGTGTCTTTGGCCATCAAATGCGGTTTGATCTTGCGGATGGGTTCCCTCTTGTCACCACCAAACGCCTCCATGTGAAGTCTATAATTCATGAGCTCTTGTGGTTTCTGAGGGGCGATACGAACGTCAGATACCTTCAAGAAAATGGGGTTTCCATCTGGGATGAATGGGCAGATGAAGAAGGCGATCTGGGGCCGGTCTACGGTGCGCAGTGGCGGTCTTGGCCAGTCTCATCCGGCGGCCATGTAGATCAAATCAGTGACCTGATTTCGGATATTAAGGAAACGCCGGACTCTCGTCGCCTCTTAGTTTGTGCATGGAACGTGGCGGATATTGACAAGATGGCACTCGCGCCGTGCCACTGCCTGTTTCAGTTTTATGTGGCGGACGGCAAGCTCTCGTGCCAGCTTTATCAACGTAGCGCTGACATTTTTTTAGGCGTCCCGTTTAACATTGCCTCATACGCCTTGCTGACCATGATGATTGCGCAGGTGACCAATCTAAGACCCGGCGAGTTTATCCATACCTTTGGGGATGCTCATCTGTATTCAAATCATTTAGAGCAGGCGAGATTGCAGTTGACGCGCGATCCGTTGCCTCTGCCGACCATGATGCTTAATCCCCACGTGCGCGATATTTTCGGTTTCCGGTACGAAGACTTCGAACTCAGGGGATACGAAAGTCATCCCCATATTAAAGCTCCCGTCGCCGTGTAGGCCTGGGTTATGCGCGTTGCCCTCATTCTTGCGAAAACCAGAAACAACGTCATTGGTGACAAAGGCGGCATCCCTTGGCGCTTACCTGACGACATGAAGTTCTTTCGGCAAACCACAATGGGAAAGCCGATTATTATGGGGCGCCGCACGTATGGCTCGATCGGTCGGCCATTGCCTGGGCGACAAAACATCGTGCTGTCGCGGGACAGTCGTTTCGAAGTGACCGGAGCGGTGGTCGTGTCTGACTTTGAAAGCGCGCTATGGGCGGCGGCCGACGTGGAAGAAGTGATGGTTATTGGTGGTGCTGAGCTCTACCGACTTGCCCTTCCATTCGCAGACCGAATTTACTTAACCGAAATACTCGCCGAGGTCGAGGGAGATACTTGTCTCGACTTAGATCTGGCAGCGGGGTTCACGGAGATTTGCCGACAACATCACGAAGCTGATGACCGGCACGTTTTTCCGTTTGATATTGTTGTACTTGACCGAACGCCACAGCATTAGATGAATTAGCGACAAGAACGTGCCGATTGCCGATGCATGTTGCGACAAACTCTGAATACATGCTGAACAAAGCGGTCTTCCGTTCAAATTGAGTCACTATTTTTTCTTCGTTTGCCCTTTCTTTCTCTGGATAGTTTGTCTACAGAGTTGAGTGAGTTTCAGCTTGCTGTTTCCCAACAGCCGATACATTGCAAATGTAGCTGACCGTATACCTAGTGTTTTTGCTTATCTTTAGTTGCGTTCATTTCCAAAACTTCCACCGACGTCTGCTAGTTGAGCGCACATCCTGAATCACAATCTCACCATTGGTTTTTGGATAAGGGGCAAACTATTTTTTAGAAATGTGGAGTCGGCGCGGCAAGAAAAATGCTGGCCCTAAATGCAGGTTATGGTTGGCAACGGAAGTCGGGGAGATGTTTTTGAGGCGGTGTTGTCGGATGGTTGGATGGGTGCGATTGTCAAAAAAACGAGATGGTGTGAAAGCTATCGCTCAGCGAGCGTAGAGACCGTCTTGGGATACTGAGTGATGAATGATCACTATACGAATGAATATATAGACTGTTTGTCGAACGGAAGTTTGGTCTGGGTATGGAGCAGGGCGTCAACCATTTGTGTTCAAACTAAGGAGATGTAGATGAGAGTTCTAGCAGGATCGATAATTGGTGTTTTTGCTTTGGCAAGCACTGCGTTCGCAGGTGATTTGAGTGGGATTTTCGGCAACACGGTCACGATCACCGATGCTGGCGGCGGTGTCACGTCTGTTTTGGTCAATGAAGATAATACCTATACGGTGACAACACCTGACGGCGCAGAAATTCCGGGTACTTGGGAAGTTGCCGATGGTCAAGCGTGCTTCAATGCAGCGGACGCTGAAGGCAATCCGACTCAAACTTGCAGCGCTGATATTCTCGGCAAGGGTCCGGGCGATTCATGGACGGCGACAGACGACAACGGCGAATCCACAATTTCAGTGGTTGCCGGCCAGTAATTGCTCAGAATACAATTCTGATGTGTGAGAGAGGCGGTCCAAACGGATCGCCTCTTTTTTTGTGATGTATACCGCCTCGTCTTTATTCAAAGACAATTTTGGGTGCCGCTGGGGCGTCGCGTTTGAGCTGTCGCGAGACTTTTTCAGCGATGTTCAGATAGTATGAAGCGGCAACGCCATCCGGCTCGGCCGCCACGACGGGGGTGCCGCTATCAGCGTTTTCCCGTATCTCAACGTAAATGGGTATGTCGCCCAAGAATGGATATCCGCTCTCTTCTGCGGTCCTTTTGGCGCCGCCCTCGCCGAATATAAAGGTCTTCTCATTGGATCCCGGACTCTCAAAGTAGCTCATATTCTCTATGAGCCCGAGGATTGGCACGTTGGTTTTTTCAAACATGGCGAGTCCCTTGCGGGCGTCAACAAGTGCAATCTCTTGTGGTGTCGATACGATAATTGCGCCGGCGAGTGCGGCCTTTTGGGCTAGGGTGAGCTGGGCATCTCCGGTTCCTGGCGGCATGTCGACAATCAGTACGTCGAGCTCGCCCCAGGCCACATCATTCAGCAGTTGTGTAAGCGCACTGCCCACCATAGGGCCGCGCCAGATCATGGGCGTCTCTTCGTCGATCAAAAAACCGATCGACATTGCCTTAATCCCAAATTTTTCGATTGGTTTTAGTTTCTTACCGTCGGCGGACTCCGGTTTTTGATTTATACCCAGCATTCTCGGAACTGACGGTCCGTAAATGTCGGCGTCCAGGAGGCCAACCGCAAGGCCCAGTTTCTGTAGCGCGAGAGCGAGATTTACCGCAACAGTGGACTTGCCGACCCCACCCTTTCCGCTGGCGACGGCCACGACCGAGAGAACTCCGTCAGGCGTTGCGCGCTGCGGAGATTGCCGCGGTGCGCGTGCTGGAGCTGCTTCGGCGGAGCTTTTGGCGCCAGGGCCGCCTTCGACATGACTGGTTAGAACCGCTGTGACAGACAGCACACCGTGGACGTCGTAGATTGCTTTTTCGGCAGCTAGCCTAAGGGGTTCTGCGCTCTCGCCCCGCTCCGGCGAAACCTCGATGGAAAAGCCGACATGACCATCCTTGCAGACCACGCCTTTCACAAGGCCATCTGACACGATATCGCTGCCGCCCTGAGGGTCCCGGACTGCTCGCAACGCTTGCAGAATAGTTTCGCGACTAAGCTCAGCCATCGGTGTCCTATTGTTCATCAATTGACGCTGTTCTGCTTGAAAACAGCGGCTCTTTATCCAAATTAAGCGAAAGGCGGAATGCAACCGCCGCATGACCCATGGGGTTAGATTGCGCGCTGTTAGTTAGTGTCATATAACCCCCGATACGAACGATTCCAAGGTTTGGCTCGGCGGAATTGCAGGCCTATTCAAACTCTGATGTTCATTACACGTCGCGCGCCACTCGCAATACCCAACTGGAAATCCAAGATGGTTTGGGGGGCAGCCAGAGAGCTTCTCGCGACAGAGCCAAAAGACGAAAAAAGGAAGCATAGATGCCCTGGAACAACCAAAATGGCGGCGGCTGGCAAAGCGGAGGCAGGGGGCCTTGGGGGCAGGGCCCGAATGGCGGCAGAGGTGGAGGAGGGCCACAGCCTCCTGACCTTGAGGATTTGCTGAAGCGGGGACAAGATCGCTTCAAAAGCGTATTGCCCGGCAATATTGGCGGGAGCGGTATTGCCATCCTTGCGGTCATTCTTCTCGCCGTATGGGGTTTCTCAGGAATTTATCTTGTGCGGGCCGATGAGGTCGGTGTGGTGACACGCTTCGGCGAGTTCAAAGGCGAGATCGCCGGTATTAAACAACCGGGCCTGCACTATCATTTGCCTTATCCAATCGAAAACGTCCGTACAGTAAAGGTGTTGACAATCAATCAGTTTGATATCGGTTTTGAACGAACCGGCCAAAACCGCCAGCGTGATAAGGCGGAAGAGAGCTTAATGCTCACCGGTGATGAAAATATTGTCGATCTCGACTTTTCTGTTTTTTGGCGCATCAAACGGGCCGACCATTTCTTATTTAACATTCGAAACCCTCAAAGCACGATTAAGGCTGTTTCGGAGAGTGTGATGCGAGAAGTCGTCGGCCGTAGTGAGCGCCAGGCGGTCCAAACGGGCAACCGGGAAAATGTCCAGGAAGAGGTGTTCAGGCTGTTGCAGGCCACCCTGGACGCCTATGAATCCGGGATTGAGATTACGGAAGTGAAACTCCTTGAGGTGAACCCGCCAGAGCAGGTGATCGATGCGTTTCGTGACGTCCAGGCAGCCAGGCTGGATCTGGAGAGGCTGAAGAACCAGGCGGAGACTTACCAGAACCGCGTTATTCCCGAAGCTAGAGGTGAGGCGGAGCGTATTCTCCAGGAAGCTCAAGCTTATAAGGAGCAAACGATTGCAGAAGCAGAGGGTGAGGCCCAACGTTTCTTATCGATTTACGAGGAATATAAGCAAGCCAAGGACGTCACCCGCCAACGGATTTTCTTGGAAACGATGGAGCGTGTGTTTGCCGACATGAATAAACTCATCGTCGACGACTCTGAAGGCCAAGGCGTGGTTCCCTATCTTCCGCTACCGGAACTTCAACGCCAAAGGCAGCCTGCGGCACCTGCTCAAACGGAAGGAACGAACTAATGGGACGTTTACTGACAATTCTTGGTGGCGTCGTTGTCGCGGCATTGGCGTTCGTCGCCTACAACAGCGTGTTCATCGTTCACCAGACGGAACAGGCAATCATTCTGCAGTTTGGTGACCCAAAGAGAGAAATCACCGAGCCAGGCCTAGGCTTCAAAACACCTTTCCTGCAAAATGTTGTGTACATCGAGAAGCGGATTTTGGATCTTGATGCTCCGGTTGAGGAGGTCATCACAACAGATCAAAAGCAACTGTTGGTCGACGCCTTTGCTCGCTTCCGGATTAATCAGCCGCTTCGCTATTATACGAGCCTTCGAACTCTCGCAAACGCGGAAATTCAGCTTGCCAATCAACTGAACTCCAATCTTCGAAATGTTATCGCTGCGGAGGATTTTACGGCCGTTATTTCGACGAAACGTACCGAACTCATGAAACGCATTGCAGATCAATTGAATGCCAGTTCGCAACGATTTGGCATCGAAATCGTTGATGTTCGTATTAAGCGTGCAGACTTGCCGGTGCAGAACAGTCAGGCGATTTATCAAAGAATGGAGACGGAGCGGAAGCGAGAAGCTGCTGAGTTCCGCGCGCAGGGCGAAGAAGCAGCCCTGAGGATCAGATCGTCTGCTGACAGGGAAGTGACTGTGCTCAAGGCGCAAGCACGTCGTGACTCCGAAATCATCCGAGGTGAGGGCGATGCGGAACGAAACCGCATTTTTGCGGAAGCCTTTGGGCAGGACCCTGATTTCTTCGCGTTTTACCGCTCCATGTTGGCTTACGAGTCGGCGTTGCGCGCAGGCGACACGACGATGATCCTCTCCCCTGACAGTGAGTTTTTCCGTTATTTTGGAAATCTTGACGGATCGGCAAACACGCGACGCTGATCCCCAGACATCGGTATCACCCGCGTGACTGTGGAGTTTGCTCCCGCATTCCACGCTCGATTCAGGGCCTACAGGGATGTCCGATCTAATTGTTGCACTTGGCTTGGCCCTAGCGCTTGAGGGTGTTGCCTACGCCTTGTTTCCCGGGCCCATGAAGCGCATGATCGCGGTCGTCCTGGCGAGCGATGATGCGTCGGTAAGGCTCTCAGGATTGGCCTGCGTTGTCATGGGTGTGGTTGTGGTTTGGTTGATACGAGGTTAGATGCCCGATCTCGAGGCATGAGGCTCTCCATTAACAAAACCATTACCATAAATAAGCCAAAATTGGTGCGTAGGCCGAAAAGCAGTGAATAAAGGCCCAGCTGAGGAATCGAACGGAATTTCGCGGCAGAATAATAATTCCACGTCAGAATTGCCGCAGGCCAAAGAGTAAGGAGAAAAATCGCGTGATAAATCCATCTGCTACCGTGGTCAGCAGACACCGGGACTTTTGGCCCCAATCACAATGGAGTGTCCTGTTTGTCGCCGTTGCCCTGATCTTCCTGATGTCGGCAACCACCGCCTACTCTAAGGCTCCTCCAGAGACGTTTGCCGATTTGGCCGAACAGCTTTCGCCGGCTGTCGTTAATATCTCCACGTCACAGACGATTGACCGGCAAGATCGCGGCTCTGTGCCGTTGCCCGAGTTTCCTCCTGGGTCTCCATTCGAGGATCTGTTTCGTGATTTTTTTGATAGAAACGGTGGAAATGGGCGGCCCAGACGGGTCACGTCTTTGGGCTCCGGATTCGTAATCGAGCCGACAGGCGTGATCGTCACCAATAATCACGTGATTGAAGAAGCAGACAAAGTCACCGTCAATTTCAGCGATGGCACGACGTTGCCCGCGGAGATCTTAGGACGTGACCCGAAAACGGACATTGCCGTGCTTAAAGTAGAGTCTGACAAGCCTCTGCCCTATGTGAACTTTGGAGATGCCGATAAGGCGCGCGTAGGTGATTGGGTATTGGCAATCGGAAATCCGTTTGGTCTGGGCGGGTCTCTCAGCGCTGGCATCATTTCGGCGCGCAATCGCGACATTAATGCTGGTCCCTATGATGACTTCATCCAGACGGATGCAGCCATCAACCGTGGAAACAGCGGCGGTCCCCTCTTCAATACCGCCGGTGATGTCATCGGTGTCAATACGGCGATTATCTCTCCGTCGGGGGGGTCTATCGGGATTGGTTTTGCCGTTCCATCGAGTTTGGTTGTTCCCGTTGTCGCTCAGCTGAAGCGATTTGGGGAAACCCGTCGGGGATGGCTTGGCGTTCGTATTCAGACGGTGACGGATGAAATTGCGGAAAGTCTCTCACTATCCAATCCGCAGGGCGCACTCGTTGCTGGGATCACGGAAGGTGGACCAGCGGACAAAGCTGGCCTCAAACAGGGCGACGTGATCGTTACGTTCGACGGTCGTCCGGTTGGCGAAATGCGGCTCCTTCCCAGGATGGTTGCGGAAACCGACATCGGAAAACTGGTTGCGGTCGAGGTCATTCGCGACGGCAAGAAAATCAGCAAGCGTGTCAAAATTGAGCGACTCGAAGAGGAAGAGACGGTGGCCTCTGCGTCCTCTGGACCAAAATCTTCCGTGGAAGGTTCAGAAGAGCGGGAGAGTCTTGGGCTGACCTTATCAACGATCACACCGAGGCTTAGAACCACGTTCAACATCGATGACGATATTGAAGGGGTTCTGGTAACGGAAGTTGATCCGTCGAGTGCTGCGGCGGAGAAACAAATCCGTCCGGGCGATGTCATCGTCGAGATTGGTCAAGAAGAAGTGTTTCGCCCGGATGACGTGGTGAATGTTGTGAAACGCGTGGTTGGCGAAGACAAGAAGTCGATTCTTTTGGGTCTTAACCGTCGTGGCGATTTTCGCTTTGTTGCTGTGCGTATCGACAAGAGCTGATTGTCGGACGTAGGAACCTCGTGTCGGAGACTATCGGCCCCATCACCTTTCAGTGGTGGGGCTTACTATTTCTGCGTCGGTGTATCCTTGAATGTAGAGCAAGCTCCGAAGATCTGTGTGTTTGATGGCGACATCAGCGCCTTTCACGACCAAGGGTTTGCCCATAAACGAAACGCCAACACCTGCGCGCTGTATCATCGCCAGATCGTTTGCACCGTCGCCCACCGCTAGGGTGTCGTTTAGATCGATACTCTTCTCAGCACAAAGGCGCTCCAGATTGGTCAGCTTAGCCGATTGACCCAAAATCGGTTCTATGACTTGTCCGGTGAGGACGCCGTCCACAATTTCCAGCGTGTTCCCAAAGTCCACGTCAAAGCCGGCTTCCGCAGCAACGCGCGATGTGAAGAAGGTGAAACCGCCCGAAACAAGAGCGGTGAAGGCACCATGTGCTCGCATGGTTGCAACGAGCTCTTTGGCTCCGCGTGTGAGCTGGATCTTTTTCTTGTAGGTTTGCAACAATAAGTTTTCGGACTGTCCCTTCAGCATGGCCACGCGCTCTTGCAGGGCTTCTTCAAAGTTAAGCTCACCTCGCATCGCGCGCTCTGTAATTGAGCTGACTTGGGCTCCAAACCCTGCGGCCGCGGCCAACTCGTCTAGGCACTCACACTGAATGATCGTAGAATCCATATCAGCGATTAGCAGTCTCTTGCGTTCATTCGGGATTGGAAGTAACGCAACGTCTATGGGCTGCTGCTGTATAACGGCTTGCACGGCGTCTGTGATATTGGGGTGCGGCTCACCGGCGATTTCTATCCTTACGCAGTGGTTTTCGCTCAAAACTTTGGCGCGCAATACCTCTGTTTGCCTTTGGTTAAGTGCTGCCTCAAGCTGAGGCAGTATTGCGTCCTGCAAGAGGGGTTTTCCCGGAGGCGAGATGAGGGTTAGGGAATATTGCATGGCAAACTTACTGGCTTGAAATCATGAATCGGATCGTCCTTATTGCAGGGCCCACTTGTAGCGGCAAGTCCGCCGTTGCGCTCAATTTGGCTGACAAATTGAATGGTGTGCTTATCAATGCGGACTCCATGCAAGTTTATCGGGAGATCCCGCTGCTGAGCGCTCAGCCATCGGCTTCGGACAGGGCGACTTTGCCTCACATGCTTTATGGGCATGTGAGCGCTTCAGAGCGTTACTCTGTCGGCGCATGGCTTGAGGATGTTGGGCGCGCTCTCAAGACAGCCAACGCAGATGGTCGCGTGCCGATTATTGTCGGTGGAACGGGTCTCTACTTTCAGGCGCTCACCAACGGGCTGTCAGACATCCCCCCGATACCAGAGTTCGTCCGAAGCTATCGAAGTCTCCTGGCAAAACGCCACGGATTGGCTGCATTGAGGGCGAGATTGACGACGCTGGAGCCGGAGGAAGCGGCGGCGGTCGGGCAAATGGACCGGCAGCGCCTAATGCGAGCGTTGGACGTCCGGCTGGCAACCGGACATTCGTTGGGATATTGGCAGTCCATGGGTACAAGCCCTGTCGTTTCGGAGGGCGGGTACCATGCCTTCGTACTAAACCCGCCTCGCGAGGTCATCTACGAGAGGTGTGAACAACGGTTTGATGAAATGATCCGGGATGGGGCCGTTGAGGAGGTTGCTAAGCTGCTTGAATTGGGGCTTCCGCCGTCTGCGCCGGCGATGAAGGCGCTAGGTGTCCCACAATTATCTGCTTATCTACGGGGGCAATTATCCGTGGAAGAAGCCGTGAGCAAGGCGAAAACAGCGACCAGGCGTTATGCTAAGCGTCAATATACCTGGATAAATGGTCATATGATTGCGTGGAATAAGATTTATGAGCAAGATTCGGAACAAAATTCATCAAAAATCTTTTCGATTATTAAAGAAAATGGGTTGACCATGTAGGGCGTCGCGACTAGGGTGCGCTGCTTTGAGGGCCGAGCGATTTCGCTCGGATTTTTGTTGGTTTAATGGAGTTGTCCGTCATGTCGTCCGAAAAGAAGTCTGGTGCTGAATTGATCCTTCAAGCGCTTGAGGACCAGGGCGTGGACGTGATTTTCGGCTATCCGGGCGGTGCTGTCCTGCCGATTTACGATGTTTTGTTCAAGCAGGACAAGATCAAGCATGTTTTAGTTCGCCACGAACAGGGGGCGGTACATGCGGCTGAAGGTTACGCTAGATCAAGCGGGAAACCGGGTGTGGTTCTGGTTACGTCCGGTCCAGGTGCAACCAATGCGGTTACCGGGTTGACCGATGCCCTTATGGATTCGGTGCCGGTTGTCTGCCTTTCAGGGCAGGTTGCGACCCACCTCATCGGATCGGATGCCTTTCAGGAATGTGATACGGTCGGAATTACGCGGGGATGTACGAAACATAACTGGCTTGTCAAAAGCGCATCAGACCTGCCCCGGGTGATTCATGAAGCCTTCTATATCGCAAAGAGCGGCCGGCCTGGACCTGTTGTTGTAGACGTTCCCAAAGACGTTCAATTTGAAGAGGCCGAGTATGTCGGGCCCGCGAATGTTCGCCATCGGACCTATCAGCCACAGCTCAAAGGCAGCATGGAGAGTATTAAAGAAGCCGCCGAACTGATCGCTTCCGCAGAGCGGCCGATTTTTTACACGGGTGGCGGCGTCGTAAACTCGGGACGCGCCGCAACCCAGCTGTTGAGGGAGTTTGTCAAGGCAACTGGCTTTCCGATCACGTCCACACTAATGGGCCTGGGGGCCTACCCGGCGCACGATCCACAGTGGTTGGGCATGCTCGGAATGCATGGCACTTACGAAGCCAATTGGGCGATGAATCAATGCGATCTCATGATCAACGTTGGTGCACGGTTTGATGATCGTATTACGGGCCGGCTGGATGCCTTTTCCCCTAATTCGAAAAAGATTCATATCGACATCGATCCATCGTCGATTAACAAGAATGTCATGGTCGACGTTCCAATCGTCGGTGATGCGGCTCACGTTCTTGAAGACCTCATGCGCGTTTGGAAATCGTCGGCGCGGCCACCCCGAAAGGCGCAACTCGAAGCGTGGTGGCAACGCATCGATCAATGGCGTGACAAGAAAAGCCTCTCATTCGAGAATTCCGATGCCGTAATCAAGCCGCAGCACGCCATTCAGCGACTGTATGAATTGACCAAGGATCGGGAGACCTACATCACCACTGAGGTGGGACAGCACCAAATGTGGGCCGCGCAACATTATCACTTCAACGAGCCCAACCGCTGGATGACATCAGGCGGTCTTGGAACCATGGGATATGGGTTGCCGGCGGCGATCGGCGTCCAAATGGCTCACCCGGAAAAGCTTGTCGTCGATATCGCTGGCGAAGCTTCGATTTTGATGAACATGCAAGAAATGTCGACCGCTGTTCAATATAGGCTGCCGGTAAAGGTCTTTATCCTGAATAATCAGTATATGGGTATGGTTCGACAGTGGCAGGAGCTGCTTCACGGTGGGCGGTATTCGGAGAGCTACACCGCGGCGCTACCCGATTTTGTTAAGTTGGCGGAAGCCTATCATGCAACGGGCCTTCGGGTGACGAACCCCGCGGATCTTGACGAGACCATTCTTCAGATGATGAACACCAGTGGACCTGTGATTGTCGATTGCGTTGTCGACAAAGAAGAGAACTGTTTCCCGATGATCCCCTCGGGCGCTGCGCATAACGATATGATTCTCGGTCCCGAAGAAACGGATCAGAAGATTTCCGACGAGGGGAAAGTACTCGTTTAACCTGGAAGAAGGTATGCAGGCATTCCATACACACGGAATGCAGACCGCTGCCGATTTGGATTAGGACATGGTAGAAAGTCAGTCCCAAGAACGTCACGTGCTGGCGATTCTGGTGGATAATGAAGCAGGGGTGCTTGCCCGGGTCATCGGTTTGTTTTCCGGGCGCGGATACAATATCGACAGTCTGACCGTCGCAGAAGTGGATGGTGAAGCACATACATCCCGCATCACTGTGGTTACGTTTGGGACCCAAATGGTAATCGAGCAAATACGCGCGCAGCTTGAGCGCCTTGTGCCGGTTCACAAGGTGGTCGATTTGACTGTTAGGGGGCCGTCGGTCGAACGCGAACTGGCGCTGATTAAGGTCGTCGGAACAGGAGATAAGCGTGTCGAGGCCCTAAGACTCTCAGAGGCATTTCGGGCGCGGGTCATTGATACCACCCATTCGTCTTTTGTCTTCGAGCTGACTGGCGCGTCCGACAAGATTGATGCTTTTGTCGGCCTAATGCGGCCCTTGGGCTTAACGGATGTTTCGCGAACCGGCGTCGTGGGAATTTCCCGCGGTCCGGAAGCAATGTAGAAATAGAGACTTACAGGAAAGGACAGTCGATGCGCGTTTATTATGATCGCGATGCGGACGTGAATTTGATTAAGGGCAAGAAAGTGGCGGTCATCGGATATGGCAGCCAAGGGCACGCTCACACCCTGAACATGCGGGATTCGGGAGTTGCAGAAGTGGCTGTGGCGTTGCGCCCAGATTCTTCCAGTGCGCAGAAATGTGAGGCTGAAGGCATCAAAGTGATGTCGCCTTCGGACGCAGCCAAATGGGCAGATGTCATGATGATGGTCACGCCCGACGAATTGCAAGGAGACATTTATCGCGAGTCCTTGCATGACAACATGAAAGAGGGGGCAGCTCTTTTATTCGCACACGGACTAAATATTCATTTTAATCTCATTGAGCCGAGAAAAGACCTGGATATCATGATGGTAGCACCAAAAGGACCAGGACATACGGTTCGTAGCGAATATCTTCGCGGCGGCGGCGTCCCATGTTTGGTCGCTGTTGCGCAAGATGCCACAGGAAATGCGCAAGACGTTGCGCTCTCTTACGCATCGGCGATTGGCGGCGGGCGCGCAGGCATCATCGAAACCACGTTCAGAGAAGAATGCGAAACCGACTTATTCGGCGAGCAAGTCGTGTTGTGCGGTGGCTTGGTCGAGCTGATTCGCGCAGGTTTCGAGACATTGGTGGAAGCGGGTTATGCCCCCGAAATGGCCTATTTCGAGTGCCTGCACGAAGTGAAGCTGATCGTTGACCTCATCTATGAAGGCGGTATCGCCAATATGAATTATTCGGTCTCAAATACTGCGGAATACGGTGAGTATGTAAGTGGCCCGCGTGTGATCACCCCGGAAACCAAAGCCGAAATGAAACGCGTCTTGGGAGATATCCAGTCGGGTAAGTTCACTAGGGATTGGATGTTGGAGAATAAGGTTGGCCAAACCAGCTTTAAGGCTATGCGCGCCGCCAGTGCAGCACATCCTATTGAAGACGTGGGTGAGCGGCTCCGGTCGATGATGCCTTGGATTTCAGAGGGGCGTCTGGTCGATAAAGAAAAAAACTGAGTGCGGTCACTGATTTTGCGGGTTCGCGCCGTAGTTGGCCGGACATCTCAAATATCGGCATGTTTTCGGCGACAAGAGGCATTCCTTAACAAATAGTTGTTGGAAGGCGGGGCGTTGCCGCACGGTGGCCATTTTTTTCTTTTCAAATTACCTGCATTAGCCACAAGATCGTCACGGCAAATTAACCAAATTTGGAGCACACTCCGAATTGCAAGAGTTCGACGAACTGGGGTGATGAGGAATTATGCCATTTAGTCTCTTAGGCATGCTTTCAGCAGACATGGCCATCGACCTAGGCACAGCTAATACGCTTGTCTATGTGAAAGGGCGCGGGATCGTACTAAATGAGCCTTCGGTTGTGGCAATCATGACCAAGGGTGGGAAGAAGCAGGTTCTTGCGGTCGGCAACGACGCCAAGATGATGCTGGGGCGTACGCCCGGCAACATAGAGGCCATCCGCCCCATGCGGGACGGCGTTATCGCCGATTTCGAGGTTGCAGAGGAGATGATCAAGCACTTTATTCAGAAAGTGCACAATCGGAAGTTCTTCTCGAGCCCTCTTATCGTGGTTTGTGTGCCCTCTGGATCTACGGCTGTGGAACGGCGTGCCATTCAGGATTCCGCCCTTTCTGCCGGTGCGCGGCGGGTGTTTTTGATCGAAGAACCCATGGCTGCAGCCATTGGCGCTGGCCTGCCGGTCACCGAGCCCACAGGCTCGATGGTTGTCGATATTGGTGGCGGCACTACCGAGGTTGCGGTCCTGTCGCTCGGAGGGATTGTGTATTCTCGATCCGTTCGCGTTGGCGGTGACAAGATGGACGAAGCCATTATCGCCTACATTCGACGCCATCATAATCTTCTTATTGGCGAGGCGAGCGCGGAACGGATCAAGAAAGACATCGGTTCTGCATGTGCGCCTGCGAATGGTGAGACCGGCCGGACCATGGAAATCAAGGGCCGCGATTTGATGAACGGTGTGCCGAAGGAGATCACGATCGGACAGCGCCAGATTGCGGACAGTTTGGCGGAACCCGTTGGTGCAATCGTAGAGGCCGTTAAGGTCGCTTTAGAGGCCACTCCACCGGAATTGGCCGCCGATATTGTCGACAAGGGCATCGTGCTTACGGGCGGGGGTGCCTTGTTGACGCTATTGGATCAAGTGCTTCGGGACGATACAGGCCTGCCTGTCAGCATTGCGGATGAGCCACTCTCGTGTGTTGCCCTCGGTACCGGCAAGGCGCTTGAGAATATCCGCTCGATGCGGAACGTTTTGTCGGCGGCTTTCTAGGCGGCAAGGGTTCGGAAAACGGCGGTTTCCTGGTAGAGTCAAACTTCGGATCTTAAGATTCGGCGTTTTCTTGATCCAGGTTTAGGACAGTTGCCTCTGCTGACCGAAGCGAACATCTGTGGGATAAGAAGGTGTTGGGACGGCTCCAGTGATTGACCGCGTGAGTAGGAGCCAGGCCGGCGAAATATCAAAAAGGTCACGACCTTATGTGACCTTGCTTGCCTTTTTGATTTTTGTATCAGCTGTTCTTTTGTTTGTTGGCAGAGCGGACCCGACGGCGTTTGAAAAAAGCCGGTTGTGGGTCATTGATGGGGTCGCGCCTTTCCTAGAAACGGTCTCAAAACCGGTGATGTCGGCGATTGACTACATTGGGCGGGCCGACGACCTTGTGGCGCTTTATGACGAAAACGATCGCTTGAGGGAAGAAAATCAGCAGTTGCAGGACTGGCGGGAGGCCGCGATTGGCCTTGAGCAAAAGCTCGAACGTTACCAGGCGCTGCTGAATGTTCAAATCGATCCCAAAATGGAGTTCGTCACAGGGCGTGTTATTGCCGAAAGCGGTGGGCCGTTCCTGAAAACCTACGTCGTAAACCTTGGGCAAAATCAAGCCGTCAAAAAGGGACATGCGGTCATAGATTCAAGCGGCTTGATTGGGCGGGTGGTGACGGCAGGTCAAGATGCGTCGCGAATCCTGCTGCTGACGGACTTAAATAGCCGTGTGCCGGTATTCGTCGAGCCTGAACATGTTCGCGCGATACTCTCGGGCGATAATCGAAACAGCCCCTTTTTGGATCACCTGCCAAAGAACTACCAGCCGCAAGTGGGCAGTAGAGTGGTCACGTCTGGGGATGGGGGGTTACTGCCGCCAGGACTGCCAATTGGCATGGTGACCCAGCAACAGCCCGGTGGAAAGTTCCGGGTCGCTTTGTTTTCAAACCTGTCCCAAACAGATTTTGTTCGTGTTGTGCAGTACGAGTTTCCCAAAGTTGTACCAATCGAACCGGAAGCGAATGCGGATGCACGCCAAAGCGAAACCGAAGAAGAATCGCCGGCGGAGGGGCCTGAAGCTTCCGTCAATACGTCTGCCGTAGCATCCGGTAATGCGGGAGCGGGCAACGCCCAGTAGGAAAGGTCGAGCGGTTATGGATGGTCAAACTTCTAGCCCGGTAGCCAAGGCGCTTTGGCAATGTACGCCAGCGGCGCTTACTCTTTCGTGCGTGCTGCTTTCTCTCGTTCCATTCGGGCTCGCAACCCATTGGCTGGTATTTCCCGCCTTGGCTCTGACTGCCGTATTCTTTTGGGCGATAAACCAGCCAAGTCTGTTGCCGCCGGTTTTCATTTTCTGCGTTGGTCTCACACAAGACTTTTTGACCGGCGGACCGATCGGTCTTTGGGCTTTTGTTTACCTGGTGGCCTTTGGTGCGGTTATCTCACAGAGGAACCTGTTGTTTTCGCAGCCGTTTCCGATGCTTTGGGCCGGCTTCCTGTTGGTGACGGTATTGGCGGGTGTGCTGGTGTGGCTGGTGGGGAGCTTCTATTACTCCAAAGCGCTCAATGTTGGTCCGATTGCGCTGCAGTCGATGATTACCGTTCTGATCTATCCATTGATGAACAAGATATACCGGCACGTTCAGAACAATATCATTTCGTCAGCCTAATGATGATAGGCTTTTTAGAATGAGCATCAAAGACAATGAGAGGTATTTGGCTTTCTCGCGGAGGGCCGCTCTTATGTCTATTGGGACGCTCGGTGCGTTTGGTACGATTGCGGCGCGCCTGTATTACCTCCAGGTTTCTAAGTCACGCGAATACTCTCTAAAGGCTGAAGAAAACCGTATCGACCCGCGGGTTATTGTTCCCTTGAGAGGGAGGATTCTCGATCGCTTCGGGGTTGAGCTGGCAAGTAATCAGCAGGATTATCGAGTTATTCTAGTCCCGGAGAACGCTGAGGACGTCGAGTCCGTTTTGCGGACTCTGTCTGAGATTATCCCCCTAACGACCGAGCAGCAGCAAAGCATACTCAAAAAGGTTGAATCGCAACGCGACTTTGTTCCCATCAAGGTGGCTGGACATCTAACCTGGGATGAATTTGCGCGGGTCAATGTGCGGGGGCCGGAACTTGCGGGCATAGAACCGGTTGTCGGCGAAACGCGGAACTATCCGTATAAAGAAGATCTTTCTCATGTGTTGGGCTATGTGACACGCCCGGATGCAGACGATCAGGCGGATGATCCGCACCCCCTCTTGCGCCAAGAAGAGTTTCGAATTGGCGGTGATGGGATCGAACGCCTGACCGACAAGAACCTGCGCGGCAAACCGGGCTACCGTCACGTCGAGGTGAACGCTTTGGGGCGCGTGGTCGGGGAAATCAGGCGCGTTGACGGCGTGGCCGGGGACGATGTCGTTTTGACCATCGACGTTGCGCTGCAAAAGTTCGCGGCGGAACGCATGCGGGGCGAAAGCGGGTCTGCGGTACTGATGGACATCTTCACGGGGGACGTGTTGGCCTTGGTCTCGGAGCCGGGTTTCGACCCTCAGGGCTTCAACCGCGGATGGACGTCGGAACAGTGGAAGGGGCTTTTGAACAATCCGCTGAAGCCGCTTGTCAACAAATGCATAGCCGGTCAGTACCCGCCGGGCTCTACCGTAAAGCCGATGATTGCGTTGGCGGCGCTTGAGCAGGGCGTGGTGAAACCGCACGAAGCTGTGTTTTGCAGCGGCAAGAGGCGGTTGGGGAACCACATTTTTCATTGTTGGAAGCGTGGTGGACATGGGTGGATGGACCTCAAGGACGGCGTTAAGCACTCCTGCGACATCTATTTCTATGAAATCGCGAGCCGACTCGGCATCGATCAGATGGAGCACTATCTGAAAGAATTCGGACTAGGTGAGAACTATGAATTCGACTTGCCCGGAGAAAAGCCTGGATTAGTGCCGAACAGAGGGTGGAAACGGGCGACAACCGGCGTCCCGTGGCAGAAGGGCGAGACACTGATTACCGGCATTGGCCAAGGCTACTTGTTGGCCACCCCGTTGCAGATGGCCGTCATGACCGCTCGGTTTGCAAACGGCGGAATTAAAGTCAAACCGCGACTGTTGCGCTCCATCGGGCCAGAGTTTGTCGAACGCCCGAAGCGTGACGTGTTCCAACTAAATTCGCGATACCTGGATATTGCGAAAGCCAGCATGGATGCCGTGACTAATGAAGTCGGTGGCACAGCCTTTCGCAGCCGCGTGGACGTGGATGGGATGAAGATGGCCGGTAAAACCGGAACGGCTCAAGTCCGTCGCATCACGAAAGCTGAGCGGCTCACAGGTGTTCTCAAGAATGAGGAACTGCCTTGGCGGTTTCGTGATCATGCATTGTTCGTCGCCTATGCGCCGGTTGACGAACCCCGGTATGCGTTGGCGGTGGTGATTGACCATGGAGGCAGCGGTTCAAAGAAGGCCGCGCCGATCGCAAAGGACATTATGACTGAGACCCTGAAGCGTGATCCGTTACGGCTATCCGCCGTATCGCCGATTGCGCAGAGTGCTGACGAGACGGTGGAGCGGGGCTGAGCTATGAGCGAACTCATTGGCGGCCGCGGGGGATTACGCACTCATCTCAATAAGGTGCTCGAGATCCATTGGGCTTTTGTTTTCCTCCTCTGCGTCATCGCTAGCGTCGGATTTGGCATGTTGATTTCGGTAGCCGAGGGGCATTTAGACCCCTGGGCGTCCCGTCAAATGATCCGGTTTGCGATCGGTTTGGTGATCCTGATTGCCGTTGCGGTGGTCGATATTCGCATTTGGATGGCGCTGGCTTATCCCGCCTATACCATCGCGCTATTGCTTTTAGTGGCGGTTGAGTTTTTTGGCACCGTCGGGATGGGCGCGCAAAGGTGGATAGATTTTGGCGTCTTCAGGCTTCAGCCGTCGGAGTTGATGAAGATCACGCTCGTCTTGGCGCTGGCGCGCTATTTCCACGGCATTACGTTAGAGCAAGTGTCACGGCCACTGTATCTGTTGGCGCCCCTGCTACTCATTTCCTTGCCGGTCATCTTGGTATTGCGTCAGCCGGATCTTGGCACGTCGCTGCTTTTGGCAATCGGCGGCTTTTCGCTACTGTTCCTGGCCGGTATCAGTTGGAAGTGGCTTGTGGCAGCGGGGGCGGCAAGCTTGGCCGCCTTACCCATTGCCTGGCAGTTCGTCTTAGCACCATACCAAAAGGCCCTAATACTGACCTTTTTGGAGCCGGAAGCTGATATCCGGGGTGCTGGTTGGCATATTTTGCAGTCAAAGATTGCGCTGGGATCTGGCGGGGTGTTCGGTAAAGGGTGGCTGCAAGGTACGCAAAGCCATCTCGACTTTTTGCCCGAGAAACAGACGGACTTCATTTTTACGATGTTGGCGGAAGAGTTCGGGTTGGTGGGTGCTCTAACGCTTTTGGGCTTGTATCTGCTTGTCCTCGGATATGGCCTTGCGATCGCCATGCAGACCCGCAGCCAGTTTGGCCGTCTTGTCGTGATGGGCGTTTGTATTACGTTTTTGCTCTACATTCTGATCAACACGGCAATGGTCGTGGGCATGATTCCGGTCGTGGGGGTTCCTTTGCCACTGGTTTCATATGGCGGCACGGCTATGATGACACTTATGTTTGGCTTCGGTCTGCTTATGTGTGTCTACGTGCATCGGGATGTGGACGTGCCGCGCCATTCCAACTCACTCATCTGATTGCAGCGGAAGCCCCAGGGGCCGACAGACATTTTGTCTTGCCATGTTGGGAGTCATCCATAAGAGTGCGGCCATGGCGAGAAATCACGGAACCAAGGGATTTGAGTGGGATTTGCCCAATCCGTTTTCGATTCCAGTCGATGTGGAGGACGGAAACATCGACAATTACGGCCACGTCAATAATGCGGTCTATGTAGGGTGGTTAGACCGATGTGCTTGGCAGCACTCCGTACACGTTGGTATCACGAAGGCGGACTGCGATCGGATCGGTCGTGGCATGGTGGTGCGCAAGACGCAAATTGAGTATCTGAGACCAGCCTTCAAGGGGCAGCGCGTCCAAGTGGGGAACTGGGTAACGTTTGCAGACGGCAGATTGCGCGCAAGCCGGCGCTTTCAAATTGTCCGACATGGAGACGGTGTAACCTTGTTGCGCGCGTTGTTGCACTATGTCTGCATTGATCTGGAAAGCGGCAGGCCTTCTCGCTGGCCGGAGGAGTTCAAGAAGAACTACGTCATCGATCCGGCCGTTGCTGCGATTGTCTCAGGAGAGAGCTATAGGTTTCAACCTGGTGTCGACTAGGGCGTGATCATTTTTCACGGAAACATGATCATGCCTGCGATTCACAGTTGGGCGCAAAGCGCGATGGAAGCATGAGACATGCTGCGCGGCAAGTTCTCCCCCGATTGCCACAAGCAATCCATCATAACGGGATCGGCAATAGGTGTAGTGCTGGGACGCGCGCGCTTGCCGCTGTTGGTACAGAGAAAGCTTCAGCCTTCTGAGGATCGCTGCGGCAACGTCTGGTCGTGTGCTCGAAAGCCACTCCTCGGGGCAATGAATGAGAGTGGGCAGTAGACGTCTGCGGTCATAGGATGACACTCGTTCTCGGATGATTTGGCGATCGCGCCGCCGGGCGGTTCGGCATGACGGGGCCGCGAAGTCCTTCTTTAAATCAACAGCCCTTCGCCTGAAACCCATGGAACGACGGGCGAAAAAGTGGAATCCGGTTTTTCGCGTTACCGGCGCGACCATCAAAGAGTCCGTAGCATCGGACGATTTGGATAAATCGCCCGATGCTGTAGTTGGCACTTGGTTCATGATGTCACCTTTTTCCTCCCTCAAACTCGTTCGTATTTGTTCTGGAAAAAAGTCCGGGGGCCAGGCGGCGAGGGAGGGGGAAACGCCCGACCCCCGGGGGCAATTTCTCATCGACCGGGGGGAAATCGATGAGATAAGTTAAACTTATATTATTGGCTATGCCTATGTCAATTGGACAATCCAATGAGTTCGATTGTTATGGTCTAATAGTGGCGAACGGCGTCGGTCACCCGTCCAACCACCTCTACCGATTCCTGCGGAAAGATGGTTTCGTGGGAAGGGTCTGTAGAGAAAGGCTCAAGCCGCGGGGGATTGCTACGCCATCTTTTTAAGGTCGCCTGCCCCTCTTGGCGGAACACGTAAAATTTGTTGTCGATCAATTCTTTATCGGTATAGTCCACAACAATTATCGTTCCTGGGGGAAACTCCCGGTTGCATGACGTACCGCTGACTTTTAGGGCAATCAGCGTTGAAACGTCCGAGGCGATGGCGATAAAACGTTCCGCGTCGCCGGGCTGATATGGGTCTTCTATCGACACAAATTGGCCTGCCTCTACCCAACTGATCAACGGAACGGCGCGAACCGGTTCCTTGATCGGACTGAGATCAGCCCCCCAATCAACACTATCGGTTTGAGAACCGAATTCAAGCCAAATCGGCGTCACTGATAAAACTTTAGCGAGTGGTCCGATTTTGGAACGCTCGGGCGCATAATCGCCGTTCTCCCATTGGGATATGGTGGCCTGGGTTACGCCCAGCCGGGCGGCAAGATCCTTTTGAGACTGCCGCTTTTGTTGCCGTGCCTGGCGTATTCTTTCCCCGATCGACATGCCTCACCCATGTTCCAAATTGGGACCGTTTACAATTTAGCCTAATGGCACTGCATAAGCTATGCTTATTGAAATAAATTGGTAATACCAATATAAAATAGGTAATTCTTATAGGCACTCGGTTTGTGAGGGAAAGCCGGCTTAAATTAGAGGAATTGACGGTGAGAAAACCCCGCAAAAAATTTGAACTTGTATCTTCCCCAGACGGGGACGCAACGATTGAAGCGGTGGGCGCTTCGACGTTCCTCTCGTTGCGTCGGGCCGGCACCCAATATCGTGTGGAAACCCGGGCCGGCGACGATGAAATTGTCCGCTGCTTTCCCGACTGGTGTTCGGCTGCTCTGGCGTTCGCCATGCTTTATCACACGGAGCAATGTCTCGACAGGTTGGGAGGGCATGTGTGATGGCACGACGTGGACGTAAACGTCAACTTAATGCGAGACGGCGCAAGACCACGGTTCGCGGCCGCCGGCCTATCGATCACGGAACTGAATTTGCGGCGAAACGCCGGCTGGAACTGGTGGGGCGCGCAGACCCGGCACTGAGCGAAAGCGCCTTGGGCATTCTTTATGCGCGCGGCTGGATCGATGAACCAAGATACAAGGCGGGCACATTGTTTGCCGCGTTCCGTCAGGCGGCTTATGGCAAGTCCTTTGCGCCGGTTGCCCATTACGGCGACTACGTGGATGATTATGTACGTCGGTCGGCGGAAGACCGGTTGTCAGACAACGAGCCTTATTTGGTGTCGATAACGCGGGCATATCTTCGGGGCGACCGTATTCTAAGACAGGCTACCGGCCCGATCCGCACAGCTACCTGGAACGTCTGTGTGCTGTCTATCATTCCAAGCTGGGCCTTGCGCCCTTCGAGTGAAGGAATGAGCGAAGCGGAGATGCAAAATCGTGGCGACATCGTGGCGGGCCTTGATCTGCTTACGGACGAGTACGGCACGGACAAGCAATCGCAAAAAAAAGTGAGCGGCTGATCCAGTTTTCTATTTACGCTTTGGCTTGCGCGTGCTATACATGCGACGTAATTGAGACTTACGCAGTGTGTCAAAGGCGCAGCCCGAAACGGCGGCGCTTTTTTTGTGCGCGGCGTCGGCGCCCAAGTGGGGAGGCGAAAGGTGTAACTACATGTCCCGAAAATCTGCGCCGCGCGGCATGCCCGTGGCGGAAACCCCGCCAAAGCCGAAGAACCACAGGGGCCAGATCGACGTGGCCGGCTTGCTCAAGGCCTTGGAAGCCCACGTGCTGGAAGAGGCGGCGCTGTCCGCCACGCAAGTCAGTGCGGCCCTTGGTCTGCTGAAGAAGGCCTTGCCGGATCTGCAATCCACGACCGTTGAGGGCACGGCGCCCACGCGTGTTTTTGTGGTGTCGGATACGCCGGACCCGAAGTCTTCGGAGGATTGGGTGCGGGAATTCTCGCCCACCAGCCGAAGGCCGAACTGACGGCGATTTTAAACCGTTTAGAACATTCACTGCCAATTGAGGCCCCGCCATCGGCGGGGCTTTTTCGTGTCGGGGGTCAATTCAAGGAAACCACCTTATGCCCCCAAAACGTTCGCGCCACCACGCGTCGCAACCCCACACCGGTCCCGACGAAGACGAGATCACCAATCTAGATCTCTGGAACAGTATGAACGACGTCGGGAAGGCGAAGACGGTTCGCGGCCTGTTGGACGAAGGCGCCCTCTCCAAAAACGATATTACGGGCCTGATCAACGATGCGCCGATGATCATGGAAATGGCGTTGGCGGATAGTAAAGTTGAGGATCCGCTTGTGCGCATGGGCAATTTCGCGCGCGAGCTTATGGGAGACCAGCCACCGATTGTCGAACAAGAACCTCAGTCCGGTTTCGATCCAGGGCCGGGCATCTGCGGTTGGACCGAGGAGGATTGGGCCCGCATCCGCCGGGGTGAAGCCCCGCCGCCGGGCAGGTTTCAAAATGCGAGTGATCCGTCGCAGGCGGGGGAAGGCATCCTCCGTGTACCGCCGCAACAGGTACAACGGGCCGGCCAAGAAAAACGGCGTGCTTTGCCGGCTGCGTTGCCGGCTGGCGCTCCACCGTCCGGAAGGGTGCGCGTGCCCCAGGCCCCGCACGAACCTTTCGCGATCCTAAAATCGTTTCTGGCAGATGTGGGACTGCCCGGTATTCCGCCGAACGCGCCGCAATCAGCGGCGCCGTTTTCTTTCAGACCGACCACCTTCCTCCAAGGCGTTAGCGATGGCCAGCAGATGCAGAGTGCGGGGCGATTGGCGTCAGTGACCGAGAATGGCGCGCAGCAAAACGGTGAACCGAGCGGACAACAGCTGGCTGCCAATGAAAGGACTCCGGTGCATGGAGGTGGAGGAACCGGTGCCGGTGGGT